>URCH01000001.1 GCA_900546275.1 uncultured Mycoplasmatota bacterium
TTTTTGTACATTTTTATTTTCAACTTTTTGTACATTTTTATATTGACTTTAATAAAAATTTTATAGAATAATGGTTAAATTAGGTTTGAAGCCACTAAAAAGAAATAAAAGAAAATATTCATCTTATAAAGGGACCATCGGTAAAATTGCTGATAATTTAATCGAGAGAGATTTTAATGCAGAAAAACCTAATCAAAAATGGTATACTGATGTAACTGAATTTAATCTTCGCGGTGAGAAATGTTATTTATCACCAATATTAGATGGATATAATGGTGAAATAATATCTTATAATACTTCTAAATCACCTAATTTAGAACAAATAAATGATATGCTTAATAAAGCATTTGATGGCAAAAATCTAGAAGGATTAATATTTCATTCAGATCAAGGTTGGCAATATCAACACCAATCCTATCAACAAAGATTAAAAAACAATGGTATAAAACAAAGAATGTCAAGAAAAGGAAATAGTATGTATAATGGCATGATGGAAAATTTCTTTGGATTACTTAAAACAGAAATGTTTTATGATCAAGAAGATAAATATAAAAATATAGATAAATTAATCTTAGCGATAGACGACTATATTAATTACTACAATTATGATAGAATTAAAGTAAAATTAAAAGGACTGTCTCCTGTAAATTACAAGTTACAATCCTCTAATTAGAAACTATTAATCAACTGTCCAACTTTTGGGGTTCAATTCAAAATACAGGTTAATTTTTTTTAATTAATTATCATTTATACTTGTATCAGAAGATTTAGATGAATTACAACTTTCTCCACTTCCAAGATTAACTAATCCAACTAATAGATCTACTATTATTGGTACAAAGAATAGTATGACACATGCAATTAATCTTTTAACAAATTTGGATTTACTTTTTTTCATTTCGTCCTGTTCTCCTGATGCTGCTGCTTTTACAAAATCAAGCATTCCAAGTACTACTAATAGTATTACTCCACCAATTCTTATAAAATTCATTATCCAAGCAATAATTGATTGCGTTCCTTTATCTATTATACATCCTGATAAATCCATATCATTATCTTTATTATTATCTCTTGAAGAAGATAAAGCACATTTTTTATTCTTGTATTCTTTATATATTTTTTCTGCTTCACTTTTGTTATATGAATCGGGTAATAAAGCCTTATACTTCTCATAGTATGTAATCATAACATTAGACTCAGCACCACCAAAATATGTAAGATTGCTACACTTTTCGTTATATTTTTCACCCCAATTGCCTTTTTTATATTCTTCAAGTTTTGACTTCATATCATTTAAATTATTTTCAAAATTTTTAATATTTTCATCATCTAAATTTGATCCACCATTTTGTTCAAATAGAACATAGTAACCCGCTTTTTCAAAAATTTCTTTTGCATTATCAACTTTTTTACTAGAAAAAATAAATTCTATTTTTTGCTTTTCAAGACTAGATGCTGCATAAACATAATTAGGGCATTTCGCAGAATTTAATAATTTAATAAGTTCATCTGTAGAATACATTCCATCCTTACCTGTTCCCAAATTAGCAAATTTAGCGTCAGATCCTATGTTATCAACATTTCCTATAGAATCACCTGTATATATACTATTACCATTATCTTTATTGTTAATCTGAATAACAGAATAATTAAAAACATAAACTGCTTTATTTTTATCCAAATCAACATTTGGTGGCAAATCATTCACAGGCGGTTTAATTAAAACGAAAGACCAATCATTTGAATATAACAATCCATCTGTACTTCCAATATTACAGACTGTATTACTAAAAGTTTCCTCCGCATCTACTCTAATAATACAACAAAAAATACAAATAAATATAAATATAAAGTAATAACTTTTTTTTCTCATAAATTCACCTCTAACTATAATTAATTATATCATAAAAAAAACAGTAAATATACTGTTATATACTGTTAATTTTATTATTCATCATTGAAGAAATCATCAAAAAATTGGTCATCAGTTATGTCTTCACTTATATTAGTATTTACAGAATTACTTTTTTGTTCAACTATTATATCCTTATTTTTTTCAACTGTTTTTTCTTCTTCTATTATTTTATTTTCCTTAGATTTTTCTTTTTCAAGTCTTTCTTCTTCTTCGAGTTCTGCTATTTTAGCATCTATTTTTTTAACTAAATCATCAACATTTAAAGATGGTTTTGAATTTTTGTTTGACATATCAGGCATACCAAACAATGGTGGGAAATCAGAATTTTCACTCATGCCTTTCATCATTTCATTTATTTTTTCATCTTTTTTTGCTTGAACAAAAGCTTTCAAATCAAATATTTTAACAGGAAGTTTAGTTCTTGTTGGATATAGTGCTGGTTCTTTTGTCATTCCCCATTCAATTTTATGATCAAATTTTAACTTTGTTTTAAAAGGACGCATTCTTGATCTTAAAATTAAAGCATCTTCTTCTTTAAAGTTTTGTAAATCTGTTACTGTTACAAGTGGTCTTGAGTCAGTTTTATCATCTTTCTTTGACTTAACATCTCCACACATTTTACTAATTTCTTCTAAAGCCGCAAGTTCTGTACTTAGCAAATAAATTGTGTTACCACAGTTTCCTCTAATAGTTTCGGCTTTTTCTTTTCCATAAACATCATTTAATTGTGAAAAGTTCTGAATTATAAATGAAAGTTTAATATTTCTAGAACGTGCTGCAGATACCATAGCATCAACATCAGAAAGAGGTGGCATGTTAGCAAACTCATCAAGTAAAAAATTAGTTCTATGTTTTAATTTTCCACCTGGATTTTCTTGTGCAACTCTAACTAATGTTTCATAACATTGTTTTAAGAAAATTGTAACAAGTGAATGATAAGTTTTCTTTTCATCTTGAATTACAATAAATACCGCTGTTTTTTTTCTACCAATATCTTCCATATCAAAATCATTATGCGCAAGCATTTCTGATAATGTTTCACGTGAAGAAAATAATTGAATTTTTTGATTAAATACAGATAAAATACTTCCTTTTGTTTCACTTGGAGCACTTATAGTGGCATTAACTTTTATACTTTCTGTTGAAGTGGTAGGTTTACTATTAAAATATTCTTTTATATATGTTGTTCCACCTATTTTATTTTCTCCAACTGTTGCCATATAATTAATACTATTAATATTTACTTCATCTTCGGCTGCATCTTGAAATAAAGCAAATGCTAATCCTGAAAAATAATCTGCAGATGTATTTTCCCAGAATGGATCTTGACCTTTATTATTTTCATCATAAAGTATATTTTTTGCTAAGTCTTCCAATAATTCTATAGCTTTATCTGTATTTCCTTGTTGATATAATTTATATGGAATTGAAAATGGATTCCAACAATTACCTTTTTCTGGATCACGGAAATTTAAAAGAATTATGTTATATCCTCTTTTTTCTAGTTCTTTTGCAGTTCCCTCATATAACTCACCTTTAGGGTCTGTTACAATCATTGATTCTCCTGCTTTTGCCATAACTCTAATAAAAGGGAATGAAATTGCTTGTGATTTACCACTACCAGTTGATCCTATTATCATATTATGATATCCACCAGTATCAAGCCATATTTCTTTGCCATTATTATAAATTGGTATACCACCTTTTGAAATATTATCATCTATTGGTTTAACAACAACAATATTACTAGAATTTTTCATCTCTTTGTCTTTACACCAACGTGAATAACCTTTTTCATCTTTTTTACCTAATTCTAAACCCACACCTTTTTCTCTTTCAAAAATTTTTGAAGAAACTCCTGTTAAAATGACAGCTAAAACACCTATATAAACACATATTGTAGCTAATAAATATTTAGGTTGAAAAGCGGGTAACGGATTAAATCCATGAAATGTACCATCGTTTGCAAATGATGATAAATTTAATACTAATATTGCTGCAAAATACAAAAGTATTATGCTAAATATGAAAAATATTTTTAAATCTTTTGATTCTACTCTAAGTTTTAATTTCATAACAAGCCTCCATACAGACATAAAAAATGCTATATATATATTAACATTTTTTATTTTTTCTTTCAATTAAATTTTATTAGCTTTTTTCTTTTTTGTATTAATTATCAAAAATGTAATACCACCTAACATAAGTGTTGTACCAACAACTACCACTAATGGAACATTATCTATTAGATATTGCATGATTGTCATATTTTTTTTACTTTTATCATAAACAAAAATTATAGGTTTATTAGAAGCATTTTCTCTTGTAATATACCAAGTATGTTTTTTACCAACAATTTTATCAGCATTGGATTGAATTACTTTATAATTACTATTTATATTTATAGTTACTGAATCTAATTCTTCATATACATCGAAACAATAAAATTTATTGCCAGTTAAAATAGAAACCTCATTTTCTTTAGCATCAACTGAAAAGAATTCATAACAAGAATTAGCAATATTTGAATCGCCATAATTTCCAAGATTAAATTCATAAAAATATTGTATATTATTTTCATTATTCTTAGATATATCTTTTTTGTTACTTTCCGGGAATTTATCACTTACAACAGGGGCAACCGCATCAATTAAAGTACCATACTGTGATTTAAAGGGAAATCTTTGTACAGATAATTCATTATAATAACTTGAACTATCAATATTCATGGCATTCAACTCTTCATTAAAAGAATTATCATTTAAAGTTAAATTATATTCTGCACTACATGCAGTACATAATACTATAGTCATCAAAAGAATAATCTTTTTCATTACAAATCTTTCCCTTCAAAATATATATTTCACTTTGACAAATTTGAAATAAACATTAAATACATTATTTAGGCTCCGTTAAATATATATAACATACTATGTTGTGACCAAAATAATCCTGTAACTCCGCCATTGTAAGTTTTTCAAATGATACACAACCAGTATTACCATAATCAATACAATTAGATAATCTACTTACTTTTGTTCCAAAGTCAGGATCATCATATACTTGAGATACATACTTATAACCTTTTGAAAGTGCCCAACCACCTTTTTTTACAGCGGCATGGCTTAAATTATATGTTCCATCAGAATTTACTTTTTCTATTATACCAACATGACCCCATTCACCAAAATCACCAGATATTATCGCACCTTGTTTTGGGGAACATTTTTCACCTCTGCTTGGCCAACAAGTTTTATAATTGCTTGCTTGAGGTAAATTACAAAAAGTTCCACCATCACCACTATCAGTCCACTTGGAAACCCCTAATGTATTGGTAATTTCTTTTGCTCTGTTAGTTGCATACCAAGCACATTCACCAATTAATCCAATTTTATTTTTACCGTAATAATTTTCATAACTTTCCGTTCCTGGAACATTACTGGCTTTTTCTACTCTCATATAAAAACCAGTAGTTGAATCCAATTGCAAACCATCAGAAATAGATTTTTCAATTGAAATATCATCGCCAAACAAAGCCTTTAAAATTGCAACATATTCTTGTGGATCAACTTTTTGAGCTTTCTCAAAATCAAATGTAGAATAATACACCTTACCATCTTTCATTATTTTTAAATTAATAACAGAAGCAACTGCTTTTTTAGTACTGTCTGTAACAATACTAGAATCAAAATTATCCTCTACAATTTCATTATTAGAAACATTAACTAATAATTTTGAAATAATTGTTAAAGCGTAAGCTTTTTTTATTTCATCATTATATTTAGCAGCATCTCTTTCTACAATTGTTTCAACATATTCACTTAAAGAATATTTCCCAATTACATTTCCTTCTTTGTCTTTTACAGTAATACCTGATGATTGAATACTATATGCAGTATAATTACTTTTATCATCCGCATTATGTGTTGAGTAAAAAGATTTGGCTTGACTCATAATTTCATTTGTCATTTGACTTGCTAAGGCTTTTTTTCTTTCGTCAGACAAATTTTTATAATCACAATTATCACAGTTTATATATTTATTTGGAACATAAGTTTCTGTTAGATAATTTTTATACTTTTCTTCAGAAAAATACCACTTCTTTGTATCACCATCTGCATTATCACACGATTTTTCGCTAGTTAAAACACCATTAGAATAAGTTCCACATTCAAACATATTCTTAATTAAATCTTTAGGATCTCCTTTTACAGCTCCATATTTATTTTTTAATTCACTAGAACTACCTATAAATGTACCAGTTTCATCCGTAACTTCTTCATCCTTTGAATCATCTGTTTTTTTATCATCGTCTAATTTTTTATCAACTATATCTGGATTAACAACCTTAGAGTAAAAAACAGCAGTATTAGTATAATATCTAACTTTATCTTCATCAACAGTACTTTTATCATAATATTTTTCATTACTCATATAACTATTCATTGTATTTTCAATATTATTAAGATAAACACCCTGATCTGTTTCAAAACCATTTAAAGTTATAGCATTCCATATTCTTTGACCAGTTTCTTCAAGGGCAGTAACTACGTTAGAAATAGCTTGAATAGCGTAAGCAACAGCTAAGACAACCAATAGAATCACTAAAAAATGCATCAAAAATGAAAAGAATCCTATAGCAATTGATAAAAATAAACCTGGATTTTTCTTTATAAATTTTACTATAAGTTTTTGAAAAGATGGTTTATTTTCACTTTTATTTTTCCTACCACCAAATAAATCTTTAAAACGACTACTTTTGCCTGGTGATGTATCAGAGTTTTCACCTGGTACCGAATTAGATCCTAAAGACTGACTTCTATTAGAATTTAATTTGGGTATTTTATTTAAGCCTCTTCGCTTATTTAAAGCACTTGCTAATTTATTATTTCCAAGCTTGTTTTTTCCTAAATTATTTTTATTTAACCCAGGCATTTTATTATTAGAATTTTTGTTATTAGCATTATTTATTTTATTAACTGGATTTTTATTATTTTTACTATTTGATAATTTTTCATCTAGTTTGTTTATACCACGATTTGCAAAATTAGAAACAGATGAAGGTTCATTTGCTGTTTCTAATTCTGGAAAATCATCAATTTGTTCTATTTCTTCTGGTACACTTTGTGTACTATCTATTTCATTTAATTCTTGAGGTAATTCTACTATAGAATCATTATCCTCAATGTTTTTTTGATCCATTAGAATCACCTACTTTACTTATATTATAATCCTCCGCCTTCACCAAACGAATCTAATTCTTCATCGGTTACAATTATGTTAATTCGCATTCTTCTATTACCACATACGAATAAAGCTTCACCTTGAGAATATCTTTTTATACTATCTTTTTCATTTTCATTTAAATCTATTAATTTTGATAAATCTTCTACTGCTTGTTTTTTAAGTCCCATTACTAAATAATAAGAAGCATTATCAAATATAGCTTTACCTTGTGTTATAACAGCTGGATCAGTAAAATCACTTGGTTGTTGTGTAATTATTATTGTTCCAGTATTATACTTTCTAGCTCTTCTTTGTATTTGAGCTAAGAATTCAGCTCCTAATGAGTTATTTGAACCTAACAATACATGTGCTTCATCTACTGTAAGAATTGTATCAACACTCTTATCAAGAGTTAAACTCCAAGCATATTTTAAAATATTAAAGAATAAAGCATTTCTAATATTAGTATCTGCATTCATTAATTCTCTTATATTAAACACAATAAAATTAGTAGTTGGAGATATTGTTGTATGCCCATCAAAATAATATCTAAGTTCATTAATAATAGGTCTTACTTTTAACTCCAATATTTCCATTACATTTCTTTCTTGTGTCTTTTCTGTCATAGACATAAGTTTACCTTTAATAGTTGTATAAACATCTGAGAAAGTCGGGAAATCATTGCTTTTAAATCTAGTAAAATCAGAATTAAAATCAATACCAAATCTTTTATATGTTTCTTGTAGTACTTCACTAAACATATTTACAACATCTTCAGTAATACTAGGATCATAATATTTTAAAAATGCCTTTACTGTTTGTATAGTTCTAGTTAAAACAGTATATCCTAGTCCTTGAGCCATTTCTTCTTCATCTGCATCAACTACAACTTCGAGTGGATTAATCATTCCATATTCTCCACCCTTTCCTAAATCAATGAAATCACCATCATATTTTTTAGTCATTTCTTCAAGTTCGCCTTCTGGATCTATCATTACTAATTTAGCACCATTACGTAAGTGAGATCTTATCATTAGTTTAGCAGCTGTACTTTTACCACTACCAGATGTACCAAGTATAATTAAATTTGCATTATTTCTATTATTTTCTTTTTTTATCTTATATAAGAATTGATTAAATAATATTACTCCTCCAGAAAAATCCACGCCAAGTAAAGTAGATAATCCTGGGTCTTTTATACTATCAAATATAAATGGATACATTGCAGCAATTGTTGGAGAAGGAATAGGAGTTCCTATTCTATCTTCAATTTCTTGCTTTGGATAAATAGGGATTATAGATTTTAATACCTTTTCTTGCTCAAATCTTAAAGGAATAGCTCTCATTTCCATAGCTTCTAAATAATTTTTTACTTGTAATTTTTTAGCTACTAAATCATCTTGTGAATCAGCAGTAACCATTATATGCATTTGAAAATCATATATTTTTGATTGTGTAGAAGCAAGCATTGTAATAAATTGTTCCAAAGATTCATAATCAAGTCTTATTCTTTCTTGTAACGTTTTATCATTTTCTTGTTGATATCTTACTTTTAAATCTGCGATTTCCTTATTTATCATTTTACTTATTACACTAAATGGAAGTGGAATATGTTTTATAACGATTTTTATTCCAGATAAACTTGTTAATTGAGATAAAAATCCAGGATCTATAAATTTTGGATATGATATTACTGTAAGTATAGTAGAATATTTATCACTAATTATAAAATCGGATGCTCTATATTCTAAGCCTTTTGGCGCTATTTGTTGACGTATATCCATTAACTCATCACCGTCCCTAGTATAGTTGTTTGTCCACCATTTAAGAAATTATCAAGTATAATTCTTAAATCATCATTACTTGTTTGTTTAGACATTAATCCTGCATTAGCAAAATAAGAAATCAAATTTTTAATTCTTTTTTGTATTATTTCAGTATCTTTATGTTTAAATAATAGATAATATTCTGTATCAACAACGTTGTTAGTAACAAACATATTAGCTTTATTTATATCACTAATAATTAATTGTCTTTTTTTAACATCTGAAGTTGAATTATATAGAAGTTGTAATTGAGATAAATACAAGTTTATATCAACTGGTCTATCTGCAACTACAATCCAGAATTCATAATCTATCATATTATAAACATCTTTTAAATTATTAATTACCATATCTTGCATTTCTTGTTCCATTATAAAGATATTTCTTGGTTCTATTTTTACACCTGTAACTCTTTCTTTATTATTAAGAATAATTTCACCATTTACAATATCTCTAACAGGAATATCATCTGCAGTATATTTACTTTTTATTGTTTTCGCCATCGTTTACACACCAACCTTTCCAAACGAATTTTTGTCTTGTTGTATAAAATTCTATTAATGATTTAATCATTGTAAGAACATTGTGATAATTTGGTATTGGGAATACCAGAAAGCTACACACTAATCCAGGAATTAGTGTTATTATTGCTGCTACCATATTTTCAACAGGTAATATTAATAACAGTAGTAGCGTAGCTGATATTCCACAAGAAAATAATATTAAATCAAATTTATTAAATAAACCAAATATTAACATTGATTTTTTTGAATTAGCTGGTATTAAAAAATTATTATTCATTTATCTTTTCCCCTTTTAATTCTTCTTTTGTTTTGTAGCATTTATGTTATACATGTTGTTGTATGATTTTTCCCCAAGGTTTGCAGCAGTATGTGAAGCTTCGGCTTTATCATAGTCATCACTACTTTCAATCTCGTATGCTTTTTCAGCATCTTTTTTAGCTTGTTTTCTAATAGCAGCAAAATCACTACCTCTATAAACTGCTTTTTCTTCAAACGCACTGCTCTTATCAGTAGTTTGCTCAACAACTCTTAATTGACTTGATATAGCACCATTAGTAATTTTAGTTTCATTTTCATCTTCAAGCATTTTTACATATACGTCTGCCGCGTGTTGACCAGTATTAAATTCTGCATCTTTAGCTTCATTTAATTTTTTATAATGGTCATCTTCAGCAATTGACGCATATTGGTTTTCATCATAATCAACTATGTTACCATCTTTGTCCTTTCCCTTGCTTACTGCTATATAATCATCCCTTACTTTTTTAGCTTCTTCAATTTGTTGGTCTCTTTCTTTCTTTGCTTTTTCCATCGCCTCAGAATCTACCTTAGTTATTGGTTTTCCGTCAGGTCCAAGAATAGATGAGGTAGTCATACACTCACGTCTTATATCATCATCTGATTTAAATTGATTTTTTATTTCAGCATCAGTAGTTTCTGTTGTTATCGATAATCCATTATTTTTATTGAATTCATCCAACTTTCTTTTACTACCCCTATATCTATCAACAGCATCTTGTTTTATATTATTTATATCTACATTTTTTAATGCTTCATATTGGTTATGTGCCTTAATGTATGCATCTGAAGCTTCTTTAAATTCTTTCTTCTTGTTATCATCATTCCATTCTCTACTCAAATACGAATTTGGTTTAATTAGCATTTCTTTTTTAGCAGCTTCATCAATTGAATCTACTGTTTTTTTAACGCTTTGTAAATTGTCAATTTGCATTCTAGATTTTTGATAATCAGTAGGCAATCCAACAGCATCTTGTGCTTTTGCCTTTAGAATACCAAAAGCTGTTGCACCATTTTCTTTTCCTATTTCTCTTTCTGTTCTATGAGTATTGGCTTGTTCAATCCCTTTTTTTACACCTTGTGTCATTTTTCCAGAACTATATGCTTGACGGCTTGAATGTACAAAACCGCTTGTTGCACCTGCTAAAGTTGATGTAAGAAAACCACCCGCAGTTTTAAGTCCTCCTTTTAAGCCACCACCATTAGCATTAAAATTTTTCTTTGCGTTAACAGCTCTATGTACCAAATTACCACCTGCTACTCCAAGGGCACCAACAGCACCAGCAGTTCCTGCCATTATTGCCTTTCCACCTAAAGCTTGTTCACTAACTTTCTTAAATGGATTAAGTTGCATTTTTCCATCTAAGCTTATTCCAGTTATATCTTGAATAAGTTTTGGAAATTGTTTTGCAAACATCAATGCACCTATTATTATAAATATTATTACAAAAGGATTGTCAATTGGATTACCATTAAAGTCTTTTAATGCAGGTTGTGTAGCAACTTGTTGTATTATAAATATCGCAAAGAAAATTGCTATTAATCTTATAAATAAATCAGCATATGTCTTACCAACATTAGACAACCATTTTTTAAATATTCCTTCTCCTTTAATAGGATCAATGTATGAAATAATAGGAATTGGAGCAATTAATCTTAAGAAATATAACTTTATAATTCTTACTGCAACATCCATACAAAAACTAAGTAATACAAGTGCAGCAAATGCACCACATATAGTAGATATTATGAACTTATAATCGAATGCAAATATATCCCCTTTTTTAATTCTTAATAGAAAGTCAAAAAGTGCATTTGTATCCTGATGTTCCACTATATAATCCATTTGACTATTGGCATCCGTTCCTACAGTTGAATTATCAGTTGCAACATCATCTGTATATCCAGCGCCTTTAAGATCACATGTAGCTGATGGTTTAGAACCTTCTATATATCTAGAATATGAACGACACCCTGTCAAATTTGGATTAGTACTAGTACTATATAAAATATCATTATTTGGAACTACAAATGCCGAAAATAATGGAAATGATATCGTACTAGAATTTTTTACATTTTTACCAACAGAACCTATTATTAATTTAGGTACTGTATTATTATCTACAATCTTTTGTTGCAATTCCATTGCTTTATCAAATAAAAATTGGTATGAAACAAGTAAAACCAAAGCAACTGCAATATTTTGAATTAACTTTGAAAATCCCTTGCTTTTATCTGTCATTGCATCAGGATTAACTATATAATTCAAAAAAGAAAGTGATAATTTAAATATCATAAAAATACTTAAAATTACAGTAATTCTATTTGCAAATGCAGCTAATGAAGCATTATCAAAAACTTGTACACTTGATATTTGAAATATTAAATCATATAAACACTCAATTAACCACACTACTACTTTATCTATTGCAGCAAAAAGTCCTCTAATAACACCTAAAAACCAGCTCATTTGCATCCCTCTATTTCATTTTTTCGAAAATTAATCTATCTTACATCATTATAACATAAGTATATCTTTTTTTAAACATATTTTTTCTAAAAACAAAAAAACTTCAAAAATGAAGTTTTAATATTTAATTTTATTGCTTAGAAGTTTTTTCACCGCAATTACTTTCTGGACCGTTTATAAATTTACAAGCACAATTCCAAATAGTAGCTTTATCTGCTGGTGCTATTATATTTAATAGAATTTTAACCACAAATACTACTAAGAATACTAAAGCTGCAGAAATTAGTCTCTTTATAAACAATTGTTGGCCTTTTTTGATTTCATCTTCCTTACTAGCTACAACTGCTTTTCCTAAATCAAGCATACCAAATACAATCAATAATACTGGAATTGCAATTTGTATTATCAAAATAATAGTCGAAACAAGTGTTTGTACAGAAGCAATATCATTACCACTACACCATTTTGTATTTGCTAAAATTTGAATTAAATCCATTTTCTTTTCCTCCCTTACTAGAAATATAATACTTTATTTGCTTTTTTTTGTCAATATTTAATACATTGAATACACAATATTTACATTATTTTATAACGTATGGTTCAGCTTCACTACCATCGCCAGATGAAATAGTTAAATGCGAATTTAAATAGATTACTGGTCTAATTCCATTTTCTTTTGAAGCTTTATAATAATAAATACCATTTTCATCTATTGCATATACATCATATGTATTTTCAGAATAAGCATTTAGTGTCCAGTTAGTTCCACCTAACTCGCTCATATAATTATAATTAACACATTGTGGGTCATCAAAATGTTTGCATGTTGACTCTAAACTAGCCTTTGCATAATCATCAACATTCAAAAGTCCAATATGACTTTTCATAGTTTTCCCACATAAATTAATACTTGAAATTAAAGTGCCTTCTTTTATTGAATCAACACACCAAGTTGCATCAACTAAATATTTTTTTAATTTTGCGGATACTACACTATCTTTTTCGTACATTTCTTTTAAATATACACTTATCCTACTAGTATCGTATACATTCTTACCATACTCAGTTTCTTTTTCTAAATTGTATCTATCATCCCATACATCTTTTTCTAATTTTTCATTAATTAGATACATTTTAATACCATTATCATCTATTTTTACAATTCTCCAAGTTTTGCCATCAAATTTAACATAATTGTTTATATACTCACCTTTAAAAATATATTCATTACCAACAGAGTATAAACCAGAATCAGATGTAACTACATTTTGTGTTAATTCACTATAAAGTGTTTTTGTATTATAATTATCACATTTCAAAATTGGATTATATAAATAATCATCACCATTTTTTACAACTTCAACAGTTGCTGTACATTTATCCTTAGAATATAATTTACTTAATTCTTTTATATAATTTCCTTCAACTAAAGTAGAATCTGTAACGCTTACAGTTCCATCTGTTAAAGGTAATTTATCAGAATTATCTTTATAATACTTTTCAGCAGCATTAACTAATTTATCTTCTAATTGTGAATAACTTTTAATTCCACCACTTGTTAAACTAGCAATCAATACAATCAATAATATAAATAAAACCATTCCACCTGCAGCAATTACAATAAAAGCTACATTTTTATTTCCCTTAAAAAACTTATTAGCTACATTATCTAACATAAAAACCTCCTAAATAAACACATATATTATATCAATAAAAACATCAATTTACAACTATATTATTCTAAATAGGAAAAGGTTAAAAATGGTTAAACCAAAAAGTTCAACAATAAACGCTAGTAAAAGTGCATTTACAAAAGCATCTTTATTATCAATTAAACTTTTTCCGTTGCCTAATACTTTCTGTCTACCACCTTTTTTAATTGTTTCAGGCTCACTAGAATTATCTATATTATAATTGCTTAAAATTTGTTCTTTAAACTTTTCTAACTCAGAAATCTTGTTTGAATTCATATCAGATTGTATTGTTGCTTCATTTTCATCACTAAAGAATATATTAGTATTTTTCAAAAAGAATTCTCTAACATTATCCATTATATTATTTTTATCAGATAAATTAATAATAGATTGTAATTTAATTAAAAATATCCTTAATTCATTAACATTTCCATTATAATATCTTAATTCATGTTCAATATAATCGCAAACACTAGATTCAATTTGATCTAGTGTTTTTCCATGAGAAGTCCCAAAAAGTAATATATTATTACCATCATATTGAATAACAAAATTATTATTAAAAATGGTTATAACATAAACATTCTTCATATTAATCACCTATTTTAAATATTTAAGTTCCCCCATTTGAGAAGTTGGAATAAATCCTGGTTTGGAATTTATAACATCTGGTATTCTATTTACAATTGCAGCACATGTAAGTTCAACAGTAGAAGGTCTAGTAATAACTAAATTAGTGTTTGGCTCTCCAAAAATTGTCCAATCATTTTTATCACAATCTTCATCAGAGTAAACCTTACCAATACATTCTGTTTCCAAAACTATTCCTTCTTCAGTTTCTGTTGTTACAACAGCACTCATTCCAGTTGCCATACCTGAGGCAACAACCATATTCAATGTAGAAGATTCTATATCCTTACCACAAGTTATAGGAACACATTTCTGAGTTTGATTTTTAACAGTTAAACCAAGTTTGTCACATAGCCATCCATTTACATTCCACATATACGAAGGTAAAAACTCACCAGCATTGATTAATTTTTTTCTTTCTTCATCACTAATATTATCAACAGAAGCAACTTGTTTATCGAATTCATCTAAAGTTAAACCTGCTCCATGGGCTTTAGCTAAAGCAATACCATAATCTTCAACATTATATGAAGAACTACCTTTAATTTTAGTAATTTTATGAGTTGAGCCAGCCAATGTTGATATTAAATTTCCCCAGAATGCATCTTGATAACCACTTCCTGTAATAGTACAATTATTTTCTTTAGCAAGTTTATCAATTTTATCTGTTAAAACTGGTGAAGAATTAAATGGATAAAATGCTTCTTCACAAGTTGTAATAGCATTTATTCCAAGTTTTGCACACAATAAAAGTGCGTCTGCTACATCCTTCATTAAACTCATCGTTGTAATAATACATACATCTGGCTTTTCTCTTTTTAACATTTCTTCTGCATCATCAACAGATGTAATATTTACTCCTATTTCTTTTCCACCAATAATATCAGAAATATCTTTTCCAATAATAGATGGATTAATATCAACTGCACCAACTATAGAACCACCATTTTCTATAACATATCTCATAGTATAAACTGACATTTTACCGCATCCATACTGAACTACTTTAACATTATTCATTTTATCCCTCCTAATTATAATTATAAATGTTTTTTTTTAATCTAACAATATATTATTAAAAAAACAAACAACTTTATACAAAAAAATGTAAATAGAAATTTATTAATACATTTCTATTTCAAACTACAATATAGTATAATTATTTTAGTACAAGGAGGAATAAGGTGGAAAATATAATAGAAGTTAAAGACTTAACAAAAGAATACAAAAATATAAAAGCTGTAGATAATTTATCCTTTGAAGTAAAAAAAGGAGAAATACTTGGATTGTTAGGTCCAAACGGAAGTGGCAAAACCACAACTATAAATTGCATATTATCATTATTAAATTATCAAAATGGAAGCATAAAAATTCTTGGTAAGGAAATGAAACCAGATGAATATGAATTAAAAAAGCAAATAGGTGTCGTATTTCAAGAAGTAGCTGTTTTTGAAGAATTAAATGTTTATGATAACATAGATTATTTTTGTGGTTTATATATAGAAAATAAAACAACACGAAAAAAATATATAGAAGATGCAATTAAATTAGTAGGATTAGAAAATTATAAAAAATATTATCCAAAACAATTATCAGGGGGACTACTTAGAAGACTTAATATTGCTTGTGGAATTGCTCACAAACCCAAAATTATATTTTTAGATGAGCCAACCGTAGCAGTTGATCCACAAAGTAGAAATAATATTTTAGAAGGAATTGAAAAACTAAGAAAAAAAGGTGCGACTATAGTTTATACAACACATTATATGGAAGAAGTTGAAATACTTTGTGATAGAATTATTATATTAGATAAAGGTAAAATACTTGCCGCTGGAACTTCTGATGAGTTAAAAGAACTTGCTGATATAGATGAAAAAATTACTGTTGAATTAAATGAAATAAACAATGAATTTATAGAAGATATTAAAAAATTTAAATATGTTGATGATATTGAAATAAATTCAAATATCCTAATAATTAAATATAAAAAAGGCAAAAACAACTTAGAAAAATTAATCGATTGTTTAAAATCTCATAAAATTACATATAACAAAATTTTTTCAGAAAGACCAACACTTAATGATGTGTTTTTAAATTTAACAGGTAAGGAATTAAGAGATTAATGTTTACACATAATTTTATATATTCATTAAAAGTATTATTAAAAAATAAAATGCTTATATTTTGGACATTTGCCTTTCCAATACTATTAGGAATTTTCTTCAATATGGCCTTTTCTGATATAGAAAAAAATGAAAAATTAGATATAATAAATATTGCTATTATAGATAGTGAATCTAACGATAATACGTTTAAAGAAACTTTTAACAAATTTAATGATGAAACTCAAATGTTTAATATAAATTATACAAATTTAGAAGACGCAAAAAAATTACTTGAAAATAAAAAAATAACTGGATATATAATACCTAATGATAATGTAAATATAACTGTTTCCTCAAACGGAGTTAATGAAACTATTTTAAAATATGTTGTTGATGAGATAAACAGTAATAAAGAAATTAGTAAAGACTTATCAAAAATAGAAATAGATAATCAAATTAAAGAAGGAAACTATAATATTGATTATCAAAAAATATATAAAAATATTAATAATTTGTTTAGTTCGAACACAGTTAAATTAAATAACATTTCAAATAAAAATTTAAGTTATACAATGATAGAATATTACACATTAATTGCAATGACATGTTTATATGGTGGAATTATATCTATGTTTATTACAAATTATAAACTAGCTAATATGAATAGTATTGGAAAAAGGACATCTATTTCACCCATTCATAAAGGTAAAATGATATTGGGAAGTTTACTTGCTAGTTACATAATACAATTGTTAGGTATTACATTATTATTTATATTTACTATATTTGTACTAAAAATAGATTATGGAAACAACTTATTATTAGTAATCTTACTTGCAATATGTGGCTCACTTGCAGGTTTATCTCTTGGAGTAATGGTTGCAACTACAATAAAATCTAATGAAAATACAAAAACAGGAATACTAATTGCTATTACAATGCTTGGATGTTTTCTATCAGGTATGATGGGAATAACTATGAAATATATAGTAGATAAAAATATACCAATTATAAATAAAATTAATCCTGCTAGTATGATAACAGATGGTTTTTATTCATTATATTATTATGATACTTTAGATAGGTTTTTCTTTAATATAATTAGTTTACTTTTGTTCTCAATTATAATGTTTATAATTTCTTATAATGGTTTAAGGAGGCAAAAGTATGACAACATTTAAAACATTTTGGAGTGTAGTAAGAAAATATATAGGGGTTATATCTTTATATACAACATTATTAATTGTTTTTGGTGGATTAAATATGTCGACAAATGAAAATCAAATAGATTTTGTTAATAGTAAACCAAATGTTGTAATAGTAAATAATGATGATTATAATAAAATCACTTCTAATTTAATAAACTATATCAAAGAAAACAGTAAAATTATCAATATTAAAACAAATGAAGAATCAATAAATGATGCCTTATTTTATAGAGACACTAATTATGTAATATATATACCCAAAAATTATGGAAAAGATGTAATGAATGGATTACAACCTGATATAAATATAAAATCCACTGGTGACTATCAATCAAGTTTAGCTGAAATTATATTAACTCGATATATAAAAATTCAAAATTTATATAAAACAAAAATAAATAATGAAGATGAGCTTATAAATTATATAAATAATAATTTAAACTCTGAATCAAATATTAAACTAACTTCCAAACTTGATACATCAAAAACATCTAAAGCAACATATTATTTTAATTTTGCAAGTTACAGTATTATGGCAGTTGTAATATTTATTATTTGTTTAGTATTATCAAGTTTTAAAGAAAAAAGTGTTAATAAAAGGACTATTATAAGTAGTACAAATTATAAGAAACATAATAGATATCTATTATTATCAAGTTTTATATACTCTATTATAGTATGGATTTTATTTGTAATACTTGGAATAATTCTAACCGGAAATATAATGTTTACTACAAGAGGTCTAATATATATATTAAATTTATTTATATTTACATTTTGTTCATTAACATTAGCGCTCTTAATAAGTACCTTAATAACTAATAAAAACGCTGTTAATGGTATAGTTAATGTTGTCGCACTTGGATCTGCATTCTTATGTGGAGCATTTGTTCCTACAGAATGGTTACCAGATTTTGTATTAAGAATTGCACATATATTACCTAGTTACTGGTACATTAATTCAAATGATTTACTAAAAACTATGGAAGTAATTAATTTAACTAATTTAAAACCAATATTTATAAATAGTATAGTTATTTTAACTTTTTCGATGTTATTTATTATACTAAACAATATAATATCTAAATATAAAAGAAAAATAGGATAAAATATAATAAAAAAAAGTTATTTCATCAAACGAAATAGCTTTTTATTTTGGTAAAAAGACAAGTCCTATAAGTGCTAAAACAATAAATAATAATCCTATTAAAAATAAAACTTTTACTGCTGGATTTTTTACAAATCTCATTACATAACTCTTGTTTGGATTCTGTGGGTTATAGAAAACATCTAATTCTGTTCCAACAGGGAAATATTCTTTTAATGCATTGGTAGAAATATGGGTATTACTATTAATTACTAAATTTCCTTCTTTAACATCATTTTCTACTTGAGATTTTATTCTATTAAAAGATGATGACTTATTTACAATCCAACCATACTTAAGTCTTTGATTATATTTAGTATCGTTAACAATATACTCTATTATAGGAAAATGTACTCCATTATTATTCCATAATGTGTACTTTATAACTTTCCCTTTTGTTGTTAAAGTACATTGTTCAACCATCTTTTTATCTTTGTTTTTAAATATTAATGATAAAATTAACAATATTAAGCCTACCAATATAAATATCGCAAAAAAACTTATTTTCATTTTTCTAATCTCCTTACAACTTACTATTTGTTGCTTTCAATAACTTTTCAAAATATTTTTTATTACTAAATACTACAAATCATCTAAATTATTTTTAACAACTTTACTCATTTTTTCTCAAGCAATGTAACACATTCAATATGATGTGTATTGGGAAACATATCAACAAGTGAAATATTAACCAATTCATAATTTGAAGATAAATAATTAATATCCCTAGCTAAAGTAATTGGATCACAAGAAACATAAACAATTTTTTTAGGATTTATCTTTAACAATTGTTGGACAACTTTTTCTCCTAAACCACTTCTTGGAGGATCAACTATAACCGAATCAAATTTTCTATTTATTTTATATAATACTTTTTCAGAATCACCACATATAAATTCTATATTATTAATATTATTTATTTTTTTATTTTCATTTGCATCTTTAACTGCATATTTATTTATTTCAATTCCTAAAACAGATTGCGTTATATCAGATACATAAATACCTATCGTACCTGTTCCACAATATAAATCAAGAACATTATTAGAATTACCTAAATATTCTTTTACCTTACTATATAATTTTTCAGCTTGTAATGTATTTACTTGAAAAAAAGAATCTGGAGATATCAAAAAATTTAATCCATTTAATTTTTCATAAATATAACCATTACCAAATAATGTAATAAATTCATTATTTCTTTTTACAACTAGTGTATCAATAATATTATTTAATTTATTTTTTAAATCAAATATATCAGAATTTGTTTCAACTACCACCACTGATTCATTAGTATTAACCCCTACCCTAATAAGAATAGTAGATATATTACTTATATCACATGTTTTAATAATAGAATAAATTTCATTGATTTTTTTGTTTACTATTAAGCACTCATTTATTTCTATTATGTCTTTAGTTTTATTAGCATACAAACCTATTTTTTTATCAACATGAAGTGTTAATTTATTTCTATAATATAATTCATTACCACTAATAAATTCATCTATTTTTATTTCACTCTTACAAAATTTTTTAAATATTTCAATTACCTTATTTTTTTTATACAAAATTTGATTTTGATAATCCATATTCATGATATTACATCCACCACAAATACTAGCATATTTGCACTTTTCTTTTACTCTTTTATCACTACTAACTAATATTGAATTAACCTTTGCTTCCATGTATTTTTTTTTATCTAAATATATATTAGCGTCTACTTCTTCTCCTATAAGTGCATTTTCAATAAAACATACTTTTCCATCTATTTTTGCTATTCCTCTACCATTGTGATCCATATCAATAATTTTAAGTTTCATAAACATCACCATACTAATTATAACAAAAAAAGGATAAATTATCCTCTTAAATTATATATTAAAAAAACTATTCCTGCTATAATTGCAATTATTAAAACAAAAACAAGAAATTTTATCAATTTATTATTTGTTTTAATTGAATCTTGTATATCTCTTAATTGCTCAAAATCATCACTTGTAAATCCTAAACTAGATGTATAAAAAGATTTGTCTATTTCATTTAGGTTTTCATCTGTTTTATTTTCATATGATGAACTTTGATTTTTTATTGCTTCCTTTACATCTTCAGAATTTACTATATTTGTATTATTATCTGATTTCAAATTTAACATATCTAAACTTAAATCTTTATCATCTAATTTATTTAGAAATTTTGTGGATGTAATAGTATTTATCAAATCTTGTAGCTCTTTATCTTCTTCATTTACTTTATTTATATTTATATTTCTTAATACATTGTAACTAGTATCACTTAAATTTCTTGTTTTATAATCATCTTTTTTTTCAGTTTTAGCTTGAGATAAAACTTCATTTATATCATGATTCTTCTCTTCCTCAAATTCAACATTTCTTTCAACTACATTTCTTTTTACCAAATGAGGAATTTCATTTTGTCTTTCTTCTTCTCTTTTTTTTAGTAAATTTTGTAGTTTTTTTAGATCTATTTGATTATCTCTATTTATATCAGCTACACCCTCAACATTACTATAAGATTTAAAGTCATAATCTCCATTATAATTTCTATCATAAAGACTTTTATTTTTAGAGATTCTACTAGTTGTTTCTCCGGACTGAGAATGATAATATCTATCCATCCTACTTTTCATAGTATCACCTAGTTTATATTTTAACACATTTATATTTTTTTTCAAACATATACTTGCAAAAATATACCAATTTAATTATAATTTATTTGGAGGAAATATATGAAAGTTAAAGTTGATAAAGATTTATGTATAGGTTGTGGGGCTTGTCAAGCATTAGTTCCAGATGTTTTTGAAATTGGCGATGATGGTCTTGCAGAAGTAAAAGTATCTGAAGTTAATGATAATTTAAAAGAAGATACTACTGATGCTATTGACAATTGTCCAACTCAAGCAATAAGTGAAGAATAAAATAAATTCAGAATAATTTTACTATTCTGAATTTTTATTTGCATCATTATATAATTTTTTTACTTCTTTAATATTTAATTTTCTGTATTCACCTGATTTTAAACCTTCTAAATTTAGAAAATCAAATTTTTCTCTTTTTAATTTTAAAACATCATGACCAACAGCTTCAAACATTTTTTTTACCTGATGATTTCTTCCTTCATGTATAGTAATTTCAACAATACAAGTTGAATTTTTTTTATCTATTTTTTTTATTTTAACTTTTGAAGGAGATGTTTTTTTATTATCTATAACAACACCATGAGTTAATTTTAATGTTTCTTCTTTTGTAAGAATTCCTTTAATTTTTGCTACATAAATTTTATCAATTTTGTTTCTAGGATGAATTAATAAATTTGTAAGTTCTCCATCATTTGTAAGAAGAATAATTCCTGATGTATCATAATCAAGTCTACCAACAGGATATATTCTTTTATCTGTTTCTATCAAATCTACAACAGTTTTTCTATTTTTTTCATCTTTTGTACTTGTAATTATTCCTCTTGGTTTATATAAAAGATAATATTCTTTTTCATCTCTTGAAAGCATTTTTCCATCTATAGATATTTTATCACTACCACTTACTTTAAAACCAAGTTCTGTTACTTTAATATCATTTACAATTACTTTTCCTTTTTGAATTAATTCTTCCGCTTTTCTTCTAGAACAATATCCACTATTTGCAATTACTTTTTGAAGTCTTTCCACTTAAATCACCTGATATGAATTATACACTATATATTAATTTTTAACAACTAAAATAATACATTACCAAGTATAATTGCTGTAACAATTCCAACTAAATCAGAAAATAATCCTGCCCACATTGCATATCTTATTTTTTTAATACCAATGCTTCCAAAATAAAGTGTTAAAACGTAAAAAGTTGTATCAGTAGATCCTTGTATTATAGAAGCAACTGTACCTATAAATGAATCTGGTCCATAATTTAGAAATAAATCATTTAAAATAGCTAATGAGGCACTACCAGAAATTGGTCTCATTATTGCCATTGGAAGTATTTCTATTTGTACATTTATATATGAAAAAATCGGTTTTAAATTGTTAAAAATAAAATCTAAAACACCACTTTTTAAAAAAATATTAACTCCAAATACCATAGCAAGTAAATTAGGGAAAACTTTTAATGTCATATCAAAGCTTTCTTTTGTACCATCTATAAATGTATCATAAATATCAACTCTTTTTTTTAAAGCATATAAAATTATTATTAAAACTATTATAGGTATTATATAATTGGATATATTATTCATTTACTAATTCTCCCTAATATTCTATCAAATATAAGTCCACAACTAAGAGATATTAATGTAACTAAAATACAACCTAACATTATTGATGTTGGAGATGTACTTCCATAAAGCATCCTAAGTGATATTACAGTTGTTGGAACTAATGTTACTCCACTTGTGTTTATGACTAAAAATGTTATCATGCTTCTTGATGCAGTATCTTTTGATTTATTTAAGCTTTGTAAAGATTTCATTGCTTTTAATCCAAATGGTGTTGCTGCATTTCCTAGTCCAAATACATTCATTATCATATTTGTTGTTATATATCCTAATGATTCATGATTTTTTGGTATTTCTGGAAATATTTTTCTTAAAATTGGTGAAACAAGACTTGCCATTTTATTTAATAAACCTGATTTCAAAGCTATATTCATAATGCCTAACCAAAGGGCCATAACCGGAAATATTTTAACGATCATATTAAATGATGTTTCACAACTTTTTAATATTTCTAATGTAATTATTTCTGCTTTTCCTGTTAATAGTGAAAATATTATTCCAATAATGATAAAAACAGACCAAATTTTATTTATCATTCTTAAACCAATCTATTATTTTTTGAATTATATTTTTTTTATTATGTTTTTTTTCTTGTAAATAAATATCTTCTTCATGTACTTGTTTATCCATAACATATACAATAACTTTTCCTATTTTTTCGTCATTTTTTTTATTGGTACTCTTTTCAAGTATGAATTTTAGTTTTATATTTTCTTTTTCATCAGGAGTTAATATATAATTAAAATCATTTTTTATATAAAAAGAATTATCAAAATAATAACTTTCACCAATTATATCTATATCACCTTTTTTTAAAATAGTGTAATTAGTATAATTGTTAAATCCATATTCGAACATATTTTTATGATCATTAAAATCGTTGCCATCGTTTAAGGTTACAGCTACTAAATTTACACCATCTTTAGACGCAGTAGTAACTAAAGTTCGTCTTGCTATTTCTGTAAATCCAGTTTTCCCACCGGTTGAATATTTATATGTATGTAATAATTTGTTTTTATTTATCCAGGAATAAAAATTCATATTTGTTTTTACTTTATAACTTTTTGTTGAAACTATTTTTCTATATGTTTCATTTTTCATAGCGTAACTTGTAAGTATAGCCATGTCATATGCTGTAGAATAATTTCCTTTTTCTTGGTCTAAACCACTTGGGTTATTAAATACAGTATTTTTCATCCCTATTTCTCGAGCTTTTTCATTCATTTTTTTTACGAATTCGTCTACATTTCCACCAACATATGAAGCAATTGTCAAAGCTGCATCATTACCACTTCTAAGCATTAATCCATATAATAAATCTAATAATTTTATATTTTCACCAACTTGTATATATATTCCAGATCCATATGCTTTTTTTATTTCATCTCCTACTGTAACTGTTTCATCTAATTTTCCTGATTCTATAGCAACAATAGCTGTCATTATTTTTGAAATTGATGCAATACTTCTAACTTTATGTATATTGTTTGCATATAAAATTCTATTATTATCAGTATCCATAAGTATTGATGCAGTTGCACTTGTTTCTAAAGCCATTGTTTTCATAGGTATTAAAAGTAATATTAGTAACACAACTATTTTTTTCATTTTATCACCTACAAAATATTATGAAAAAAGGAACACTTATATGTGTTCCTAATAGTTATAAATTCCTAAAATTTTATCTTCTGTTTCATCACTTATTTGATCTACTTGCCATTTTTTATCTTTTTTAGTTACTCCTAACTCTAATGTATATTTAACGGTATCTTTTGCTTCTTTTAATTGTTTTATTACATAATCTATATACATTGTTTCTTTGTAATTTCCAAGTTCATCTGAAAATAATTGCATATTATTGTTTCTATAAACTTCTGCCTCATCCATCACTTTTTTGTAATCTTTTACAGTTATTTCAACTTCAACTATAGCTTTATCACCATTAATAGTTTCGTTTTTTATCATATAAGTCATGTCTTTATATTGATTTTTAATTAGTTCTTTATAGTCTTCTCTATTTGAAGTATTGAATTTTTCTTCTTCTTCAACTACTCTATCAAGGTCTGAAATAACTTTTGAATCTAATGTTTGATACCTATTTAAAAATTCTTCAACTTTTTTTGTTGGCGTATTATTTATATTTGTACTACAACCTGTAAGTGTTATAAATAATATAGTTATTAAACAAACAAATATTTTTTTCATAATATCCCTCCATAAATATTATTTAACAATAAAATATGTATTATTCACTTTTATTGAAATTTTTTATACTTTTATATATAATTAAAATATATGGAGGTAAGGTATGGAATTATTTATTTTATGTATAAAAGTTTTTTTCGGAAGAATTTTTGATGTATCTCTTGGTACAATAAGAACTATTATGACGGTTAAAGGGAAAAAAATATACGCTACTACAATTGGATTTTTTGAAGTTTTTATTTGGTTTATAATTGTAAGGGAAGCTCTTAATACTAATATTTCTAGCTTATGGATTGCTTTTTCCTATGCACTTGGTTATGCAACAGGTACGTTTATTGGAAGCACGATAGCTGAAAAATTTATAAAAGGGACTTTAAGTATACAAGTAATTACAAGCTCAAAAAATGATAAATTAGTCAATGAATTAAGAAATATTGGTTATGCCGTTTCTGTTATAAATGCAAAAGGAAAAGATAATAAAGAAAAATATATGTTATATATGGAAATAAATAAAAAAAATCTTTCTGAAATAAAAGATTTTATAAAAAATATAGATGAAAATGCTTTTATTGTTGTTAGCGAAACAAAACTAGTTCAAAACGGATTTATAAAATAAAAAACTGTTGAAATCAACAGTTATTTTTCTTAATGGTGGAGAATAAGGGACTCGAACCCTTGACCCCCTGCGTGCAAGGCAGGTGCTCTAGCCAACTGAGCTAATTCCCCAGAACGTATTGATTATAACATATATTTTTTATTAAAGTCAATATATTTTGAAAAAAACTTAGTGTTTTTTCACTAAGTATTTTCCTTTACAAATAAAATCAGTTGAACCTTTTAAATATACTACATCATTATATTTAACATAAAGTGTTCCACCTTTTAGTATAACTTTAATTTCTGTATCACTATCAAGTAAATTATTTAATATACCAGCAACAACACTTGCACATGCGCCTGTACCACAAGAAAATGTTTCACCACAACCTCTTTCATACACTCTCATTTTTATTGACTTTGAATCTATAATTTTTACAAATTCAATATTACATCCTTCTGGAAATAAATTACTAAATTTAAAATCTGTAGCAATTTTTTCCATATTTATATTATCTATTTCATCTAAAAAAAGTACTACATGTGGATTTCCCATTGATACACAATTAATATTAATTTCTTTACCACCTAAAGAAATTTTTTTATTAATAATCATATCACCCTCTAAATTAACAGGAATATTTTCTGGTTTCAATAAAGGATAACCCATATTAACTATTATTTCATTTGAATTAATTATTGTTTCTTTTATACCTGTTCTTGTTTCTATATATATTTTTTGATTTTTTTTATATTTATCATATATGTATTTTGCAACGCAACGAATACCATTTCCACACATATTTCCTTCACTGCCATCTTTATTGTACATAATCATTTTTGCATCAGCTATCTCTGATTTACATATTAAAATAAGTCCATCTGAACCAATTCCATAATTTATATCACTTATTTCTTTTGATATTTTTTCAAAGTCATAATTATCATAATTATTTTTTATGCAATCTATATATATATAATTATTACCACAACCTTGCATTTTTATAAATTCAATCATAGTATCACCATTTAATTATATGTGATTTTTAAATAATGATTTAATAATAACAATATTGGATGTTCTAATTTAAAATTCTATTTTATAAAAAATAAAACATAGAAATATTTTTTGCATTATAAATTAAAGTTTTAATTAAGTTTTTGTTAATGATAAGTACTTGACTATTTTTTAAACATTAAATCACATAATTTTTTAACCCTTTCTCTATAGTATATTTATGATTTTTTTAAAAATTTGTTAAAGGTTTAATTTCTGATATTGTTTATTGCCTCTTATTATAAAATTAAAATATGATTATGTAGTTAAAACAAATCTTAAATACATTATTACAAAACAATTCTAAAAAAAAAAGTTAGTAATAACTATTAACTAACTATTTTATAATTTCTTAGTTTTTACTAATATCTTTCTACTATGAAGTTTATTATATTTTGCTTCTACTTCATCTGCATCGCATTTAAGATAACAAGCTGCCTTTCTATAATTATCGTAGCACTTTCCAGTTTTATCTTCTAATTCATTTGCTAAAGCTTCTAATTTTTCACCTTTTTCAAACAAATACAATGCTCTTAGGGAATTAAAACCTTTCATATTTATATTTTGTCTCATCACATCTTCTAAATATTGTTTAATATATGCAGGTTTTTCTATTTCTTCTATGGAATAATCAGTAGCTTTTTTTTCAAAAACATTTATACCCAATAATATTTCAAACCATGCAGCTACTATATGTCTATGACAAAATTCATTATTTGACTCATAACATAATAATATTGAATAATCTAATTCATCATAAACTTGTTGTGGATCCAATTTTGATAATACTTGATTCCAATATTCTTGAATGTAATATCTATTATTTTCTTCTGCAGAAACTTTTCCAATGTTATCATGCCAGATTTTCCAAAAAGAAAGTTTTGGTGCTAACTTAGAATAACATCTACCGTTATAATTCACAGCTTTTCCACAATCTCCAGAAATAGAGTATGTAATATACTGATTTGATTGCCAATTATTATAACTACTTGTACTAATCATAAATTCTCACCTTTTTAATATTTTTTTGTTATCATATAATATATTATAACACACAACAATTATTTATAATATATAACTAAAAAAACTACTTTTAATCTAACTTGAAAGTAGTTTCCATATTACCTCGAAAAGTTCGAGTATCAATCAATCTGGTGCTCGTGGTGGGAGTCGAACCCACATAACAAAGTTACACGATTTTGAGTCGTGCGCGTCTACCAATTTCGCCACACGAGCAAATAAACACAAGTTAATTATATCATACAAATAATACAAAAAAAAGATATAAAATCAATTTTCTTTATATCTTGATTCAAATAAATTGCTTTCATCCAAATTTTCTTCTTCATCAAAAGATATTTTTGGTAAATCATCTACAGAAGCTAATCCAAAATAATCTAAAAAATAATCAGTAATACCATATAAAATTGGCCTACCAGGTAATTCAGCCCTACCTTTTTCCTCAATCAAACCTTTCATAAGTAATTTTCTTATAGTATGTACAGTATTTACCCCTCTTATCTCATCCACACCAATACGAGTTATTGGTGAATTATAAGCAATAATAGCTAAAGTTTCTAATGAAGATTGAGATAAAGTTTCATTATTTTCAATATTAACTAGTTTTTTAATATATTCATTACAAGATTTTTTAGTAACTAATTTAAACTTGTTTCCTAAAACATCAATTCTAAAACCTCTATCTTTATTGGAATAATCTTTATCTAAATCAAAAATAAGTTTATTTGCTTCTTCTTCTTTAATTTCTAAAATTGTCATTATTTGTTCTAAAGATAAGCCATCTTCTCCAACAACAAACAATAATGATTCTAAAACTGATTTTTTATTCATTATTTACCTTCTCACTTATATATATTTTATCAAAATTAGATTCTTGTTTAATATCTATTTCTTGTTTTCTAGTTAAATCAAGAATAGATAAAAATGTAACAACCAAATATTCTTTAGAAATAACATCAAATAACTCTGAAAATTCTACTTTCTTTTTTAGTTTAATAATACTTCTAATTTCATTACTTCTTTTTGAAACACTATATTCTTTTGAAGTTATTTTAGTATTCAATGGTTTATTTTTATCACGATTTTCTAAGAACTTATTTAGTGCATCCATCAAATCATTTAAAGTAACATCATCAGATAACTTTGGTTCAAATGAAATACCATATTGCTTTAAATCACTTGGTTCCTTAGTATATAATTCTTGTCTTTGTTCTTCTAAATTTTTAAATACAGAAGTCATTTCTTTATATTGTTTATAATCTAAAAGTTTTGTAATTAATTGTTGCCTTGGATCTTCTTCATAGTCATCTTCTATTTTTTCTGGTTTTGGAAGCAATACTAAAGATTTCATTTCGATAAGTTCAGCAGCCATAACTATGTACTCACTAGCAATATCTAAATTCATTGATTCCATAGCATTAATATAATTAAGATATTGATTAGTTATTTCAACTATGCTTATATCACAAATATCAATATCGGACTCTTTAATCAAATGAAGTAATAAATCCAATGGGCCTTCAAATTGATCTATAGTTATTTTATAATCCATATTACCACATCCAAGTAATATAATTATAACAAAAAAAGTTTAAATTTTAAACACTTTTACCTTGTTTTATAAGATATAAGTTTGTAAAAATCATAAACTTTGTTTACAAAATTAAAATCATTATCTATTTTTTTTATTATAGTATTTTTTATTACATCAATATTTTCTTCTTTTTTATCAAAAAACTCATAATATAAATATTTTAGTTTATCCTCACTTGTTTTATATAAATGATTAATTATATAACAAATTTTTTCTTTTTCATTTCTTGTTTTAAAGTCAAAACTATTTGTACAAATAGTTTCATACTCTATATCTGTAATATCTAATTCATTCATTACTTCTAAAGTATCTTCGTATTCATCTATTAATAAATCACTTTTATATAAAATTTTACCTTCATCATCTAAATAAATAGCTAAAACATCATCATTATTTCCAACTAAAAAACTATATTTAATACTTTTTTTATTTCTACCTTTAAATATTTCTGACTTATTAAAAATAGATTTTAAAAATTTTTGATTTAATTTTAAATTACAATTTTTAAAATCATATAATTGATTCTTTCTTACTTTAAATACAGGTATTTTTCTTATATGAATTATATCATCATTTAAATTCCATTCATAAAATTCAAAAAATTCTTTTTTAAAATTGAGTAAAATATCATATATGTAGTTCATTTTTTCTCCTCTTTCTTTTGTTAGAAATGCATATTATGAAAAAAACTATTACTATACCAACAACCGAAATCATGCATTCTAATCTTCCAATTATAAATTTAACATATTCGAAAAAATTATACCCAAGTGTTAATAAATTTAAATAACTAATTATGTAAATATTACCAATAACTATCAGGCAAATACCAATTAAAAAAATAAATAAGTTAAAAATCACTTTATCACCTTAATTAATTTTATGTAAAAAATAAATAAATAATATTTATAATTTCTTAAAAGTAGTGTATACTTAAATAGGTGAGAATATGAATTTAGTTGAACTTATAAAATATATAGTATTAGGAATTATTCAAGGTTTTACAGAACCAATACCTGTATCATCTAGTGGACATTTAGCAATATTCAAAAAATTAATAAATAGTAACGTGCTTAATGATTTAAATTTTGAAATAGTTGTTAATTTTGGTAGTTTAATAGCGATCACCTTATTTTTCAGAAAAGATATTGTAAAACTTATAAAAGAATTCTTTTTGTACATAAAAACAAAAGAAAAAAAATATCTAAATAGTTTTAAATATTGTTGGTTAATTGTTATAGGTACAATACCAGCTGGAATACTTGGTTTAATATTTAAAGATGCAATAAGCTCTCTTTCAGAAAATATAAAAATAATTGGTGGAGCACTTATTGTTACATCATTATTCTTGTTTATTATAAAAGATTTCAAAGGTAAAAAAGATGATAACGAAATAACTTATAAAGATGCACTTATAGTTGGATTATTTCAATGTGTTGCATTACTTCCAGGAATAAGTAGAAGTGGCGCAACTATAGTAGGCGCAATGTTATTAAAATTTAAAAGAGAAACAGCTTTCAAATTTTCATTTATGTTATACATTCCAATTTCACTTGCTACAATTGTTCTTGGAGTTAAAGATATAATTGAAACTGGTCTTGAAAGTACAACAATACTTTATTACCTTATAGGTATGGTTGTTGCAAGTGTAATTACATACTTCTCAACAAAATTATTTAAAGATATAATGAAAAAAGGTAAACTAATATGGTTTGTACTATATTGTTTAATAGTAGGAATTCTAGTACTAATATTTTTATAAAATTGTATAAATAAAAGCATTATGAACACTATATTAAGGGTGATATAATGCTTTTATTTTTATGTTTAAAAATATTTTTTGTTAGAATAATAGATGTATCATTAGGAACAGTAAGAACGATTTTCTCTGTTAAAGGAAAAAATTTGATTGCAAGTTTAATTGGATTTGTAGAAATAACAGTTTGGTTCTTAGTTGTAAAAGAAGCTTTAAATACTGATGAAAATAGTTTATGGATTGTCTTTTCATATGCAAGTGGTTTTTCAACTGGTACATATATAGGCGGAATAATATCAAATAAATTTATAAAATCTAATCTTGGAGTTCAAGTAATTACTAACAACAATAATATAATCAATATACTTAGAGATAATGGGTTTGGTGTTTCAGTTATAGATATAAAAGGTAAAAAGGATGAGAAAAAATATATGTTGTATATATCAATAACTAATAAAAATTACACAGAACTTGAAAAAATAATTAAATCATACGATGAAAAAGCATTTATTGTAGTAAACGAAATTAAAAACATAGAAAACGGATTTATAAAAAAATAGATTTTAAAATAAATATTTGCTATAATTAATTTGGTGAGTTATGAAAAATTTTACTATGAAAGATGAATCATTCACATGTGAAAACTGTGGGAAAAAAATAAAAAGACTAAATTACACTGCAAGAGATCACTGTAATTACTGTCTTTTTTCAAAACATGTAGATGTTATGCCTGGTGACAGACAAAATAAATGCTGTGGATTATTAATACCTATTGGAATTGAAAAATTTAAGAATACCTATAAAATAATATATAAATGTAGCAAATGTAATCAATTACATAAAAATATTATGGCAACAGATGACAATATGGATTTAATAATTGAATTATCAAAAAACATATGATTTTCATATGTTTTTTTAAAATATTTTACTAATATATGGAAGTGCAATTATAAAAGCAAGCAATATAACAAATAATACAACAATAAATACTATTCCAGTATTTTTATCATCACTAGTTGAATTAGAAATTGATATACTTTCTTGATTCTGAGCATCTATAGATTTCATATTATCTAAATTAGATAAATCTTGATTTGTAGAATTTAAATTATCCTGTGGATAAATGTTTTGAATTGATTGAGTTATATTATTTGATGACATATTGAAACTTTCATTATTTTGTGAAGTTGCATATTGTGAAATTTGATTTTCTTGTGGATAATTTTGTGCAGCAATATTTTGATTAAATACATTCATTTCACTTGAAGTATTAGAATTTGTTTGATACATATTTTGATTACTATATTGATTATTTTGTATATAATCATTTTGTTGTGGATTTAATGTTTCAAAAGGAGAAAGCATTTGTGCTTGAATATCATTTTCAGAAACAGTTGAATTATTAATTGTTTCATTATGATTAATAGGTTCATCCATACTTATTGTTTCTATATTATCAAATTGATTATTAAAAGAATTATTTTTATCATCCATAAATATACCTCCGTATCATAAAATATATTATATCAAAAAAAAAAGAAAAAGGGAAGTATCTACAATTGTTTTAACAACAAATTATATAATTCTTCACATTTTTCATTATTCATTTGTGGAACGCCTTCTAATCTATAAGGAATTCCAAGTTTTTCATATTTAGCAACACCATATGTATGATATGGTAAAAACTCAATTTTTTTAACATTTTTTATTTTTTTTATAAATTTAGATAATTCATATATATATTCTTCATTATCATTTATTCCAGGAATAATTACTTGTCTTATCCATAAATCTTTATTTAATTTTTGACATTTATCTAAAAATTCTAATGATTTATATATTTCTTTTCCTGTTATTTTTTTATACATATCATTATTTAAAGCTTTAATATCAAATAAAACTAAATCAGTATATTTAAGTATTTCATCATAATCATCACCATATCCTGATGTATCTATACATGTATGTATATCCATTTTTTTACAAAGTTTTAAAGTTTCTTTTAAAAATTCTTTTTGAAAGAGTGGTTCTCCACCAGAAAATGTTACTCCACCATTAGCTTTAAAATAACCTTTGTATTTATAAATTCTTCTAACTAATTCTTCAGGTTCCATAACAAGTTTGTTAGAAATATTCCAAGTTTCAGGATTATGACAAAACAAGCATCTTAATGGACAACCTTGTAAAAAAACTACAAATCTTATTCCTGGGCCATCTACTAAACCCATTGTCTCAATAGAGTCAATATATCCTTTCATTAACGTTCTCCATGGAATGTTCTACTAATAACTTCACTTTGTTGTTCTTTACTTAATCTATTAAAATTAACTGCATAACCTGATACTCTTATTGTAAGAGTAGGATATTTATACGGATTTTCCATTGCATCTATAAGTGTTTCTCTATTTAATACATTTACATTTAAATGTTGCGCTCCTTTATTAAAATAACCATCTAATATATTAACTAAATTATCAATTCTTTCTATATCAGAATGTCCTAAGGCATTTGGTACTATTGAAAATGTATTAGAAATACCATCTTGGCAAACATTGCAATAAGGAATTTTAGCAACAGAATTTAAAGAAGCTAGGGCACCATTACAATCTCTTCCATGCATTGGATTAGCACCTGGTGCGAAATAAACAGATTTTTTTCTACCATCTGGAGTAGCTCCTGTATTTTTTCCATATACAACATTAGAAGTTATTGTTAAAACTGATAAAGTATGGTGTGCATTTCTATATAATTTATGTTTTTTCAATTCATTATAGAAAAGTTCTACAATATTTACTCCTATTAAATCAACATTATCATTATCATTTCCATATTTTGGGAAATCACCCTCTATTTCAAAATCAATTGCAATTCCTTCTTCATTTCGTATTGGTTTAACTTTTGCATATTTGATTGCTGATAAAGAATCAATTACAACACTTAATCCAGCACATCCAAATGCCATTAATCTTTCAACATTTGTATCATGAAGTGCCATTTGACCAGCCTCATATGCATATTTATCATGCATATAATGTATGATGTTCATAGCATCAACATAGGTTTTAGCTACAACTTCCATTGTTTTTTTAAATTTTTCCATTACTTCATCATAATTTAAATATTCAGACGTTATTTTTCCAATACCATTTACAACTTTTTTACCTGTTATTTCATCATAACCATCGTTTATAGCATATAACAATGTTTTGGCTAAATTACATCTTGCACCAAAAAATTGCATTTGATGTCCTATTTTCATTGCAGAAACACAACAAGCGATGGCATAATCACTACCATAAATGTTTCTCATCAAATCATCATTTTCATATTGAACAGCATCAGTTAATATTGATATTTTCGCACAATATTTTTTAAAGTTCTCTGGTAACTTTTCAGACCACAAAATTGTCATGTTTGGTTCTGGAGCTGTTCCTAAATTAATTAATGTGTGTAAATACCTATATGATGTTTTTGTAACTAATGATTTATTATCAAGCATTCCTCCAATTGATTCTGTTACCCAAGTTGGATCTCCAGCAAATAATTCATTGTATTCAGGAGTTCTTAATTGACGCGCTATCCTAAGTTTAATTATAAATTGGTCTATTAGTTCTTGAGCCTCTTCTTCTGTCAAAATACCTTCTTTAATATCTTTTTCTATATATATATCTAGAAATGTTGATGTCCTACCTAAACTCATTGCTGCTCCATTATTCTCTTTTATAGCAGCTAAATATCCAAAATACAACCATTGTATTGCTTCTTTTGCATTAGTAGCAGGTTTAGATATATCAAAACCATACCTACTTGCCATATTCTGTATCTTTTTTAAAGCACGTATTTGCTCTGATACTTCTTCTCTTAATCTAATTGATTCTTCTGAAACAATTTCTATTTTATCCAAATCTTTTTGTTTTTCCTGTATTAATTTATCTATTCCATATAGAGCAATTCGTCTATAATCTCCTATTATTCTACCTCTACCATATGCATCTGGTAACCCAGTAAGTAAATGATTTGATCTTGCAAGTCTTATTTCCTTTGTATATGCATCAAAAACTCCTTGATTATGACTTTTTCTGTATTCATTAAAATATTTATCTACATTTTCATCCAACTTATATCCATATGCATCTAGTTCATTATAAACCATTCTTATTCCACCATAAGGATTAACAATTCTTTTTAAAGGTTCATCAGTTTGTAAACCAACAATTACTTCATTTTCTTTATCTATATAACCAGGTTCAAAATTATCAATACCAGACATATTTTTAGTATCTATACCTATAACACCTTTTTTTAATTCTTCTAATAACAAATTATTACATTTATCCCATATTTTTTTAGTTTTTGAACTAATAGGTTTTAAAAAACTTTCATCACCTAAATATTCTTCATAATTTTCTTTAATAAAATTTTCTACATTTATTTCTTTTTGCCATAAACCTTCTTTAAACATCTAACTAAACCTCCAACATATTTAAAAATTCTTCTTCATTTAATATATTAATATTTAAATCTTTTGCCTTCTGATACTTGCTACCAGGATTTTCACCCACTATAACATAATCAGTTTTCTTTGTAACACTACTAGTGACTTTTCCACCTCTATTTTCAATTTCAATGGAAGCTTCATCACGTGTTAATCTTGAGAGCGTTCCTGTTAATACAAATGTTTTATTATTAAAATTATCATCTATATTTTCATTTCCCTTATATTCCATATTAACACCTAGAAGTTTTAATTCATTTATTGTCTTAATATTTTTTTGTTCTTTAAAAAATTTATATACTGAATCAGCAATAACTTCTCCAATATCTTGAATTTTAACTAAATCTTCATATTCTGCATTCATTAGTTTATCAATATTTTTGTAATTAATAGCAAATATTTTTGCTGTTTTTTTACCTATATATCTAATTCCCAAAGCAAATAATAATTTTTCTAATGAATTTTCTTTACTCTTTTCTATATTTTGAAGTAAATTATTAATACTCTTTTCTCCAAAGCCTTCTAATTCTTTTAAATCTTCTTTATGTTTATATAAAGTATAATAATCACATATTGTCTTTAAATATCCCTCATTATAGAAATCTTCTACAATTGACTCTCCAAAGCCTTCTATATTCATTGTTTCTCTACTAGAAAAGTGAATTAAACCCTCTATATTTCTTGCATCACAATTAGGATTTGGGCAAAAATAATTTGCTTCTGTTTCTTTTTTTTCTAGTTTTGAATTACATATAGGACAGTTTTTTATCATTTTAAATGGAATTTCTATACCAGTTCTTCTTTCTTTTAAAACCTTAACTACTTCTGGTATTACATCACCAGCTTTGTGCAATACTATTGTATCATTTATCATAATGTCTTTTTCTTTTATGTAATCCTCGTTGTGAAGAGTCACACTTTTGATTATTGATCCCGCTAAATGTACTGGGTCTAAATCAGCCCTAGGCGTTATTTTTCCTGTTCTACCAACACAAAATTCAATATTTTTAATTTTAGTTAATACTTCCACTGCAGGAAATTTATATGCAATTGCCCATTTTGGAGTTCTCGATGTGTATCCAAGTTTTTTTTGATCTTCAATTTTATCTACTTTTATTACAATACCATCTATTTCATATGGTAAAGATTCACGTTTTTCAGTCCATTCTTTAACATAATTTATAACCTCATTAACATTATCAGCAATCTTAATATTTGGATTAACTACAAATCCTAATTCTTTCATAAAAGAAAGTGATTCATGGTGATATCTTATATTAAAATTATCTGATGATGGTAAATGATATATAAATGTTGAAAGATTCCTTTTGGCAGCAATTTTAGAATCTAATTGTCTAACGGAACCTGCAGCAGCATTTCTTGGATTAGCAAATAAAGATTCGCCTTTTTCTTTTCTTTCTTGATTTAAATTATTAAAAGATTTTTTTGGCATATATATTTCGCCACGAACTTCAATTTTTCTTTTATCATTAATTACAAGTGGTATTGATTTTATTGTTTCTACATTATGTGTTATATCTTCACCAACAATACCATTTCCTCTTGTTGAGCCTCTTATCAATTTTCCATTTTCATATAATAATGATACTGACAAACCATCTATCTTTAATTCACATACATAAGTTGGATTTGGAATTGTTTTTTTTATTCTTTGATCAAATTCAAATATTTCATCCTCACTAAAAATATCTCCTAATGACATCATAGGAATTTCATGTGAAACTTTTTTAAATTCATCTATTATTTTTCCACCTACTCTTTTTGTAGGAGAATCCTCTCTTATTAGTTCAGGATATTGTTGCTCTAATTTTTCTAGTTCATGATAATAATCATCATACTCTTGATCAGTAATAGTTGGATTATCATTTGTATAATATTCCTCACTAGCTTTATTAATTATTTTTATTAATTCGTCAATTCTTTGCTTCATATTATCACCTATTATATTATACCATATATAAATATTCTTTTATATTTTAAAAAGAAAAAAAGATTAATAAAATCTTTTTAACGTTGTTTATTTAAAGCATCATAAACAATTTTAAATACTAATATTCCTATTACGAAAAAAGCTAATATAAATAAAGGATTTTTAGCTGCTTGAGAAACCCATTCTTTTAATTGTTCTCCCCAACTATTTAATGTATCCCAAAAACTAAGTACCATAATATCCCTCCAATAAAATTATAACATTATATATATTTCTTGTAAAATCTTCATTCACGTTTCTTTTAATTTATAGTAAAGTATTTGTTTATATTTTTTTTATGCTTTTATGTCCTTTCATAAGCATCTTTATTCCGATTTGATGAGAAAAGGCAATAGTAAGTATACTTTTATCCATTCCAACTATGACACCTTCACCAAAAGATTCATGAATAACATGATCTCCTAATGAATATTCTGCGTTTTTATCTATCATACCACCTTTATCAAACTTACATGATATGATTTTATCACTATTTTTTATTTCTAAATTTTCTTCTCCCATTTCATTTATAAATCTACTTGGTGGATTCATAGAATCTAATCCATATAACATTCTTTTTTTAGAATTAACAATATATAAATGTTTACAAGCTCTTGTTATTGCTACATAACATAATCTTCTTTCTTCTTCTATATCATCTGCTGTATCATATGAGTTTTTATGTGGAAAAACACCCTCTTCAAGTCCAATTATGAATACGTTATCAAATTCTAACCCTTTTGAAGAGTGTACTGTCATAAGTGTTACAACATCTGTATTGTTATTATGCTCACTTATATCAGCAACTAAACTTATTTCTTCTAAAAATTCTTCTAAGGAAACTATTCCTCTTTGTTCTTCAAAATTTCTTGTTATTGATTTAAATTCTTCTAAGTTTTCAATTCTTATTTCTGAATCTATTGTTTTTTCAGAAACCAAATCTTGCTTCATACCACTTTGTTCTAATATTAATTCTACTAATTCAGTAAGTGAACAATTATCTTTTTCTTTAATCAAATTAAGAATTATTTTCTTAAATTCTAGTTCTTTTCCAGAAGATATTGTGTTAAACATACTTTCATTATTTTCTTCTGCTTTTGTAATAATATTTTGTATAGTTTTTTCTCCTATACCACGTTTTGGAACATTAATTATTCTTGTTAAACTAACATCATCATCTGGATTATATATAAGTCTTAAGTAAGATATTAAATCTTTTATTTCTTTTCTATTATAAAAGTAAAAACTTCCAACAACCTTATATGGAATATTTTCTTTAAGCATTGCTTCTTCTATTGTTCTTGATTGCGCATTTGTTCTATATAAAACAGCAATTTGATTTTTATCAACACCATTATCTATTAATTTCTTAATTTGGTTTGCAACATAATATGATTCATCTTTTTCATCAACTGCTCTATAGTAATTAATTTTTTCACCATCTTCATTATCAGTCCATAAATTTTTATCTTTTTTTTGTTTGTTATTTTTTATAACATTATTTGCACTCTTTAAAATGGTTTTTGTAGAACGATAATTTTGTTCTAGCAAAATAACTTTTGAATTAGGAAAATCTTTTTCAAAATTTAATATATTTCTATAATTTGAACCTCTAAATGAATATATAGATTGAGATTCGTCCCCTACTACGCATATGTTTTTATATTTTTTTGATAACATTTTTACTAAAACATATTGCGCCTCATTTGTATCTTGGTATTCATCTATTAATATATATTTATATTTTTCCTGATATTGTTCTAAAACATCCGGGTACATTTTAAATAAAACAATCGGTTGCATTAACAAATCATCAAAATCTAATGAATTATTTACTTTTAATTTCGTTTCATATCTTTTAAATATTTCGAGTACTTTTTTATCATAATCTGTATTAACATATTTTTCATATAAGCTTGAGTCAATTAATTCATTTTTAGAACTACTAATTTTATTTCTTATGGCTTTAGGATTATATATTTTTACATCTAAATCCATATCTTTGATTATTTTTTTTATTACAGTAAGTGTGTCATCACTATCTAAAATTGTAAAATTTGATTTATATCCTAACTTTTCATAATTTTGTTTAATTAATAATAACCCAAATGAATGAAATGTTGATATCTGTATTCTTCTTGATTCAAGTCCTAAAATATTATTTATCCTTTCTTTCATTTCACGGGCTGCTTTATTTGTAAACGTTATCGCTAAAATGTTTTCTGGCAAAACATTTTTTTCTTGTATCAAATAAGAAACTCTCGTAGTAAGAACTCTTGTTTTACCACTTCCTGCACCTGCTATTACAAGTAATGGTCCCTCTGTTTCTTTAATTGCTTCTATTTGTCTATCATTATATCCTGTAAAATTCATACCATCACCTTTTACATTTTAGCACATTATGTATAGAAAAAAAATAAAATAAATTAAATTTTTATATAGTTAATTGAATAAGTCATATATATAATTTTAATAAAAATTATAATAAACTATTATTTTTTGTTTTGAATTAATAAAAAATAAATAAAATTAACACTCACATGAGTGTTAACCTAATTTTATAATACTAAGTTTAGCATTGGTACTACCATTAAATGATAAAGTTGTTGTTTTATCTGTTTTAGCAGTAAGTGTTAAAACATCATCAGGTTGAAGCTCTGTAATAACGGTTCCACTTAATTCAGTAAAATAATCTGCAGTTCCATCACCACTTATATCACTACCAGAAATAAGTAAATTATTAGATTTAACACTTATAGTTATAACATCATCACCTAACGGTTCAACAGTTAATAAATAATCTATTTTATATGTTCCAATTTCATATATAGTTATAGAATTTTCAGTATCATATGATGCATTAAAAACTGGTCCTGTTATGGTTAATGGTATAACCTGTTCTACATCTGCTTGAAATTGTATATTCTGTTTTGTATGCATATATCTTTCTGCAAAAGCTGAAATTCCTCCTGTTTCACCTTTTTTTCCTGTAGGACCTTGTGGTCCAATATTTCCACCTAAACCCTAAGGTCCCGTTGGGCCAGTCGGACCTTGTGCTCCAATATCTACCTTTGAACCTTGTGGGCCCATTTCACCAGGTTCACCTTTCAAACCAGTCGAACCCGTTGGGCCTATTAAACCTGGAAGTCCTTGTGGTCCTATTTTGCCTTGATCTCCTTTTGGTCCTGTTGGGCCACCTATTTTACCAGCATTTTTCCAATTTGATGTTTCTATATCCCAATAGTATAAACTGCCATCTACTATATAAACATCTTCATCAGTTCATTTGGGATGTTTTCTCTTTAATTCTTCTAAGGAATTAAAATAACCTGTAATTTTTATATTTGTTCCAGGAATTCCTCTTGGACCTGTTGGACCTATTATTCCACATATTCCTAATTTGTTAAGTTTATTTTTTAATTCTAAATTTTCTCTTAATTTTTGAATTCTACAACTTTCATTCACTAAAATCACCTCAATTATTTTATTATATTTAATAATTCTATTATTGTGTGGTATGAAAACTCAAATATATAATTTATTTAAAAATAATAAAAAATTAGTAATTTGTTTTTACTAATTTTTTTTCAATATAAAGAATTATATAGTACATTAAGACTGCTACAACACACAATATCATAACACCAGTTATAACTAAATCAAGATTAAATACTTGTGAACCATATAGAATTAAATATCCAATTCCTTCTTTTGATACCAAAAATTCCCCCATTATTACTCCAATTAATGACATACTTACATTAATTTTTAATGAGCTTATTATTACTGGTAAACTATTAGGTAATAATAATTTAAAATAAATTTGTTTTTTTGTTGCATTAAATGACTTCATTAATTTAACTTTTATTGGATCTGTTTCTATGAATCCCTGATATATATTTATAATTGTTACTATCACTGATATCAATAATGCCATGAATACAATAGAATTCATTCCTGCTCCTGCCCATATTATTATTATTGGTCCCAACGCAACTTTAGGTAAACTATTTAAAACTGTTAAATATGGATCTATAACTTTTGCAAAAAAGTTATTCCACCACATTAAAGTAGCAATAAAAATTCCTATGAAGGTTCCTAATAAAAAACTGATAGTTGTTTCCCAAACAGTTACAAATATATGATTATATAAATTTCCTTTGATGTGCAGATTAATTAGACATTTTACAACTTTATATGGTGAAGAAAAGATAAATGAATTTATTATATTATAATCAGATAATAATTGCCAAATAATTATAAATACAACTAAAATTAAAACTTGAACTAACCTAATTAATAAATTTCTTTTTTTAAATTTTTTTATATATTTTTTATGTTCTTCACTATACATGGTAATCAATCTCTTTCCATATCAAGTCATAATATTTTGAAAAAAACTTATCTTTTCTATTATTTATTGGGTTAGTTTTATTTTCTAATTCTATATCAACTACACATTTAATTTTACTAGGTCTTTTAGTTAAAACTATGACCCTATCTGCCATACTTATTGCCTCAGCAATATCATGAGTAACCATTATTGCCGATTTTTTTTCTTTTTTAATTATATTATATACATCATCAGAAACAGCTAATCTTGTTTGATAATCTAAAGCAGAAAATGGTTCATCAAGTAAAAGTATATCTGGTTTTGTTGCAAGAGTTCTAATTAAGGCAACTCTTTGTCTCATTCCACCTGATAAGGTTGTAGGATAACTATTTATAAAATCTTTCAATCCATATATTTTTAATAAATTTAGAACATATTTTTTTGTTTCATTTGTTAAATTTTTATTTATCTCTAATCCTAATAAACAATTATCTAAAACCGTTCTAAAATCAAATAATGCATCTTGTTGAAGCATATATCCTATTCTCGTTTTTTCAGTTAACTCAATATCACCAGACGATTTATTATCAAGTTCAGCTAAAATTGATAAAATTGTGCTTTTTCCACAACCACTTGGACCTACAATAGAAACAAACTCGCCTTCATTTAAATTTAATGAAAAATCTTCTACAGCCAAAATTTCTTTATTTTTAGTATGATAGGTTTTTTTTAAATTCTTTATTTTTAGTACATTCTTTTCCATTATATTTCCTCCTAGCTATTTTATTTTATGGATAATATTTTTTTTTGATAATGACATAAATTTATATTTTATAAAAAACTATCAAATAAAAATTTGATAGTTCCAGTATTATTTAATTTTTGAAAATTTATTGTTTACTAATTTATCATATGGGGCTCTTGTAGATAATTGTCCAGCATTTTCTGCTATTTCTTGTATATGATTAAAGTTTTCCTCATCTATATATGTTGTTTCAAACCATGAATCTATATCTTTATATCTTTGAATTATTTTTTCCAAATCTGTTTTTGAAGTATCTGGAAAATAATCTAATATTACTGTTGCAAGTTCACTAGCACTATGTGAATGAGTATAGTCAAGACCTTTTTGTATTGCTTTGGTAAATCCCTCTATTACTTCTGGATTGCTTTCTAAATAACTTACTTTTGTATTATATGCAGTATATGGAACAACCCCACCAAGTTCCCCAAGTGACGCAACTACATAACCATATCCTTGTTTTTCTAATTGTAAAGCATTTGGTTCAAATAAAGATACAAAGTCCCCTGTGCCTCCTATAAATGCCCCACTCATAGATGCAAAAGCAATACTTGTATCAATTGTTATATCTTTATTAACATCTATTCCATTTTGGGTTAAAATCCATTCCAATGTCATTTCAGGCATACCACCTATACGCCCACCTATTATAGTTTTGCCTTTCATATCTTTTAATGAAAAATTATCATATTTTTCTCTTGATACTATAAAACTACCATCTCTCTTAGTTAATCCAGCAAAATTAACTAAATAATCTTTTTCTCCTTGATTATAAACATAGATTGTAGCTTCACTACCACAAAAACCTATTTCAACATCTCCTGATAAACCAGCCGCTGTTACTTTATCCGCACCAGCAGTTAATACTATATCTACATCAAGTCCTTCATCTTCAAAATAGCCTAATGAATGTGCTACATATTGTGGTACATAAAAAATACTATGAGCTACCTCTGCAACCTTAATATGTTTTAAATTTTTATTATCCTTTTTAAAAAAACATAATACTGCTATGGAACATATCAATATAATTGTTATGATTAAAAAATAAAATTTTTTCAAAAAATACACTCCCTTCTTCTTTTATATTATATTCAAAGAAAAAAATTGTGCTTATAAAAAAAGAATACTGTATAGTATTCATATTATTTCTTATTATATTTCTCTCTAACTAAATTTAAAGAATCAAATGTTCCAACATCATAACAATTACCTTCAAATTTATAAGCATATACAGGATATTTTTTATATAAATATTCGACTAGATAACCAGGGGCATCTGGTTTATTACCTTCTTTTAAATAATTTGCAATTTCATTAATAACAAATTTAGGGTATAAATATGTTGCATAAACACCTATATCACTTTTTGGATTTTCTGGTTTTTCTTCTAGGTCTAAAATTCTATCATCAGAATCTAATTTTGCAACTGCAAAACCTTTTAAAATATTAATATCATTTATTTGTTTTGCACATACTGTTATTGCATTTTTATTTTTAAAATAATCTACAACATCTTTTAATTTATAATCGAATAAATTATCTCCAGCAATAATTAATAAATCATCATTTATTTTTTGAGTGTCAACAACATATTTTATGTCTCCAATTGCGCCTAACCTATTATCATTAGAATCTGTCATATCATTTATTACTGTTATTTTTTTTGCATTATTTTTTTTAATTGACCAATCATTAAAATGATTATAATATTTTGCATTTGTTATTAGATATATTTCATCAACAATATCTATAGTATTTACTTCATCTAAAATATAATCTAATAATGGTTTCCCAGCTTCTATATCAAGTAGTGCTTTTGGAAAATTTTCTGTAAGTGGGAATAATCTAGTAGCGTATCCCGCGCATAATAATATACATTTCATATAAATATCTCCTATCTTAATTCATCATTTGCTTTAGAATTTAAATCCAAATTTGCAATTCTAGAAAATTTGTATGCATAATAGCCAGCAGCTCCTATCATTGCAGCATTGTCAGTACAATACTTTAAATCAGGTATAGATAAATTAATATTATTTTCATCACATAATTTCTTAAATTCATCTCTTAACCCTTTGTTTGCAGATACACCACCAGCTATTATTAAATTATCAACATTGTACTTTTTTAAAGCTTTCATAGTTTTTTTTGTTAATATTTCAATTACACGATTTTGGAAAGAAGCTGCTAAGTTTGCATCATTAATTTTATTACCTCTTTGTTCTTCATTGTGTTTTAAATTAATTACTGAACTTTTTAGTCCACTAAAACTAAAGTTATAACTATCATCATCAAGTGGTAATGGCAAGTTATAGCTATCAATACCAGTGTGTGCCAATGCATCTAATTTTGGACCCCCGGGATATGCTAAACCAATAACTCTTGCAACCTTATCATAACATTCCCCAACTGCATCATCTAATGTACCACCAATATATTCGAAAGAATAATTTTCTTTCATTAAAACTAATTCTGTGTGTCCTCCACTAACAACTAGCGAAATTAATGGAAAATTCATTTTTTTTCCAATATTATTTGCATATATATGACCTGCAATATGATGAACAGGTACTAATGGTTTATTATATATAAATGAAAGTGTTTTTGCTGCTTGTAATCCTACCAATAATGAGCCAATCAAACCTGGGCCATACGTAACAGCAATCGCATCTATATCATTCATAGACATACCAGAAGTTTTTAAAGCTTGATCCAAAACAATTGTAATGTTTTCTATATGCATTCTACTAGCTATTTCTGGAACAACCCCACCAAACAATTCATGCACATTTATTTGTGATGAAACAATATTTGTAATAACTTCTACACCATTTTTTACTATTGCTATACTAGTTTCATCACAACTAGATTCAATAGCCAATATATATATATCTTTCATTTACTTCATCTCTTTCATCATTAATAATGCATCATTTCCATTATTATAATAGTGTTTTCTAATAGCAACCTCTTTAAATCCAAATAATATATATAAATTTATAGCAGAAGTATTCTCAACATCAACTTCTAAAGTAATGTTGATTAAATTTCCACATAATTCTAACATCTTTTTCATAAGTAAAGAAGCATAACCTTTGTTTCTATATTCAATACTTGTCCATACATAATTTAATTCTGCTCTATCATACTGAATAGAAAATACAATAAAAGCAATTAAAATTCCACCTCTATAGTATCCATATGCATTTATAAAAGGATCGTCGGCTATAAACTTGTCTGAGAATTCAATAATATCATCTAGATTATTGATTTTTTTTATCATTAAGCATTTTTTCTTCCGCTTCAGTCATTTTCAAATAACTTGGTTTTAGTTCATGTGGATTAACAGGTTTATCATCAATATGTTTATTAACAAGTTTTAAAACATTAACATTTGGAATAACGGAATTTATATCTGAAAATGAATCATAGGAATACACAGAATAATTTTTAAAATTTTTGATTTCATCTTTCAAACAATTTAATGATATATACTTATCTTGTTCAATACAATTTAAACTATCATCATAAATTCCTCTATAAACATAATCTCTTCTAGCATCTATTACTGATATAATATTTTTAGAACTAGACGAAGATGCAAAAAGTTCTAAAGTTGAAAAAGGAATTAAGTCCTTTTTTAAAGAATATGCAAACACCTTAGCAAAAGTCATACCAATCCTAATTCCAGTAAAAGATCCAGGTCCAGTTGATATAAAAATCTTATTTACATCATCTGGTTTAATGTTAGTTTCATTAAATGCATTACTAACAATAACCATAAAGTTTGAAGAAAGATCTCCATCAGTTTTAGAATTATATAAATACTTAATTTCATTATTTTCAACTATAGAAAATAACAAAGTAGGTGTAGAGGTATCAACTACAATACTAATCATAAAACAGCCTCACAAACCTCTTCGTATTGCTTTCCATAAGGTGTAATAATTAAAGTTCGTTTATTTTCACCGTTGATTTTAAATTTAATTTCTAATCTTTCCTTTGGAAGTATATTTTTAATCATACTTGACCATTCTATAATAACAACACCATTTTTATTAAAATATTCTTCAATACCAATATCATCCGAATCCTCATCTAAACGGTATACATCCATATGATATAATGGCATTTCTCCTGTTGTATATTCTTTAATAATATTAAAAGTTGGAGAAGTAATATTTTCTTTAATTGCTAAAGCATCAGCAAAACCTTTAGTAAACACGGTTTTACCACTACCCAACTCACCATCTAAACATATAATCATATTAGGAAATTTTTCAGATTCTAGATTTTGCGCTAATTCAATTGTATCCATTTCATTATATGATGTAAATTTATATTCCATTTTTTTATCACCTAAAAATATTATATTAAAAAAAAACGAATATTACAATATGAAAACAGATAATATTCATTTTTTATATTTGAAAATAAACAAAAAAAAATTAGCAACTTCCTATTTTCGCTTACACTATCGTCGGCGTAAAAGAGCTTAACTTCTGTGTTCGGGATGGGAACAGGTGTATCCTCTTTGCTATAGTCACTAATTTATATATAGAGAAATTATTCTCTGAAAACATGATAATGTGGATATTCATCTAAAAAATAACATAGGATTAAATCCTCGATCTATTAGTACTAGTCACCTCAACATGTTGCCATGCTTCCAGCTCTAGCCTATCAACCAGATAGTCTTTCTGGGATCTTACTTTATAAAAAATGGGAAAACTCATCTTGAAGTTGGCTTCCCGCTTAGATGCTTTCAGCGGTTATCCATTCCATACATAGCTACTCTGCACTGCCACTGGCGTGACAACAGATACACCAGAGGTATGTCCGTTCCGGTCCTCTCGTACTAGGAACAGCTCTCCTCAATTTTCCTACGCCCACGACGGATAGAGACCGAACTGTCTCACGACGTTCTGAACCCAGCTCGCGTGCCACTTTAATGGGCGAACAGCCCAACCCTTGGAAGCGACTACACCTCCAGGATGTGACGAGCCGACATCGAGGTGCCAAACACTACCGTCTATGTGAACTATTGGGTAGTATCAGCCTGTTATCCCCGGGGTAACTTTTATCCGTTAAGCGACGACCATTCCATACTGAATCGCCTGATCACTAAGTCCTGCTTTCGCATCTGCTTGACTTGTAGGTCTCGCAGTTAAGCTCCCTTATACCTTTACACTCTACAAATGATTTCCAACCATTTTGAGGGAACCTTTGAGCGCCTCCGTTACTCTTTGGGAGGCGACCGCCCCAGTCAAACTGCCCACCAGACACTGTCCCTATACCGGATTCACGGTACCAGGTTAGAAATCCAATTAATCAAGGGTGGTATTCCAAAGGCGACTCCACTTAAACTGGCGTTTAAGCATCAACATCTCCCACCTATTCTCTACATGATTGACCGAATTCCAATATCAAGCTGCAGTAAAGCTCCACGGGGTCTTTTCGTCCTGTCGCGGGTAACCTGCATTTTCACAGGTATTAAAATTTCACCGAGTCTATGGTCGAGACAGTGCCCAGATCATTACACCTTTCGTGCGGGTCGGAACTTACCCGACAAGGAATTTCGCTACCTTAGGACCGTTATAGTTACGGCCGCCGTTCACTGGGGCTTCAATTCGAACCTTCACAAACCGACTTGCGTCAAGCTAAGCTCTCCTCTTAACCTTCCAGCACTGGGCAGGCGTCAGCCCCTATACATCGTCTTACGACTTAGCAGAGACCTGTGTTTTTGGTAAACAGTTGCCTGGGCCTATTCACTGCGGATCAATTGCTTGATCACTCCTTCTCCCGAAGTTACGGAGTCATTTTGCCGAGTTCCTTAACCATAGTTCTCTCGCTCACCTTAGGATACTCTCCTTGCCCACCTGTGTCGGTTCTCGGTACAGGTACCTATATAATTAACCCTAGAAACTTTTCTTGGAAGCATAGCGTCAGAAGATTTCAATGACATTGCTGTCATCTTCACCATCACACTTCAGTTGTACAGTATACGGATTTACCATTATACAAACCTTTGTGCTTAGACCAAAATCCAATAATTGGCTCTTCCTAGCTTTCTCCGTCATTCCATCAGTTATATAGGTAGTACAGGAATATAAACCTGTTGTCCATCGACTACGCCTCTCGGCCTCGCCTTAGGTCCTGACTTACCCTGGGAGGACGAACCTTCCCCAGGAACCCTTAGGCAAACGGTGGATGGGATTCTCACCCATCTTGCGCTACTCATACCGGCATTCTCACTTCTAATCGCTCCAGCCGTCCTCTCGATCGACCTTCACCGCAATTAGAACGCTCCCCTACCACTCATACATAAGTATGAATTCGCAGCTTCGGTAATATGCTTAGCCCCGGTACATCTTCGGCGCAGTGTCACTCGACTAGTGAGCTATTACGCACTCTTTAAAGGGTGGCTGCTTCTAAGCCAACCTCCTAGCTGTTTTGACAACTCCACATCCTTTCCCACTTAGCATATATTTAGGGACCTTAGCTGGCGATCTGGATTCTTTTCCTTTTGCGTACGGACGTTATCACCCGTACACTGACTGCTGAACATGCTAACCTTAACATTCGGAGTTTGATTACACTCAGTACAGCTAGGTGCCGCCATCATGTATTCAGTGCTCTACCTTCAAGGCGCTTAGCTCAACGCTAGGCCTAAACCTATTTCGGGGAGAACCAGCTATATCCGAGTTCGATTGGAATTTCACCGCTAGCCACAAGTCATCCGCGCACGTTTCCTAGTACGTCGGTTCGGTCCTCCATTTAGTTTTACCTAAACTTCAACCTGCTCATGGCTAGATCACTCGGTTTCGGGTCTATTGCAACATACTAACTCGCCCTATTCAGACTCGCTTTCGCTTCGGCTCCGTCTCTTCAACTTAACCTTGCATGGTACAATAACTCGCCGGTTCATTCTGCAAAAGGCACGCCATCACTCATTAACGAGCTCTGACTTCTTGTAAGCACATGGTTTCAGTATTCTATTTCACTCCCCTCCCGGGGTTCTTTTCACCTTTCCCTCACGGTACTTGTTCACTATCGGTCACTAGAGAGTATTTAGCCTTACGGGATGGTCCCCGCAGATTCCGACAAGATTTCACGTGTCTCGCCGTACTCAGGATACCCTACAGAGTTCATAATATTTCGTTTACAGGACTATCACCTTTTACAGTCTAGCTTCCCAACTAGTTCAACTATATTATGAATTTTTTACTCTTAATGTAAGGTCCTACAACCCCAATCCTAAGATTGGTTTGGGCTATTTCCGTTTCGCTCGCCACTACTAAGGAAATCGATTTTTCTTTCTTTTCCACCGGTTACTAAGATGTTTCAGTTCACCGGGTTGCTCTTACATAACTATGAATTCATTATGCAATAACTACGCATTACCGTAGCTGAGTTCCCTCATTCGGAAATCTCCGGATCAAAGTATACTTACTACTCCCCGAAGCATATCGCTGTTTGTCGCGTCCTTCATCAGCTTCTAGTGCCAAGGCATTCACCATGTGCCCTTAGCAATTTAATCACCATTTTTGTTATTTTTCCTAATTTGATGAGATAATTTTAATGTCTTATATGCGTCTCATATAAGACTACCACATTATCAAGTTTTCAAAGAACAATTTCTGGATTCAAAGAATCCATTGAGAGAAATAATCTCTCAAAACTAAGCAAAATGTTGTAATTTAGCTAGATACGATATTTGTAATCTTTCTCCATAGAAAGGAGGTGATCCATCCCCACCTTCCGGTAGGGATACCTTGTTACGACTTCACTCCAATCACCTGTCCTACCATAATTGGCCCCCTCCTAAAAGGTTAGGCTACCAACTTCGGGTATTACAGACTCTCATAGCGTGACGGGCGGTGTGTACAACACCCGGGAACGTATTCACCCTGACATTCTGATTCAGGATTACTAGCGATTCCAACTTCATGGAGTCGAGTTGCAGACTCCAATCCGAACTGGGACCGATTTTAGAGATTTGCTCAACCTCACGGTTTTGCGTCTTTTTGTATCGGCCATTGTAGCACGCCTGTAGCCCTAGACGTAAGGGGCATGATGATTTGACGTCATCCCCACCTTCCTCCGGTTTATCACCGGCAGTATTACTAGAGAACTCAACTAAATGTTAGCAACTAGAAATAAGGGTTGCGCTCGTTATCGGACTTAACCGAACATCTCACGACACGAGCTGACGACAACCATGCACCACCTGTCACCTGGGTAACCTCCACTATATTTCTATAGCTTTGCCAGGGATGTCAAGTCTAGGTAAGGTTCTTCGCGTAGCATCGAATTAAACAGCATGCTCCACCGCTTGTGCGGGTGCCCGTCAATTCCTTTGAGTTTCAGCCTTGCGACCGTACTACTCAGGCGGAGTACTTAATGTGTTAACTTCAGCACCGGTCTCCCGACACTTAGTACTCATCGTTTACGGCGTGGACTACTAGGGTATCTAATCCTATTTGCTCCCCACGCTTTCGTGTCTCAGCGTCAGTAATAGCCCAGCAAGCCGCCTTCGCCACTGGTGTTCCTTCTAATATCTACGCATTTAACCGCTACACTAGAAATTCCACTTGCCTCTACTACACTCAAGTCTACCAGTTTTTAAGACGAACCGGAGTTAAGCTCCGGGCTTTAATCTTAAACTTAATAAACCGCCTACACACGCTTTACGCCCAATAAATCCGGATAACGCTCGCCCCCTACGTATTACCGCGGCTGCTGGCACGTAGTTAGCCGGGGCTTTCTGGCAGAGTACCGTCAGCTTATCATCATTACCTATGATAAGGTTTCTTCCTCTACAACAGAGTTTTACGATCAATAAGACCTTCATCACTCACGCGGCATTGCTCGTTCAGGGTTTCCCCCATTGACGAATATTCCTAACTGCTGTCTCCCGTAGGAGTCTGGGCCGTGTCTCAGTCCCAGTGTGTCCGATCAGCCTCTCAGCTCGGATATGCATCGTTGCCTTGGTAGGCCATTACCCCACCAACAAGCTAATACAACGCAAGCCCATCTCTAGGTGAAGCCGAAGCTCCTTTTAGCATATCTAGTTATCTAAATATGAAATATCCGGTATTAGCAGTCATTTCTAACTGTTATCCCAGTCCTTGAGGTAGGTTACCCACGTGTTACTCACCCGTCTGCCACTAAGTAGAAATCCATATCAGAAATCGTGCAAGCACTCAATCATCAATGGGCCACTTCGTTCGACTTGCATGTCTTAGGCATGCCGCCAGCGTTCATCCTGAGCCAGGATCAAACTCTCCAAAAAAAAATAATTTTGAATTAATTTGTTATTCCTAGCTAAATTTGAATTGACATTTTGCTCAGTTTTCAAAGATCATTTCATACTTCTTTTTTGAAGTACTTCTAATATATCAAATGCTATTCATTAAGTCAAGAGTTATTTGAAAGTTTTTTAAATATTTTTTGTTGAAAATGTTTTTGAACTTTTCTTGCTCTTTTTTTATTGACTTTCCGTGAAAGCACTACTAATATATCAAATGCTATCCATTAAGTCAAGAGTTATTTGAAAGTTTTTTAAATATTTTTTTGTTAAAATATTTTTGAACTTTTCTTACTCTTTTTTACTGACTTTCCGTGAAAGCACTACTAATATATCAAATGCAAAAATCAATGTCAATACTTTTTTTACATTTTTAAAAAAAATAAATGTTTTTGTCGATTTTTGACATTTTCGGCTAATATTTAAAAAATAAATTTAGCTGTTTTCTATATATTATATGTACATAATTAATTAAAATTACATTTTTTTAAATTTTCTTTTATTTGTTTATATTGTGAATAATATTCTAAATTTTTTTTCTTAGAAAACATTATTACCCCTTCTTTATATTTTTGAATCAATCTGTCTAATGCAGAAGTTATTACACTATCTAATTCATCCGAATAGTTCATTATTCTTTTATGATAATTATATTCCATTTGATCAAGTATTTTATATTCACCATCAGGAAATATTCTTAAGTCTAAGTCATAATCAATATATTTTATTGTACCTTCTTCTATTATAAATGGTGATGCTATATTACAATAATAATATATACCATCTTTTTTTAATTGCACAATTATATTAAACCATTCATTATCAAAAAAATACATTATAGCTGGCTCTTTTGTTTTCCAAACATTTCCTTCTGCCTCTATAACTTGTGTTTTATCATTACCAAACACCATATAATTTTTTTTCTTATCAAGAAGTACTGCTTCAGACCAATATCGATGAACTTTGCCATTATGCTTATAACATTGTATTTCTAATTTATCTCCTATTTTTATTTCTTTCAATTTAACCACCATCTTTATTATAACATAATTATTATAATATAAAAAAAGAAATAACTAATGTTATTTCAATATTTCTATTGCTTTATTCAATTGACTATCATTCTCATCTATAGGGTTTGATAAATATTTATCGGTTAATTCAACATCATAATCAACATCTATGCCTTGTTTATCTATCCAGTTGCCTTTTGATGTTAACCAATGTTGTGTAGTAATTTTATATTGTATTCCATTTTCAGTTTTTAGTAATTCTTGAACGGTACCTTTACCATATGTTTTTTTGCCAACAAGTATTGCATTATATTGTTCTTTTAAAGCTGACGCTAATATTTCGGACGCAGAAGCACTATTTTCATTGACTAATACTACAATTGGATATTCTTTTGTTATGTTTCCTTGAGAGTAGTGTTTTTTTGTTCCACTACTGTCTTCAATTTGATAAATAACTTTGTCTGAGGATAAAAACAATGAAATTATTTTTGTTGCTGTTGTTAAATGTCCACCAGAATTATATCTGACATCTATTATTAACGAATCAATATTAGCTTTTTCTAACTCTTCTAGTTTTGATTTGAATTGTTCATAAGTATTAGATGCAAATATTGATATATAGATATAACCTATTTTTTTATTATTGACTTCAAATGTTTTTGAACTAACAGAATCTAATGTGACTGTATTTAATTTTAAATCAAATGTTAATTCTTTATTATCTCTTTGAATTACTAGTTTAACTTGAGTAGTATCTTTTTTTATTAAACTAACAACCTCACTTGTACTCATGCTATCTACTGATTGACCATTAACGCTCTTTATTATATCACCAGTTTTTAAACCAGAATTTGAAGCTGGTGAATTATCAAATACACTATATATAATGATATCTTTATCTTTTTTTGTAATTTCTACGCCAATACCATTATATGAACCATTTAATAATGCATTAAAATTATTAGAAGACTCATCATCTATATATGTTGTGTTAATATCCCCAAGAGAATCAATCATGCCTTCTATTGCACCTTTGATTAATGCATTTTTATCAACTTCACCATAATAATTTTTTACTATTGTATCATATGCTTCTAAAAAATCTGCTAACTCATCTTTATTATTTATTGTTTTAACATTTTTATTATCGAACTTTACCGACAATAGCCATCCCGCTATGAAACAAATTATTGCAGTTGAAACAATTAATATAATAACTTCTACAGGCTTGTATTGATTTAAATAATTATTATTTTGTTCTTTATTTTTCATTTTAATCACCTCAACTATATTTAACATTTTAATTATACCACACAAAAATGTTTTAGTTGCAAAAAGAAAAGAGTATAATTAATTTTTTGTTTAGTTACACTCTTATAATTGTTCTAATGCTTTAATAATAGTATCATTAGTATAATATTTTTCAACTATCTTCTTTGATTTAATCTTAAGTAAAGTTGTTTCTGTAAACTTTAGCTCTGATGAAATATCTGTATCTAAATTAGGTTTGTCTGTTGAAATATAGCTCTTATTAAATCCTTTTGACATATCTACTTTATAATAAGGTAAAGCATTTTCTTTTGAAGCATAATTTGTCAAATATGTTTCATATAAAGTGTTATAATCATCATTTTCAAATTCTAGTAAAACATAATACTCATCATTTGAAACGTTTAATATATTTCCAGCTATTATTTCTTTATATTGTATAGTTACTTCATTAGAATTGGTTTTACTATTTTTCTTATTTGTTACAAAAGATGTAATTAATGAAAACACGCATACTATAACTAATATTATTAAAATAATTTTTATATAATTTATTCCCATTTCTGTTTCACTTGTATATATATTTTTTTGATTTAATTTTTTATTTGACATTTCTATTCACCAAAACAATTATACCATATATTATTTTTTTGTAAATATTTTATTTGCCAACAGGCATTACACTTAATGATTTAGCAACTGATAATAATTCATCTTTAGTTAATTTATCTGAAAGTAAATAGTATTCTATTCCATTACTTATCCATTCAACAGAGTTATCTGTAACATTGCCTATTGTATCAATTAACATATAAGGTTCTCCATTTACTGAAACTACACTGTTTTTATCTGATATATTGGCTGTTTCTTGTATCAACATAAATGAACTGTCACCAGAAAAAGTCATTATTATTCTCTCTCCATTTTCTTTAGAAACTTTATTCTCACTTGATAAATGTGTGTTTTGTGGCATATACATAGGATATATTACTTGATCGATAGTTTTATCAACTTGTTGTTTTGAAGTAGAAGAATTCATATTAGAATTTAATTTAAAATCATTATCATCAAAGTTTTTATTATATTCTATTTTTTCTATATTCATTGTTATTTTTAAATTTCCTGAATTGTCAAAAACCTCAACTTTATTTAAAGTTTTATTTTTATCAAAATATAATTTTTGAGTGGATAAATCTTTATTTGCTGAATAATTAGCTTTTGTTTCAATCATATACCCATTATCTGTTTGTTCGAATTTATATTCTTCATCATTTTCCATATCTTTTAATAGAGTTTGTAACAAATAAGTTTGGGAACTATTGTATGGCCATTCACTTTGGAATTTAAAACTTTTATTTAACGATGGAGTTAAAACATATATTCCTTCTGAATTTCTTAATATAATTTGTTCATAATTATTAATTTTATTTTTTAAACTAACTTTAAAATTATTTTCTTTTTTGTATGAAACATTTACATCATATGAATATGTTTCTTCGTTATTTCTAATTTCTAATACACCATTTAAATTATATGAATCTGAATTATTTACTTTTTTTGATAATTCTTTAACAAAACTTTTTCCATCATATTTACCACATCCAGTTATCAAAAAACACGACATACCAATTAACAAAACAATTAAAATTTTTTTCAAACTTTCACCTCTATCTTTTCAATTAATTATATTTTTTTATTAAAAAAATATGTGAATATTTTTTATTTTTTTGCACAGTATAACTAATGATTTTAGAAAGGGATGAAATAATGGAAGCTTTACAAAAGACTTGTTTAGTATTCACAATAATAGGAGCAATTAATTGGCTACTTGTTGGAATGCTTGATTTTAATCTTGTAGATTATTTATTTGGAACTGCAAGTATTATATCAAAAATAATATATATAGTTGTTGGTGTGGCTGGGATTATTAATATTGGTTTATTATTCAATCACATTGAAAGATAAAAAAAACTAATTAATTGATGTTATCCATCATAAATTAGTTTTTTTGTTTTATTATTTTTTTGTTATTTGAATTGAAACTGTTGTTTTCTTAGGTACATAATCGACTTTTACGTCTGACTTTTCTATTTGAACCTGAACATTATGTGTTCCAACTCCAAGACCAGCTAAGTCGACATAAGCTATTATATCGTCTTTAGAAATATTTTCTATTACACTTTTTACACCTTTTACTGTTACAGTAATATTTCCATCTTCTCGAGATGAAGCAGTAGCTTTTAATCCTTCACCTACATTTATACCATTAATTGTAACTTCATTTATATCTTTTGATTCAATTGAATCAACATTTATAGTGACATTAACATTATTAATAGACATAGATTTAACTCCAACTGGTTTAGTTAATTCCATTTTATATGTTTTATTTTCAGATAATTGATTTACATCTACGTTAACTGGTATATAACTTATATTTTGTAATTCATTTTGAGAACCATATATCCATACTTCTTTTTCGCTTAATTCTATTGTACTAATTGCAAGACCAAAGGCAATATCACCATTTGGAATAACTTTAATAGGTACTTGTTTTTTATATTCACCTGTTGTAACTTTAACACTTGTAGTTGCTGGAACTAATTCTACATCTACAACTTTTCCATCTTTATCATATGCTTTTAATGGAACATTCTCTATTGTTTGAGTACCTGCTTGTTGTGATGGTAAATTATCAACATCTACTAATGCTTTTACAACTGCTACATCCTTTATATATTTTCTTGCCCCTTTTATTATTACATTATCGTCATCTATTTCGACATTTTCTATTGAAACAGTGTCATTTAAATGATCTGCGTTTAATATTTCAGGAGTCATCGTAGTAGCTAGTGAATCCTTTTTATAAATTGTTACGGATACAGTTGATGGATTAACCTTGTATTCAACAGCGGACAATCCACGATTATATTCTATTGTAACATCTTTTGTAACACCTTCAATTGTCCCTGTAAATCTTGTTAAATCTACTACAACGTTTCCAACAACTGATTGTTTTGCTATGTATAGATCTGTTTTATTACCAATTAAAACAATATCTACAGTTTCAGGTAATCCTTCTATAACATATGCTTCTGAATTGTAAACTGCTGTTACTGCTTGTCCTGATAAAACTTCGGCTGAACTTTCTGAATAAAATATTATTTTTTGATCAACTACAACAAACATTACTACAGCAAAGAATAATGAAATAAATAATAATGTACTAGGTTTAGCAATCCATGTTTCAAATTTTTTTCCAGACTTTGTTAATTTGTTATTTATTATAAATACTAGTTTTGTAATGGGAACTACAATAAATTTATCAATTATATGCCAGATTCCCATAAAGAAGGCTTTTATTCCATTAATTATTTTCTTCATGAGTTTCCTCCTCTGCATTTTCTACATCTTCATCAAATATCATTTTCTTAGGACGTAATTCATCTAATAACTTAATTTTTACTTCATCTAAAGTCAAATTATAATATAACTCTCCACCTATAGCCATTGATAAGCGACCAGTTTCCTCTGAAACAATCAATGATATACAGTCCATTTCTTCTGTTATTCCTAATGCTGCTCTATGTCTTGTACCTAAGCGTTTACTTATTTTTACATTATCACTAGTTGGAAAAACGGCTCCTGCACTTGTAATTTTATCGCCTTGTATAATGACAGCCCCATCATGAAGTGGATTGTTAGGAAAAAATATTGAAATTAATAAATCACTAGATATATCAGCATATATTTTTTTTGATTTTTCAATGTAATCATTTAAGCTGTTATCTCTTTCAATAGTTATTAATGCACCAATTCTGCTTTTTTTCAAATAATCCATTGCATTTGTTATTTCATATACCATTTTTTCTCTTTCATCAACAGTTAAAACTTTATGACGACCTAAAAGTTGACTTCTTCCCAATTGTTCCAATACATTTCTAATTTCAGGTTGAAATATTATTATTAAAGCAAGTGGCCCCCACATTATAACATAATTAAGTAAATATCCTAATGTTGATAAGTCAAATACATCACTTAATATTTTTAAAATAAAGATAAATAATATTCCCTTTAATAATAAAGCCATTTTTACATTTTTTCTTAAATTTCTTAAAACATAATAGAAAACAAACCATACTATTAAAACATCAAAAAACTTTTTTATTAAAGAAAATATTTGATCAACTGTCATATACAACCTCCTTAATGCTAGACTAATACATTATATCATATTTTTATGTTCATGTATAGAAAAAAGGAAATTAAAATCTTTCCTTTTAAAATTTCCATATATCTTCTTCATCCGTTTTTTCTTTATTTTCAATATCTTGATCCATTCCATCTATGTTTGGAATTTTTAAATTTTTTATTTGTTCGAGTATATCATTTAGATTATTTTTTTCTATGTCATTATCATTGTTCAAATCATTTGTCTTTAGATTATCATTATCAACAGTAGTATTAGTATTATCATCTTTCTGAGAATCTATATTTTCTTCTTGGTTACTTGTTAATTCAGGTTCTATTAATTGTTCTTGTGTCTCATTTGTTGATTCATCTAAACCCTGTTCTTCAGTTGAAGGTTCAACTTTTTCTTGTGACTCTATATTTTCTTCTTGATTGTTTGTTAATTCAGGTTCTACTAATTGTTCTTGTGTTTCATTTGTTGATCCATCTAAACCTTGTTCTACAGTTGAAGGTTCAACTTTTTCTTGTGGTTCTAAATTTTCTTCTTGATTATTTGTTAATTCAGGTTCTACTAATTGTTCTTGTGATTCATTTGTTGATCCATCTAAACCTTGTTCTACAGTTGAAGGTTCAACTTTTTCTTGTGGTTCTAAATTTTCTTCTTGATTGTTTGTTAATTCAGGTTCTATTAATTGTTCTTGTGTCTCATTTGTTGATTCATCTAAACCTTGTTCTTCAGTTGAAGGTTCAACTTTTTCTTGTGACTCTATATTTTCTTCCTGATTGTTTGTTAATTTAGGTTCTATTAATTGTTCTTGTGTCTCATTTGTTGGATTATTCAAATTTGATTTTAAGGTAGATACTGCTTCATCTTTTAATTTCACACTATCATTTTTTTCACTATTAAAATTATTAATTTTATCCTTTTTTTTCAAAAAACCTTTTTTATCTGAAAGATAACCAATAACAGAAAAAATTATAACTAGGAGTATGATCAAAAACACTATATAGTTATCACTTATAAATGTAATATATTCTTCCATTACATTCCCTCCTATTCTTCTTATAATAAGTTACCATAAAAAAAAGATTTTTTCAAGTAAATATATACAAGAAATTATCTTTAATCTACAAAATCATCATAAATATAATTTTCACTTTTAAATGGTTCTTTAACCAACAAATCATTAAAATCCTGTTGACGTAAAACTTCAAATAAAGCAATCGCTACAGAATTTGAAAGATTTAAAGCTCTAATTTTATCATTCATTGGGATTCTGACACATTTGTCTAAATTTTTATGAAGTATATCTTTTGGAATACCTGTACTTTCTCTACCAAAAATAAGATATATGTTAGAATCCTTTTTACTATAATCGCAAGTTGAATAATTTTTTTTGGAATATCTAGTGAAGTAATAAAAATCTCCATCATTTTGAGATAAGAAATCTTCATAATTTTCATACACCTTATACTTGCAAAAAGGTAAATAGTTTACGCCAGCTCTTTTTACGCTTTTTTCATCCAATCTAAAACCTAATGGTTTAATTAGATGTAACACAGTATCGGTTCCAGCACATGTACGCATAATGTTACCGGTATTCTGTGGTATTTCAGGTTGATACAATACAATATTAATCATTTATTTCAACTCCATTTGTCATTAAAAATATTTTAACGCTATATAAGTTAGGTATTTTTTCATTATAAACATTTATGATTTTTCCATTTTTAAAAATTATTAAAGTAGGATATTTAATAGTTGGTTTATTTGAAAGAATTACATCATTTGATGCATAATTATTAAATAAATCTTCTATAAAATTTGATTTCTTTATGTCATTAGAATCAATATATATAATGTCCTTTTTTAAATTATTCTCTATAATATAACTTTTAAATGAATTTTCAAATTCTTTTATATCTTTATCTTTTCCAGATGATATATATATAATAAGATTTGAATTTTCTAACAAATAATTATTTAAATTATCACTAACACTCAAATTATTTTTAGGTAATATTTCATATAGAACGTCTGCTAAGACAGAATTGTTTTCATAATATTCTTTTGATCTATTAAACAGCATTACAATATAAATACTTATTGCGAATGTTACAAGTATTATTATTGAATAAATAATATAATTTTTTAAAGGTATTTTTTTCATATAATCACCAAACTAATAATATCATATTAGTGCTACTTTTTCAACAAACAAAAATGACAATATAAAAGTGAACTACTTAAAGTTCACCTTTTTTAATCACTAATAGTTTTTATATCATTTATAGTAACAACCGGAAGAATGATATTTTCTTCTTCACAAAATTTTTGATATTCTACTCTAAATTTATCTAATTCTTTAACAATAACATCTGGATAAATTCTTTTACTTGTCTTTATTGCATTGTAAACTTCAAGTATAGAAACTTCTTCCTTATCTTCTAATAAAGCAAGTGAAAATGCTTGACTTAGAACCGAAAAAGCAACATCTGGATACATTGCAGCCAATCCATACACTCTTTTATATTGTGAGGTTGCTGAAACGATTGATTTAATTAACAATGTAGTAATATAATCACTATACTTAAATTTAATACCTGTTTTTTTCTCTATTCTAGGTAGTGAACCCTTTAAAATTTGAACTGTTGTTTCTTCACTTGGTTCCAAAACATCAATTCTATCAAATCTTCTTAAAAAGGCTCTATCACGGATTACATATGTTTCATACTCTTCTGTAGTTGTAGCACCTATTGCTTTTATATCTCCTCTATCAAGTGCAGGTTTCAATATGTTTGCAAGGTCCATAGGGCCATCAGAGTCTCCACCAATTAAAGTATGAACTTCGTCTATAAATAAAATTGTTTTATGAATTTTCTTTAATTCTTCAACCAATAATGATATAGTCATTTCCTCTCTACCATTTATAGTCATTTTTCCTAATAATGAAGTAGAATTAATTTTAATAATTCTATATCCTTTCAATGCATTTGGAACTTTATCTTGTTGAATTAAATATGCTAAACCTTCAACTATTGCTGTTTTACCTATACCAGCTTTACCAACTAATAAAGCAGATTTATCTGGAGTCAAAACTACAACCATTAATTTTTTTATTTCTTCATCACGTGCAATTGCAGGATTAGTAACGTATGTCTTAGATGTTAAATCCTCACCATACATATCTAACACTGGAGTTTCAATTTTATTTTCAACGCTATTTTCTGTATCAAAATCAATTATTTCTATATCTTTTTCCATATTATCTCCTATTTAATATAACCATTTTGTGTAAAGATAGTTTTTACAGATTGAAGGTCGCCAGCTCCAATCATTCTATTATATGATGGAGTTACTTTTCCTTCTTTATAGAATACAGTAGTAGGAGTTGAAGTATAATTTGTTTCAACTCTTAAAGATTCTTTTTCTTCATCGCTTAAAGTATCTATATCTATAAAATATACTTGTACATTATATTTTTGAATAAAAGCTTCCATTGTTACTTCATAACTTGCACATGCACTACATGTTGCAGCACCTATTACAAGTGGAAAAGATTCTTTATTTTCTTTCATTTTAGTAAATTCAGAATATGATATTTTAGTATATGTATTATACTTTGTAGAACAACCACTTATCCCAATTAATAACATAATAGATATTAATAAGCTAAAAACTTTTTTCATAATAACACCTCTATTTCTTGTATAATTATATAACAAAGTTAAACAAAAAAAAAGAGCTTTGTAATTTTTAGTCCTTTTTATAGAAAATAACTTGCTCTTCTTTTAATAAAATATTATCATTTAAATCTAATAAATCTTGTATGCTGATATTTAATTTTTGTAATAAATCATTTATAGTGTCATCTTTTTTTACAACATAAAAATTTTCATTCTTATTAGGTAGTTGAATTTCTTGCCCTGGATAAATATAATCACCAACATTTAACCCATTATATGTAGCTATCACTTGTGGTGTTGTATTATATTTTTTTGCAATAGAATATAGTGAATCCCCTCTTTGAACAATATAATTACCAGAATTTACTTTTGGCACTATCAATGGAGCTCCCATCACTGGAGTAAAATCGGTAATTCCATTTATTTTTTTTAACTCATCTATTGTAGTATTAAAATTTCTTGCTATATTCTCCAAAGTATCATATGATTGCACTTGATATATTTGATACATAATTTTCACCTCTATATTAATATATGTAAAATTAATATATTGGGAATAAATTATTATATATTACTAATATTTTTAGTATATTGATTATTAAATTTTATACAATTAATTTTTATAACGTACCATATTTAACATGTAAATATTTTGTATATATGTTTTTTGTTATCTTTTGATTTTATTACTTTTGAAGATTTATAATCAATATTTTATAAATTAAACAATTATAGTTTTATAACTACTAAATAATGATTTAATAATTAATTCATAAAAAGCTACAAAAAAAACAGACTAAAATATTTATAAGCCTGTTAAATTTATCAATATAATTATCTAGATTTTTTTACTAGCTTTTTACTTTTTATTTTACTGTTTGAAAATTGATTATAATAAAACTCTGTCTTTTCTTCATCTGTTAAATCTAATACCTTTTTTGTAGCTATGTCGAATACTTTCAATATGGATACATCAGATGTACAAATATTTTGTTTTAGAAAAATAACACAACTATCATTATATTCTATCCAATTACGAACAACAAAATTAGGTGTTGTATCATAACTTCCTATTTTTATTTTTTCATCATTTGAATTAAAGTAAACATCATTCCAACTAGTATTTCTGATATTTTTTTCATCTGTTTGTTCACTGCATATTACTAATTCAAGTGAAGTATCACCACTCAATTTTATTGTATTATAACCATGCATTATTGTTGACATAAACCCTCCTATAATATACTAATTTTATTTAAAAATATATTAAACAACATATATGGCAGGGGTGGCAGGAGTTGAACCCACATGAATGGTTTTGGAGACCATCATTCTACCATTGAATTACACCCCTAATTCAATATACAAAGAGTATAACACAAAAAAAAAGCTTTTTCAACATTTTTATTTAAAACCATATTATAATATAGGTGATTTTATGGCGATAATTAAATATACAACTAAAGAAAAGGAATTATTAGCAAGATTAATGAGAGCCGAAGCTATTGGCGAAGGGGACCTCGGCATGTTAATGGTAGGAAATGTAATTGTTAATAGAGCACTTGCTGATTGTCTTACATTCAAAAATGTTACTACTATATCAAAGGTAGTATATCAAAGCCCAGGAGGGTTTTCTGGAACTGATAGTCCATTATTCTTTAGTAACCCAACAAGTAAAGAACTTGAACTTGCTGAAAGAATAATACGAGGTGAATACTATTATCCAGCAACAAATGCATTATGGTTTTATGCACCAAGTAGTGGTGATAACTGTAAAGCATATTGGTGGGAGCAAAAAAATTCAGGAAGATATAAAAATCATTGTTTTTATGAACCTGATGTTGGTGTATGCAAACAAATACATTAAATTTAAAACAAAAAATGATATAAACAAAATTTCTACAATTTAGAAAATGTTTACATCATTTTTTTATTATTTATATTATTAAGCTTTGACCAATTGAAAGGTTATTACTAACTAAATTATTTTTTCTTTTAATTGCATCCACTGTTGTATTATAACGTCTAGCTATTGAATACAAATTATCTCCTGATTTAACTATATATGTATTAGTTTCAGAAGTTGGTATTCTAAGGGTTTGACCAACATTTAATAAATTACTTGTTAAGTTGTTAAGATTCATTATCTCTTTAACTGAAACTCCATATCTATTCGCTATTGAGTATAAATTATCCCCACTTTTTACTGTATACGTTATATATTCTCCTGGAGTTGTTTCGTCAATTATTATTGTTGTAGCCGGAACTAGTAGTTTTTGGCCTACACTCAATGTATTATTAAATAAATCATTTATTTCTTTTAATTCTGTTACTGAAATCCCATATTTTTTAGCAACAGAATATAATGTATCCCCTGATTTAACTACATATGTATTATATTTTGTTTCTATTACCTTTTCCTCCACTGGTAAAAGTAGTCTTTGACCCAAATTTAATATATTGTTTGATAATTTGTTTAACTCTATTATATCCGATACAGCAATATTATAATTTTTAGCTATTGAATATAATGTATCTCCACTTTTTACCGTATATACAATATAATTGCCAGATTCTTCTTCTTTTTTTGTTGGTATAAATAAAACTTGATTGATTCTTAACACGTTACTCGTTAAATTATTAGCCTTTTTTAATTCATCAACTGAAACATTATATTTTTTAGCAATACTCCATAAACTGTCTCCACTCTTTACTGTATATGTGTTTCCACCTTCTTTTGGGATATATGATAAGTTTGCATATTCAGCAACCGCTCTCACAACTGCTTCTGCAAAATCTTCATAATTGTTTTTCAATTGTTGCACATCATCTTTTGTACTATCTAAAAAGCCATATTCTACAGTTAATGATTGTGTATCACCAGTATTGCGTTGCATAAAGTAATAATCCTTTGAAGTATCGCTTGGTAATCTTCTCTGATACGCTTTTCGTATGTTTTGTCCTTCTTTTGATAATTGCTCTAGTATTAAATTAGGTAAAGTACTTGTACTTCTAAGCGGATAAATTACTTCTGCACCATCTCCACCTCGTGCATTGCTGTCTGTGTGGTTTAATTAAATATCTATATTCTCTTATATATAATTTAAAATTAAATATCCAAGATTTGTTAATGAAAATTTTTCAACATCATATACATCTATATTTCCAGGATAATTGCCAGACATACTTATTATAAAATCATTTTCTATTAAAGTTTTTAATCCAAATGTTATTTCCAACATATCTTCATTCATTTCTTTTGAAGTAAATATATCTCGAAATCTTAAACTTGAGTTTATATTAGGATATAACTTTATAAATTGTTCCCATTCGTAATAATTATCTTCTTTCAAATTATTTTTAATTTTTCTTAAAACATTTAAAGACTCTTTATTTAACAGACATATTTTATTTAATAAATTATCATAATTAGTAGATATGCTCTTTTCATTAACATAATCTAAAAATATTTTAATATTTGTATCTATTAATGCCGGATCTGTTCTTGTTAAATAAAAACTTAAAAAATTTCTCACATGTATATACTTACTACTATCATTCATCAAATAATCCAATTGTTTCATAAAAAATTCTAAATTTTCTATTTTTTTATTTAGATATTCTATCCTCTCATATAACATATTTTGACTTTGTTTATTATAAGTTTTTAACACAAAATTTCCTAACGGATTAGTTTCAAGAACAACTTCACCAGCAGTCATTAAATATTCAACTAATTTATTTTCTTCATCCATATCTAACACCCCATTTTACAAAAATAGTTAGTAAATTTCTACTAATTATTATAGCATATTATAATTATTTTTGCTTACCTTTTCGCCCATATGGATTTCTTGGTTTATTTATAGTTTTATAAGTGAAAGTATAATCATCAATTACATTAAACTTAAATTTAAATGTTATATTTCTATCTTTATCTATTTCTATTCTACTAATTAAAGTATGAAGTAATTCTTTTTTAGGTTTTTCTAAATCTAATAATTTTTTTATTTGCTTATGAAAAGTAGGTATAACATCTGCTTGTTTATTAATTATTTTAATTTTATTTTTTATTTCTTGTATAGAATTATTTATATTTTCTACATCTTTTTCTATTTTTAAACTCATTTCCTTATAAACAATAGCTGAAACAACACCTTCAATTTTATCATCATATAATAAAGATAATTTGTTTAATAATTTTTCCTTATTTGCTTCCATATCTAATAATGTTTTATTATAATCAATAGTTTCATTTTTAACTCTTTTATTAACTTCATTATTTAATTCATCTATATCCAAATCTTTAACATAATCATTTAAAATTTTATTGAATTCAGATAATAATTGTTCCTCTAAAAGTTCATATGGAAAAAAATGTGGATAACATCTTCCCCTCATTGGATCCCTTGAATATCTATTACAATTAATGGACCAATAATCTAAATTACTTCTATAATTAACAGACAATCTATTAGTACATTCCTTACAAAATAATAAACCTTCAAATAATCTTTTTTTTCTATCTGTTTTTATTTTAGAAGTTTTAATTCTACTATGAGTTAATACTTGAACATATTCATATGTTTGTTTATCAATTAAAGCTTCATGTGTGTTTTCCACAATATAATTCATATTTTCTGGAAGTGTAATTTTCTTCTTTGATTTATAACTTACTTTTGCTTGTTTCTTTTGCACCATATCCCCACAATAAACTCTATTAGATAATATCTTTTTTACAGATGATATATTCCATACACTATTTTCTATTAACCTTGAAGAGAATTTAGTTCCTTTATATGCACTTGGCGTTGGATATTTCTTTTCATTTAACATTGTAGTAATATCAGAAACTCCTAAACCATTTGACCTCATTTTAAAGATTTCTGTAACAATATGTGCAACTTCTTTATTAGGAATAAGATGCCCCTTATCTTTAGGGTCCCTTATATACCCAAACGGTGGTAAACTCCCAATATATTTTCCTTCTTTTCTTTTATCATCCAATGCTCTTTTTATTTTTATAGAATTTTGTTTACTATAAAAATCATTAAAAGCTTGTATAAAAGTTGCTGAATCATTACTCGCTTGATTTTTAAAGGTATCTATACACTCTAAAACAGATATAAACCTTATTTTGTTTTCAGGAAAAAAAGTTTCGGTATAATAACCAGTCATAACATGATCTCTACCAAATCTAGATAAATCTTTTACAACAACTAAATTTATTCTTTTATTTTTTATATCTTCTAACATTCTTTTAAAACTTGGTCTATCAAAATCCGTTCCAGTGTATCCATCATCTACATATTCATCTATAAGATTAAAATTATTTTCTTTAACATAGTTTCTAAGAAGAGTTCTTTGATTTATAACACTTTCACTATCTGCTTCATATTTTTTATCTGTATCCTCTTGTGAAAGTCTAATATATATTCCGGCATTAAATTGAGAATTTATAATTTTTTCTTCTGTCATCATAAAAAGGCAAATCAATTAAACTGATTTGCTAACCTTCGCATTATTTAATTCATCTACTAAATACGAAAGAATTAATTCTTTAAACTTATTAAACTTTTCAACTTTACTCATATTTAATACCTCCTCTATTAATCTTATTTACTTTATTCTTGAAATATTAATTTTAATATTATATTACGTTCTTAATCTTAAATTAAAACAAACTTAAAATATAAATACAAGACCTTTAGACAATTTAAAAATTGTAATTATTATCATAATCATTTTCCCAATATAATTGTTCTTCTAATGTTTTTGTAAGCGTCAATAATAAACACGCAATAGGATATTTAGGATTAAAATAATAATTATCTGCATCATATAATGTGTCATCTCTATTAACCAAACCATATATTCTTTTTAAAGAAAAATCCTCATTAAAATATTTTAAACTTTTGACTCCTTTTACTTTTAGTTGTTCTATTAATCTTAAAACATCTCCAATACAACATATTCCATTGTGAAATAAATCTGTAACCAATTTTATTTCATCAATATTTTTATGAGTATTATTTATTTGCTCAGTTAATTTTTGTAATTCTTCATTATATAAATAATCTTTAGTATAATCTATTTCTAACATTCAATTCCTCCTTAATTTAATAGTTGGGGACATATTTTAATATCCCCACTATTATTTATAAGCTCTATATATAGATAATTATATTTAACATCTAATCTATATAAAATCTATATATTTAGCAAATTATACTTAATCAATATCCTAGTGATTCTTATATATTTATTTTTCTTTTTAGTGAAAGAGATTAGTGATATAGTTGAAAGACTAATAGATATTCGTTAAGTAGTTTATTACATATATGCCATTTTTTCCGCTATTATAGTAAAAAATACTAAAAATCTATTTTATGTTATTATAAAAATTAGTAATTTCTTCATAAGAAGCATCATACCAATCCTCATATTTTGCAAGCAAATCATCTTTACCTGAGTATTTTTTTTGTAAACCATTTTTAGTGTAATAGTATGTAGAACTACTTTTAGTTATAAGTCCGAGCTTATACAAAGCATAAAAACCACAATACTTATTACTTATCCCTTTACCAAATATTAATCTAAACGGTATTTTACGTCCTGGGCGTGATTGATTACTTTTAATTATTTCAAATTCCAAATCTCCGATTTTATCTTCTGATTCTTTATTCACAAAGGTTTTAAAATCTTTGTTTTCTGTAGAAATATTATTAGATATTTTTATAATAATATCTGAATTATATTTTACGTTTTTTGAACCACCAATTTTTTCTTCGGCATAATTAAATAAATTAGTTATCCTTGTTCTAAATTGATTAATATAAATCATACTAATCTTTTTCTCTTTAGATATCATAGAATACTTATTTAAGAATAAAGTTAGTTGCCGACTATTGTAATTTGAATTATTAGTTGTTATTGATATAGCGCCATTTTTCTCTTTTTTATTTTCATCTTTTATAGGTTTATTTTTATTTAAAGATAAATCATCAAAACCATCATGCATAAGATTTGCTAATGAATCAATTACTATAAACTGAATTTCATTTGTTGATATAAATTGATCCATAACTTGTTCTACCTTACTAAAAGATGATTCTCTAACATAAAAGAAATGATTATCCAAATAGTCAATTAATCCTACAGATGATAATAAATCTAATCCAACAGAGCCTTCAGTATCAACATACAGTATATTAAATCCCTTATTACATAAAGCTAAACAAATTTGGCAGGTTATTGAACTTTTACCTAACCCTGATGAAGATATTATTTGTACTATAGTTCCTGTTGTTTCAAAACCACCATTTATTATTGAATCAAAAGGAACAATATCTGTCTTTATTCTTTCCTTACTTAATTTAGAAGATTTTAAATCCGATAATTTTAAATTACAATCTACTTTTTTCGGCATTGAACACCTTTTTGTAACATAAATAACACATACCGTATATACTTGGGTTTTTAAATGGCCAACCACATTCTGAACATTCGACATATGTAATTCCTTTTTTGTAATTCTCGTAACAATTTTCACATGTTTTATATCTACGTTGCATTTTTTTGCCACAAGAACAACATTTTGTAAATAATTCCATACTATCCTCCTATTTTATTCATTATATGGTCTTTTAATTTTGGTCTGATGCAATTTATAATTGCACCTTTAACATACCCTTTAGGTCCATTTTTGCTAGTGCTATTTAAAGCAGCGTCCATAGCAACAATTATTAAGTCTGCTTTTTCTTCAGAAGAAAAATCCACATCAGGATACAAACTTAATACTTCATTTAGTATCTCATTTGCTTCAGAAATAGTAATTTTCATAAAATTCACCTCCATTTCTAATTCAATTATAATCTTTATTCTTTTTTAAATCTGTGTTATTCTGGTTACAGAAAGGGTCCGTTTTTTATGTTAAAGTATAAGAATATTAAAGAATTAACTAATGAAGATGATAATAAACTTAATAATATTATTTTAAAAAACTATTATAAAAAGGATAATTCAAAAAATTATTATAATAATGGATGGATTTGTGTAGACATCAAATACGTATTTGAACTAATTAATGATACAGGAAAAAATATATTGAAATTAATAGATAATTCAGCATTAAACTATTTGGAATATATTAATTCAAATATTAAAATACAAAAAAAATTAAATAAATTTTATAATGACTGGATAAACGAAAATGGATATCCATATAATTATTATTCAAGTACAGAAGTATTTTATTTACAAAATAAAAACAAAATATATGACTATAACAAATTTACTGTTGATTGTTGCATATTAAACATCATTTCTAATATACATAAAATATTAGTAAAAATAGAATTTTATAGTTTACTAACATTAGATCCAAGCAATTCTATTTTCAAAAAATTAATTACATATATAACAATGTTAGAAAATTTTACTAATTCTAAAATACTTAAAGATAATGAAAAAATTCAGAAAAAAAATTCAGAAAATTATAATTTCAATAGTGAACTATTAAAACATATAAAAAATAGTTTAGTAAATATTTTATATACTAAAACAGAATCAGATTTAATAAACTTCAGTGTTAGCAGACAAACGGCTATATATATAAATAATAATTATATTCTATATTATAGTTGTAAATCATTAATAGGAATTGCTTATTATCAATTATTAATTGACATTACTACAAATAAATATTATGTAACAATGATTCCATGTGAGGGACCAGGTTGTTTTAATGAATTAACCAAAATAGGAAATAATAAATATTGTATCGAATGTAAAGAAAACAAAATTCCACAAAAAATTAAAAGAAGAAATTCATATATAAAAGAACAAACAAAAAAGTTAGAAAATGACCTTAGTGCTGGAATAATAAATATTGAACAATTTAACAAAAAAATAAAAAGACTAAACCATAATATAAAATAATTTAGTCTTTTTCTATTAATCTACAATAAGCATATGCTGTATTTCTACTGATTTGACTAAGTCTAGCCAATTCAATCATTGAAATCTGTTTATTTTTATACATTGCATAATATTTAAAAAAATCTGGATTTTTAGTATACAATCTTTCTTTTGTTAATTTAGGTTGCCCTCCTGGATTTACTCCACCATTTTTTTCTCTTGCTGCTGCAAGTCCTTCATTAACAGCTTCAACTATCATTAATCTTTGCATTTCATTTAATAAACCCAACATCATTATTTGTCCTTGAGTCAAAATAGATAAAGATCCAGTACAATCTAAAACAAAATCACCCATTACTAACTTAATTTTCTTCTCTTTAGCAAAATCTAATATTTCCAATAAAAACTTCATGCTCCTAGTCAGAGTCTTGAGGCATCTATTACATATAATTCATCATTTTCTTTTAATATAGATAATAATCTATTTAATTCAATTCTATCATTTTTAGCACCACTAGCTTTTTCTTGATACCAATTTTCTATTGGAATATCATTATCTCTTGCAAACTTTTCCTGCCTAAGTTCAAAGCAAGGATTGCTTATCGACAGTACTAACTCTTTGATAACAATACCTCATTTTCACCACCTCCTATCAATCCCAAAGAAACCTCATAAAAATAAGTTGCACATTTAATAAGAATTAATAAACTTTTTTCACAATTAAATCCACAGCTTTTTCACAATTATTTTATAAAAAAATAACAATTGTTTCTTTGCACACTCAAAATAAAATTTTGACACACCAAAGTGTGCCACTTTTTAAATTAATATTTTATCTACAAAACCATATTTTAAAGCAGTCTTTGAGTCTATCCAATTATCTTTATTAATTGTATCTTGCTTTACTTGTTTTAATGTTCTATTTGTTTTACTTGCAATTATTTTCATTAACCTCTCATTAAGACTATGAGTATGGTCTAGTCTTTCTTTCATTTCGGTTAATTTTCCTGCAGAAAAGGAGCTAACCTCATGAATCATTATTTCAGCATTTTCTAAAATGCATCTTTTTCCTTTTTTACCATTAATTAATAGAACACTCGCCATTGAAGCACATCTACCTAAACCAACAGTTTTTATATCACTTTTAATAATATTCATAATATCGTAAATAGCTAATCCTGCGGCAACAGAATCACCACTAGAATTAATATACATTGTTATATCTTTGTGATTACAAGCATCCATTTTTAATAATAATTCAATTGTATCTCTTGCTAACTTGTCATCGATTTCTCCATCCACAATAATTATTCGATTCTCTTTTAAATCAACATCCGAAACTTTCATTTTTTCTTTTTCATTCTTTTTATAATCTTTCTTTCTATTCTTTTTATAATTTTTATATTTATTTTCCATATCTATACCTCACATTTTTCTAATTTCAATTTTTCATCATAATCACTAACTAGATGTATTTTATATGTGCTATTTAAAATTTCATCGATTTTACTTATTAGTATTTTTTTATCTTCTTCATTAAGATTCCAAGTATCTTTGCTCATCAATATTACATTATTAAAACTGAAATCACTATTATTTTTATAATACTTATATATACTATTAACATTATCAGATATAAACAATGCCATATATTTAATATAGTTTTGTTTAAACTCCTCTTCAAGTTTTAATTCAGTTTCAGTTAATATATCATCTATAATTTCCATATTTTCTCCTTTTAAATAACTCTGCCACCATTTTACGAGCTGTAATTCTACTATTTGTTTTGTCTATACTTTTTTCATTAAAATATTCTTGATATTTATCTATTTGTTCTTTTGTTAAAGATTTAAAATCTGCATTTTTATAATCATCACCAACAATAATAAAATTTCCATAAATAAAATCATTATCAACAAAACGATTAGGTGGTAAATTATTTATCCTACCTTCTTCATTACAAATTAAACATACTTCTGAATCATCATTTAAATAGCAAACCTCTATTAATCCACCAACTAAATTTTGTTTTTCTTTTAATGTATTTTTTATATTAAGTTCAATAGGTAATTCGTTTGGACATACAAGTAATGCTCTTATTTTTTTCATATTTCACCTCCAAACCGAGCTAATTACATTTAAACAAATTGTAAAAATACTACAAGACTTAATAACAATTTTTACCAAATTAAAAAAAGTCCCAATTTTAAGGACTTTTAAACGATGAAATGAATTAAACAAACAACACCCCACCAAATTATACTTTAAACAATTTGTGCCAAGATTAAACACAAAATAAATCATTATTTGCTTTCATTGCTTTCCAAAGCATTAACTATATTTGTAGCAATTCTTTCTATTACAGGAACTGCAACACTATTTCCTGCTTGTTTATAAAGTTTTGCATCACTCATAGTTTTAGGCAACTTAAACTTTTTAGGATAACCTTGCGCATAAAAACATTCTATTGGCATTAACTTTCTTATTCCAAACTTTGTTTTTATTAATGGAACATTATGTCCTCCCTCTCCCATATTAGCTGTTAAAGTTGGAACTAAATTACTTTGATTTTTTCTAACATACTTTCTACGCCATTGATAAACTGTATTATCATCATCCATAGTTTTATTTAATAAATTGTATATTTCACCTTTATATTTTCCTTCAGTATAATAATATTTTTCATCGACTTCAGTCTTAAAATTAAACACTTTTTTAATACTATTTTTTAATGGAATAGGCATAGGCATTTTAAATTTTTCATAATCTTTCTCATCTCTAAATGCTACTATATAAATTCTTTCCCTATTTTGTGGAATATCACCATATTCACAAGCATTTAATACCTGAAAACTAATTTTATCTTTGTATCCTGCTTTTTTCAACCTATCAATTATAGTTGCAAACGTTTTCCCTTTATCATGACCTACTAAATTCTTAACATTTTCTAAAAATATAACCCTAGGCTTTCTTACTTTGAAGATTCTTTCCATTTCAAAAAACAAATCACCACTACGGTCATCATTAAAACCTTTTCTATAACCTGCAACTGAAAAAGAAGTACAAGGAAAACCTCCAACCATAATATCGAAATCAGGAATTTCATCTATTTTCACTTCATGAATATCTCTGCAATCTACCTTATGTTTAAAATTAAGTTCATATGTTTCAACTGCATATTTATCAAATTCATTAGCATATACCACTTCGCATTTTTCAGTATTAATGAATCCTAAATCTATTCCTCCGGCCCCTGCAAATAAACTACAAATTTTATACATATTAATTCTCCTCTTTATGCGGCGCGCCGCAATTTAAATACGATTTTTAAAAGAGTAAATTCAACTCTTCCTTTCGTATTTTATTTTTTTTCAATTCTACCTCTACGAATATTAAATATTACGGTAGGTTCAATTTCTAACTCATCTATTATTTTATCGATAATACTAAAATGTGGTCGTTTACCTTGTCTTTGATAGTCTTCAACTGTGCCATATGATGATATTTCAATTTGTTTTAATTGATCTGAATTAATTCCTGTATCATATACATATAGCATATTAGTATCTAAATTGAATCTAAGGAAAACCAAATCATCAAATTCACATCTTGGTCCAAAACTACTTAAGTCACCATCATAATTACTTGTAGCTTTGAATTCAACTTTTTTACCATCTCTTGTTTGTGCATCTCCACCAGATTGCTTATTCCATAATAAGTCCAAACAATAACAACCCATTGGTTCACTAATAGCATCTGGCATGTTTATTCCCCTAGAAACCAAACTTTTGATATATGTATTTAAATCTTTCCATTTAAAATACGCATCACAGGTTTCTTGAATTCTAGGTTCATCAATTTCAACTAAATAACTACCTTTCATTAAACAATACCTAAACTGAATTTACTCACATATTCATTATATCATATTTTTAAATAATATTATATATTTAAATCATAATATTGCATTACATTCAAATTCTATTCTCTCTTTTTCTTCTTCAATAGCAACAATCATAGCTTCTTCTAAATTATTAACAGATTTAAACTTCTGCATTGGAATATCTTTTATATTTGTTTCTTTTAGAATATAATCTAAAAATTCTATATATGGATTATACTTTTCCAAATAAAAATCGTCTGAATAAAATATATTTTTATTTACAAAATCAATACAATCAAATCTTGCCTTTGAACTTTTATATCCAAACAATTCTGATACGCTATCTTTAAAATCTATTTCTTTCATCTTATTAATATTTTTTTCAAACTCTGATTTATCTAATTTTATATTTACTATACAAGCTTCATCTCTTACATATTTCTTATAAGAATCTAATTTCACTCCCATTTTAATTGTTTGGTACCAATCTACCCATGAGAAAAAATCATAAGCACATTCTTCCGCCTTTTCTTCTAATTTGCTTATATCGCATAGTTTCAAATAAACATTTGAATCTTTTTCAACAACATAAAACATAAATGTATTTAAACCATAACTTTCATTAAACCAACCATTATAACTATAGTAACCTTGTAATAATATTTTTTCATCAAAACTAACACAGCAATCAGTTAAATACCAACTTATATTTCTATCACTTCTATTTAATTTATATTCTTGATGATATTTAAATCCTATTGATTTTTCTTCAGTATTTTTATTGGATTCAGTTTTCAAATTATTTTTAAATAGCATATCAATACACCTCATTTTAATTATATCATATATTCATAAAATAATTTGATTGTCTTTAAAAATATGTATTAAAATTTAACTACACATATGGTAACGAAGCACCTCCTGCATTTATGTGATTTGATATAACAATTACATCATTACTATTTCCATACGCATCCAAAACTCTTTTAACTCTTTCAGTTGGTGAAATAGTTTCATCAGTAGTTCTAGTCATTTTTACAGGAATCCCTAAATCTTTGAATCTATCATACATATATTGTGAAATTTTTAAAGTTAAATCTTTTTCAATAATACCATTACCGCTTGCACCTGGATCATCTCCTCCGTGTGCTAGATACCTTTATACACGGAACATAATTAAGAAAGCGTGTAATGCAAAAAAATAACCTGATTAAGGTTATTTTTTTATTGTTTATCAATCTTTTTTCCATTGATGTCATAATATTCAAAAACTCCACCATTTTGGATTAAACATCTTACCTCGCCATTTACAAAAGCTATATTTAAACAACTTGTTGTATCAAATGATTTTTTACCATTATTATATATTATAGCGTGTCGATCAACACCATTATTCTTATATATTATAACTTGATTTTCATTATTACTATTAATATCTTTTACATAATATTCATCATTTAACGAAGTAATTATTTTATTATTTTTTGTATCAATAATATCTGTCTTTCCATTATAGAATGATGAAATATATCTATCTTTTTCTTCGTCTTGTATTTTGCTTGAAACTTTTGGTTTATCTACACCTGTAATTTTTTCATATTCTTTTATAACTTTGCCTTTCGAATCAAGTAATTGATATTTTCCGTTTGTAGAAAATAATGCAACTTTTTTTGAAAAACAATAATTTACAGCACATTCTATTGAACTTTTATCTAAATACTTATCATTAGTATCTTCAAAAAATACACTTCCATCATAATTTAATATTTTGACTTTAATTTCATCATCATAATTTGTCACTTTGTAATAACAACCGGTTTGTGTTATGTATTTATATTTTCCAAGTTCAGCAATAAATTTTCCTTTATCATTTATTATTCCAACTTTCCCGTCTGTTGTTGTTATTTTTGTTGTACCATTACAAAAACCTTTTGTATAAAGATCACCATAATATTTTATATTATCTAAAAGAATTTTACCACTATCATCTTTTAATACATAATGATCTCCGGATTGTTCGAAACTTGCAGAAGAAACAGTAGGATCTTCTTTTAATTTATTTTCACTACTAGAATCGTTATTTAAAAGTATTATTATTACTGCTATTATTGCAACAATAGCAACTACTATCCCAACAATTAAACCTATATTTAATTTCTTTGGTGGCTTACTATTAAAATTTTGATTATTAGCATTTCCACTTTCAAATGTATTAACAGGTTGTGGTGCCGGTTGTTGCATATTAACTTGATTTATAGGTTGTTGGTAACTAACTGTTGATTGTGGTTGAGGGTTAATTGATTGTTGATTAAATGTTGGTTGATTAACATTTACATTTGGATTAAACTGATTATTTAAATTTTGATTATTTGGTAATGGTTGATTACTCATCATTCCATTATTAAAATTTTGATTATTAAAATTATTTTGTTCTTGATTCATTTTAAAACTCCTAATCTCTATGATATTCTTCTGATTTTCCAACAGTATTACCATTACCATTAGTTAACATTTCAGAAAAATTATCAATATAATATTGGTATCCTTTACTCATATCTGGATTTTCCACAACAAAACCAAATCTTGATATTATATTTACACCGTTCCAAACATTAATTAAAATTGAAAAAACATTATCTTCTGGAATGTATGCACTCCACATACTATATTGTGCTGATCCTGCACTCATTTCTGTTCTATAAACAGTATAAGTTTCGGAATCATCTGTAACCAATAAATAATAATCATCGTAAGTATATGTTATTCCGTTGTTATAAAGCGTTAAATTTAATCCAGTATTTCCTTTAACATAACTTCCAGAATCTTTATAAAATTTCAATCCTACAACGTATTTATGACTTTTTACTAAATATGCTTTCGTCAAATCATTAGCAAATCCCATTGTATTATAATTAGCCATTGCATAATCAACTATAAATGGAGCTCCAGTATCTTTTGAAAGTTTTTTAATAAATTTACTAATTCTACTATAAGCTTCATCAACACTATAATTTTTATTAACAACAGTTATAGCAACTTCTATATCGTCAATCTTTGTATAATACTCATAAGCAGTATACTTTTCAGCATATACACCTTTATATAGTTCTTTGTTATCAGCTGTTTTTACACTTTCTTTATTTGTTAAATCTAATGTTTTATATTTTTTAAATGATTGATTACTAACAAAAACTAATGTATCTTCTTCTAATGTTTGAAATTCATAAACATAGCTTAAATTTTCTTCATCTAATCCCATTTCAATAAAGTTATAATATTCTTTTGTATCTTTATCTAATTTAAAAGATAAAACATTTTTTTCATCTGTGTTTAAATAAAGGCTAAAATTAATAAATCTTGCATAGTCTCTATCGTAATAATTTTCGGCATTATAATAAATTGGCTCTTGATAACATAGTTCTCGTGTATTATCTTTATAACTAACTATTTCTTTCGCACATTTATTTACTTCTTTGTTATAAGGTATTTTTCCGTCAACATATTTATTACTAGGACTAAATATACTATTTGAATTTGAATTATTATTATCACCTTTATTGTTTGAAAGTAATACTACACCTATAATTGTTGCAACAACAACGGCAGCTGATATTCCAACAATTAAACCTATATTTAATTTCTTTGGTGGTTTACTATTAAAATTTTGATTATTAGCATTTCCACTTCCAAATGTATTTATTTGTTGTGGCGTTGGTTGTTGCATATTCATTTGATTTATAGGTTGTTGAAAACTAGGTGTTGGTTGTGATTGTTGATTAACGTTTACATTTTGATTAAACTGATTATTTAAATTTTGATTGTTTGATAACGGTTGATTATTCATCATTCCATTATTAATATTTTGATTATTAAAATTATTTGGATTAAAATTATTTTGTTCTTGATTCATATTATTACCTCCTCCTTATAAATTACAATCCTCTATCTCTTTCTGTATAGTTAAATATTTCAACAAGATTGCTATTTGGGTATCCTGTATAACGATATTTATCTCCGTCTAAACTTTCAAAATCTATATAGTACCAGTAATCTGATACAGAAGATATATTATATTTTGATTTAATTGTATCCATAGAAATATTTTCTACATACTCATTATTTAAAAGAATCAAATTATTTGAATGAAACATTAATGAGAAATAAGGCGCATCATAACCTTTTTCTTCATAAACATTATAGTATGTTGAAAAGTCAAATATATTATCACTATTTTTTATTTTAAAATTAAATGTTAAACTACTTATTCCTTTTTTTTCTACCTTATTAGATTCAAATTCAGTAAGGGAATAATTAGGACAACCTTCTTCAGATTCGGTTTCTTTATAACATACCATAACCCAATTAATTTCTACATTCAATTTTTCCATTATATCATTTATAGTATTAATTTCAGATAATTTTACATTATTTATTGTTGCATGATTCATTATTACGTTTTCTGCAAATTGTTTTGTAGAATTATTATTAGATGTATCAGAAGTATTAGATTTATTATGTAATAGTAGTATAACTATAACTACAATTACTAATATTGCCACTACAATTCCAATAATTAAACCTATATTTACTTTCTTTGACGGTTTATTATTTGAATTTTGATTATTCAAATTTCCACTTTCAAATGAATTAATAGATTTGTGGTATTGGTTGTTGCACATTCACTTGATTTATAGGTTGTTGAAATGGTTGATTCATTGGTTGTGAATTAACATTTACATTTGAATTAAACGAATTATTTAAATTTTGATTATTTGGTAATGGTTGATTATTCATCATTCCATTGTTAATATTTTGATTGTTAAAATTATTTTGTTCTTGATTCATATTTTTTACTCCTTTACTTTATACTTTCCGGATCAAAATCAATAGTTTGCCCGTCAGAAGAACCCCATTGACAAGAATCGCCACTACATCCTAAATCACAAGAACTACCGTAAAAATAGTTTAATCTATCTTTTGTATTAAAATAATCGTGTTGTTCTTTAAACCATTCATCAGTATATTCATATTGTAGAACATTACCTTTTAATTTTACATTTGTAAAATTTTTTCTAGTTTTAGTGCCTTCATACCAATCATTATAATCAGCTTCTTCTGTCAAAAATAGAGTTATCACAGCTTTATAAGCAATTCCCTCGTTATTTAAATAATATGTATCTATTTTTAGACTTACTTCGTCTGATGTTCCATTACAATCATCATAAGAAATAAAATTTTTATTCGAAGAACTTTCTTGTTTAAAGTTTTTTTGAACTTGTTTAATTGTTAACGAATAATAATTTTGCAAAGTTATATTATTATTGTAAGTTATTAAATAAAACTTTCGATAATCATTATAATTATTAGTATCAAATATAATTTGATTGCCTTTGCTATCTGAACTATCAACAATTATATAATCATCGTTTTCGTTTTGTGCTACTAAAATCGCATCAATATAGTTATTATCTTTATCAATAGTTATTTTTATAGCTTCTTCTGATGTTAAATTAATAGCAAAATATGTTAATCCCATTTTTCCAATACCAACATCTTCCATATAAACATCATTTTTCTTTATATTGATTGTATCGTTAATATTAGACATTGCTCTACTTTCTGTTGGTATATTCAAATTGTTATTATTATAATTAAAAGTTAAATTTTTAAGTGCAATTTCTTTTTGAATATTTTTTCTTTCTTCCAGTGTAGAATTATCTTCTAAATATTCTAAAAAATTTGACTTATACATCGCTTCAATAATTTTTTGCGTCCCGTTATCAACAATGTTTGAATAATTAAATAAATATACAAACATTGCATAAGCTGCTTTTGCTTCGCCATATTGATTTACATATCTACCTAATAATGAGTTTGAATTATATCTATAAACTTGCGCCCATTCATTTAAAAAACCTGATGTCGTTGTTTTGTTGGTTGATAATGCACTAGCCCAATTTGCTGTTGAATCCGAATAATATGGATCAGAACTCATATTGCATTCATTATTACCACATAAAACACTTCTTTGATAATGATGAAAAATTTCGTGGTTATATAATTGTTCTAATCTTTCAAAATCATTGAATGAACTTGGTTTAATAACAATATATGGATATGCTATTGTTCCATAACTATCTCCGCCAAAAACACTATTTAAAATTTCTTTTCCTTTACCATAACCACTTATATATTGTGCTGTTGAACTATCATTATAATTTACTAAATATATTTGCATTGCACTTTCTAAATAGTTTGGATCAATATTTGAATTTTCTAATATCTTTTGTTGATTTTTGTAAGTTGTGCCTTTTGATATTACATTAGATTTATAACTATAATTACTTTTAAATAAACTATCATATTTAGATATAGTATTTTCTAATCCGTCAGCTATTTTTACAGCTGATTCATTGTTAGTTGCACTATTACCGGTCGTAGTGTACCATACAACAAAATTTCCATTTTTTGATAATACAGCTTTATTTAAATTCGTCACTTTATCACTTTTAGCATAAACAGTTTGAATAAATAAATCCGCTAATGCTATTTTATTATCTTCTGTTGTTTCTTCATTCTCTTTCTCTACTTCAAAAGTTATATTATTAAGATTAATTTTTTTAGCAAAATAATTTAATGTTTCAGTTGATAAATCTTCATAATACTTATTTATTAGTTCTTCTATGTTAATTGTATCATCTGACTTTAAAAGATTTTGATATTTTTCATTTAACATACTTGTATCATATTGAGTATAAAGTAAATATCTAACATATTCATCAGTTGTAATATTTTCATTTAAATAATCAGAATATAATTGATTACTTATATTAATCTCTGTTTCTGGTGGCAAATTATTATTATTTTGTTTATTTAAAAAGTAAAAACTTCCAAACAAAAGTAAAGCTATTATTGTAATAATAATTACTACCAACAAAATATATTTTTTTCGTTTATTTTTATTATTATTTACAACAGGTCGTGGATTAAAAACTTGTTGATTAATATTTATATTTTGATTAAACTGATTATTTAAATTTTGATTACTTTGTGATTGTTGATAAACTTGATTATTGTTTGGAATTGTTTTAAATGATACTACATCGTTATTATTAGTATTTTCATCCATATTCTCTAACTCCTATCTTACTATTATTAGTATATCATATTTCTTCAAAATATCATATAAGTCAGAATTATAATACCGAAAAAAATAATTATTTTTTGTGATATTTTAATTTAATTAAAGAAAAATATTGATAGTAAAAAAATTAAATATATTAGTCAATAGATAAATATCTATCAAAGTATCTGTTCTAAAAATCATAGTGTTTACAAGTGTTTGCGAAGATTTTATACAACATTTTAGGCATGGTTTTTACGACATTTGTTACATATTGACTATTAACATTCTTGTGATACAATATAGTAGAATATGAAATAATTGTAGCTAATGGTACTAATCTTGTGTCTTGCTTAGTACTTTTTTTCATATTCAATAACCCCCTAAATTTTATAAATTTATGTCTTAATTAGGACATAAATTCGGCCGTGAAATTATCAAAAAAGTATTAAAATTGTGTCGAAAATGGCAAAAAAGCACATTAAAAAAGTGTGTACGTTTGTGTAACACCCCTTATATTATAAGGGGTCTAAAGTAAACGATTGTATAACAAAATTTGTAGGTGTAATCACTAGTGTTTTTACTAAACCCTTATGAAATAAGGTAAAACTAGCCACTGGCTAGTTGTTTGTAAACGGGTTTATCCTGCTTGACTATGATTTTAATGTAATAGCTTTTTTTATGGCCATAACTTCGGCCATTTTGCGTCTTAATTAAGACTGAAACTGCGACATAATTTTTTGTGGTTTTTATAATTTTTAAAACTACTATTTTAACGTTCTTACGTAATCATTTTTTTTAATTTTGATTTTATATACTTGGTTTAAAATAATAAATAATCATACTAATAGTTAAGGATATTTAATCTATTGCTATTAGTCTTTTTTTGTATTCAAAGAATAATTAGGAAACTCTTTCATAGAGTTAATTAGAATAAAGGGGGTTTTAAAATGGAAAAAGAAATTAATTATATTATAACTAATGAAATCATAACAAACGTAGAAAACAAGGAAGATTTTATTGAACTATTTAATAAAAAACTAGCTATGATTATTTTAAACCTAGAAAATAAGTTAAGGGGCTGTAATTGTGAATAAAGCGCGTTATAATTTTATTGTATTACAGCGCTTTCAATATATATGAAAGGAAATGAGTGTATGTTGGAAGAACAAAGAAAGGTGGTAAATAGTAGTTTTAGTAATACAAATTCTTTAAATGATTATAATATTAACAATGTTTTAAGTGATGACTATTTAGAAACAATAGAATTTAAAACAATTAAAAAATTATTATGTGTAGATAGCTTAGAGTATATGACAGATTATTTAAGAAATCTATTAAAAGTTTCTAAACCTAATAATCCAAATTGTTTTAAAAGAAATGGAATAATTGGAACATATCACACACCGGGAAAACGTGGTATTATATATGTCAGATTATCACAAGAAGATTTAGATAAAGAAAAAGGAAATGTTAGTAAAAGTATTTTAAACCAATTACTAATGTTATTAACTTATTGTAATAATAAAGAAATTGAAGTTGTAGGAATATTCTATGAAGAAGATATAAGTGGTGGCGACGGTACGCGTGAAGAATGGAATAAAACACTTCTATTCTGTGAACTAGGAAATACAGATATTTATGTTTGTAAAACACAAGCAAGATTCGCAAGAAGTATTGAATTTGTAGAAAAATATTTACATAAAAACTTTATTCAATGGAACATAAGATTTTTAAGTATTGTTGATAATATTGATACATATAACAAAGGGAATAAAAAATCTAGTCAAATAACTGCAATGGTAGATGAATGGAAAATTGAAGAACAATCTATCAATACCAAAAAAACATTAAGAGCTAAAAATGATGCAGGGCAATGGACTGGATCTTTTGCCCCTTATGGATATATAGAAGATCCCGACGATATGTACCACTTAATTGTTGATGAAGAAGCTGCAAAGGTTGTTAGAGAGATTTATAAAATGTATGCTAATGGTATCGGATATTATAAAATTTGTAAATATCTTAATGAAAACAAAATACCTACACCTAGCAGATATAAAAAATTACAGGGATTAAAATATGTGTGTCCTTATTATCCAAATGGATCAGAATTTTGGAATATAGACTCTATAAGAAAAATATTACTTGATGAAACATACGACGGATTGTTAATCCAACATAGAAAAGAAAAAATTGCATATAACATAAAAGGATATAAAAATATTCCTAAAAACGAACAAAGTATTGTAGCTTGCGCTCACGATAGAATTGTTGATCCTGATATATCAAGGATAGTTAGAAAAAAATTTGCATATAGTAAAGCCAAAATAGATTTAACAAACGCACAAAAAGACGCAAGACAATTAATAAATGCTATTCAAAATAATTTAAGTAATTATAATGTTGATGAAGAAAAACTAATGTCATTAAATATCGCCATAACTGATTTAGATAATAGTATAATTAAAGCGGATTTAAAATCTATAATTTCAAATTACGATACATTAAGAGAAAAAACACTATCTCTTAATAGCGAATTATACTCTTTAATTATGGATCAAGTAGATATAATGTCAACATCTAATAGTAGAGCTCGTCCGGGAAAAAATGGCGAAGTACATATTTTTAGTAGAAAAGTTTATTGTGCTGTTTGTGGAAAAACTTTTCAAAAGAATTGTTGCAAATCAGGACCTAGAAAAAATCCATTTATGAAACCTTACTTACATTGTAGAAATCATAGGGCTGGTGGTGGATTAACTTGTGATAATAAAAATTATATAAGATATGAAGTATTAGAAGAAATTGTTTTAAATGAAATTAATAAAATGATTGATACATATTATAATAAAGATAAATTTGATAAAAACTACTCCTCAAAAAAATCTCAAATTAACTATGAGAAAAATGTTGAAATTTTAAAAAAAGAAAAAATAGGTATAGAAAAAAAACTAAACAAAATTAATGATCGTTTTGCTATGCTATATGATGATAAAGCTGACGGAATAATTTCGGCTACTGAATTCATTATGTTAAAAAATAAATATCAAAATGACATCAATAATTTCAATTTAAGGATTGAAGCTATCAACAAAGAAATATATGACATAAGAGATAAAGAAAATAATGCAATAAATGAAAAAAGTGTATTAGAAAAATACACTCATATAGATAAATTGGATAGACTTATTATTGATGAATTTATTTCTAAAATCCTAATAGGAAAAAAAGATGAAAACAATAATAGGCCAATCAAGATATTTTGGAATTTTACAATTTAATGTACCGTGTATAAGATTATGTGCCATGTCCTGCGTCTATAACAATTTTAGCCATATTATCACTCCTAAAGTTATAATATGATAATTAACCATTTGCGTGATATATGTCAAAATTAATATTAAAAACATTTTAAAAATCCAAATAAAAAAGTACTTAATTAACAAAATTAAATACTTTTATTTACTAACTATCAAGTTTACTAAGAGTAACAACAATTTCGTTTATCTTACCATCTCTATAATATTTTACTTTAACTTTATCACCAATTTTGTGTTTATATAAATTATATTTTAAATAAGTAGAATCAGTTATTTCAACATCATCGATAGTAACAATAACATCGCCAGATTTTAAACCTGCATTAGAAGCTGGTGAATTTGAAACAACATTTACAATAACTGCCCCAAATGTAACTTCATCAGGAATATTAATATTATATCTTCTTAGATAAAATCTATTATCAATACTTGAAGTTTCTACACCTAAATATGGTCTTTCTATCTTTTCACCTTTTTCTAAAGTATCTGTACAAGACATAACTAATTCTATAGGAATTGTAAATCCCATTCCTTCAATTTGATTTTCTACTAATTTCATGGAAGTTATTCCAATTACTTCACCATTAATATTTACTAATGGTCCACCACTATTTCCAGGATTTACAGCAGCGTCAGTTTGTAATACTTCCATAATATAAGAAGAATTATTAATTGTTACAGAAACTTGTCTATCTTTACCTGAAATTATTCCTTTTGTTACAGTTCCCATATAACTAGAACCTAACGGTGAACCAACAGTAAATACAGTATCACCAACTTCTGCTTTTTCGCTACTTCCTATTGTTGCAACAGATATAACAGAATTAGCATCTACAGATAAAACAGCTACATCATAATATTCATCATATCCAAGCAATGTTGTGTCATATGTTTTTCCATCAGTAAAAGTTACTTTAATCGATTTAGAATTTTCTACAACATGATAATTAGTTAAAATATAACCATTTTTATCATCCTTTTTATATACAAAACCAGTTCCTGTTCCAGATATAGTTTGTCCACTATAAGTTTCTATTAATACAACAGAATCATATACTTTTTTTACACTAGTTTTAATAGTATCAGCTTCGGTAATATTAACATTAGAATAATCAGAATTTGACGTTACACAACAACTTTTTTTATTAAAAATATCATATAGAAATATACCACTAAAAACAACAACTATTGTAATTAAACTTGTTAATATATGTGGAAATACCTTTTTCATTTATATTATCACTCTCCTAATCAATAATTTCTTTCCAATTATCTGGAAAACCTATTTTATTTAATATAGTAGATATACTTAGTATATTAATCTTACCTGTTAACAAATCGATTTCATATTCAAGTTCATTAAACAAATCTCTAAACTCTTCTTCACTTAACATGTATTTTAAAATAATCATAAGTGCGAATAAATCATTTTTACCATATTTATAATATTCATCTGATTTTTCTATTTGCAATCTTGAATGAATTATATCATTTGGTATCATCCTCTGTGTTCTATAATCATATAAAATATCTTCATGCGCACATAGGTTTCTAAAATTAGCTAATATAGATAAATAGATAACTAAGGTTTCAACAGGCAATCCATAAAATTCCGCTATTTCAACTTGATCATCTAGTTTTAATATGCCATATAATTCTGAAACAATACCAAAAGACAATACTTTTACTAAAATCCACATTGGGATATATCCATAATTATTTATATAATGCATAGTTGCAGTATGTTTTTTTCCATTTATTCTAATTTGTCTTTTCATTTTAGATATAACGTCATTAACTTGTCTTACTTTCATCGCATCTTGATTAAAGTTTTGCGGATTTAAATAATTCTTTTCTTTATAACCATAATTTTTAGAAAGTTGATAACTAATAACCGATTTAATATTATTCTCAATAATTAATATATTTTTAAAAAATATATTTCTAATTTTTCTATCAAATGTAAACATTGAATATAATTCTTCAAATGTTGTACCAGGTATAAAATTTTCATCTTTATAATTTGCAGTAAAAAAATGTCTATAACCATTTAAAAAGAAATAATTTTCTTTAAAAAGAATCTTTTTTGCTTTGTCATAATCACTTACTACTAAACCTCTCGATTTTAAAATATCTATTTGTTCATCAAGTGTTTTAAATATTTTATTTGCCATATATCTTCACCCTAAAATAATTATAACACATGAAATATGAAAAAAATATGAAATATTTTTGTATTATGAATGAAAATATTCAATTATTCCACCGCATAATGATTTTGCCACTTTATCTTGATAAGTTTTTTGTAGTAATAAATATCTTTCATTATCATTACTTAAAAATCCAACTTCTACTAAAACTCCTGGGATTTTTATTCTTTTATACATATACATATCAGTCATTTCCTTATATTCTCTTGAACTTTTTAAGTCTTTCTTTAATGTATTTTGAAGTAATTTAGCTAGTTTTTCATTTTTAGGATTTATATCATCATAAAAGACTTGTGCACCTCTCCATGTAGAAGATGCTATTGAATTCAAATGAATAGATATATATAAATCACCATTTGATTCATTTATTATATTAGCTCTTCTAGATAAATCACTTCTCTTTCTATTAACTGCATTGTTTACAGATAAATCATAGTCACCCGTTCTTGTTAATAAAACTATAGCACCATTTTTCTCAAGTAAATTAGCTAGAGACATACTAATTTTTAAATTTATATCTGCTTCATGTATATCTTTATATACGGCCCCTGGATCAATTCCACCATGTCCTGCATCTATATATATGACCTTTCCTAAAAGTTGTAAATCATTATCACTAGCACGAACAAATCCAAAAGCACAAATAGATAAAAACAATAAAAAAACAACATAAATTTTATACTTAATCATACACTCACCTTAATTAAATATATGTTGTTTTCTTTTATTAATTAACTAAAATAATTCCAAGGCTTTTTATTAGGAAGTTTTTCTTCAAAAACTAATAATTCCTTTGTTGTTGGATGAAAAAATTCTAAATGATAAGCAAATAGTGCTATATTATCAAAGTCTGGTGTTGGATTATATTTTTGATCTGCATATAATGGATGATTTCTACTAGAAAATTGAACCCTTATTTGATGTGAACGTCCAGTAATTAATTTAACTTCAATTAATGAAAGATCGTGAGTTTTATCATAATCAATTACTTTATATTCTAATGAAGAATCTTTTCCATTAGGAGAAACTTTTACAATATTATTTTTTGTATCTTTCAATAATCTATCAAATAATATTCCACTACTCTGATTTAATTTACCATGTACAACTAGTTTATATTTTTTTATAAATTTATTTTCTCTTACTTGCTCACTTAATCTAGAAGCTGCTTTACTAGTTTTAGCAAACACCATAACCCCAGAAACTGGTCTATCTAATCTATGTACTAAACCTAAATATACATTACCAGGTTTATTATATTTTTCCTTTATATATTTTTTTAGCATTGTAAGTAGGTCTTCATCTTTACTAGAGTCTTCTTGTACTGGAATATTAGCTGGTTTTAAAACAACTAATACGTGATTATCTTCATACAATATTTTAATCATTGCATTGCCATCTACCATATATACCACAAGGTAATACCATATTATTTTTTGTAATAGGTAATCCTATTTCTCCCGAATCTACAGTACCTGCTGGATATAATGGGACAAGTTTTAATTTTAATATATTTTCTAATACAGAACTTGAAATACCAGTTGTATAAGAATTAATTAGAAAAAATAATGGTTTATCACTCAATACTTTTATACATAAATTAATCAAATTATAAATATTTTCTTCAAATTTCCATTTTTCTCCATTTGGACCTCTTCCATATGAAGGTGGATCCATTATAATTACATCATATTTATTTCCTCTTCTTATTTCTCTTTCAACAAATTTTATACAATCATCAACTATAAAACGTATTTTATTATTTTCTAATTTAGATAGTTTCATATTTTCTTTTGCCCATTCTACCATTCCTTTTGCTGCATCAACATGAACTACTTCTGTTGCACCAGCATATGAACATGCCATAGTAGCACCACCAGTATAAGCAAATAGATTTAATACTTTTATTGGTCTATTAGCTTTTTTTATTTTTTCTATTGCAAAATCCCAATTAGCTGCTTGCTCTGGAAATAAACCTGTATGTTTAAAATTAGTAGGGCTAACTTTAAATGTAAGATCTTTATAATTTACACACCAAAAATCCTTTAATTTTCTTTTAAAATCCCAGCTTCCACCACCTTGAGAACTCCTATGATAGAATCCATCCGGATTTTTCCATGTCTCATCTATATTTTCAATTGGCCATATTGCTTGTGGATCAGGTCTTCTTAAAATTACACCATTCCAATTTTCTAATTTTTCTCCATTACCTGCATCTATTAGTTCATAATCTTTCCAATCATTACTTAATCTCATATGCCACCTACTCTTCTATGCTATTGATTGCGTCTTTGATTATTGATATTGATTTTTCAAGTTTTTTAGTTTCTTCTTCATTCAACTTGATATACATTCGCTCTTTGCAACCGTTTTTATTTATAATAGTAGCACCACCTACAAATATATCATTAGTTTTATCGTAAGAAGAAACTGTTATAATACTATTTTCATCACTCAATATTGCATTTGTTATTCTAACTAAACACATTCCTATTCCATAGTAAGTAGCACCTTTTCTATTAATTATTTCATAAGCAGCATTTTTTACATTCTCACTTATTTGATTTAACTCTTCTTCTGAAATAAAATCTTTAATATCTTGTGTCCCAACTTGTGCACTACTCCAAGGAACAAATTCAGAATCACCATGTTCACCAATTACATATGCGTGAATATTTCTTGTACTAATATTTAATTTTTCACTAATCATATATCTTAATCGTGCCGTATCCAAAATAGTTCCGCTTCCAATTATTTTATGATGTGGTAATCCTGAATATTTCCAAGTTACATATGTCATTACATCTAAAGGATTTGTAGCAATTAAAAAAATTCCATTAAATCCATTTTCCATTACTTTTGTAACTATTTCTTTAAAAATTTTACTGTTTTTATTTATTAAATCCATTCGTGTTTCTCCTGGATTTTGATTAGCTCCTGCTGCTATCATAACTATAGTTGCATCATTACAATCTTCATAACTACCTTTTTTTATAGTCATAGGTGTAGGTGCAAAAGGAAGGCAATGATTTAAATCCATTACTTCCCCCTCTATTCTTTTTTCATCTAGATCAATTAGCGCTAATTCGTTAACTCTAGTTTTTTGATTCAAGAGTGCATAAGCATAGCTCATTCCAACATTTCCACATCCAATAATTACAACTTTATTCTTCATTTTATCACCTATATTTATTATACATAAAAATGAAAAATAAATAAAGAAAAAAGAACATATAACATGTTCTTGAAAATTATCTTTTTGAAAATTGTGGAGCTCTACGAGCTGCTTTAAGACCTGGTTTCTTTCTTTCTTTACTACGAGAATCTCTAGTAATCATACCAGCTCTTTTAAGGATTTTTCTATAACTTGTTTCACTAGTTGGATCAGTGTTTTTATCATATTCAAGTAAAGCTCTAGCAATCCCTAAACGAATAGCACCAGTTTGACCTGTGAAACCACCACCAGAAACTTTTACATCAATATCAAAAGTTTCTTCTGTTTGTGTTAAAACTAATGGTTGTTTTAAATCCATTACATTTGTTTCATATGGAAAGAAATCTCTAACATCAGTTCCATTAACAGTGATTTTTCCTTTTCCTGGAACCATTTTTACTTGAGCTATAGAAGATTTTCTTCTACCTGTTCCTAAAAATATTCTTTTTTCAGCCATTTAAAACCCTCCTAGTCCTTCAAATCCACTGGCTTTTGTGCCATATGAGGATGTTCATTTCCTGCATAAACAAATAATTTTTTATACATTTGTCTTCCTAATCTTCCTTTTGGAAGCATACCTTTTACTGCTCTTTCAATCATTTCAACTGGATAATTTTCTTTCATTTCACGAGCTGTTCTTTCTCTTAAACCGCCAGTATATCCACTGTGATTATAATAGATTTTATCATCTAATTTATTTCCTGTTAAATTTACTTCTGATGCATTAATAATAATAACACAATCTCCGCAATCAACATGTGGTGTAAATGTTGGTTTATGTTTTCCTCTCAAAATATGAGCTGCTTTAGTAGCAATACGACCTAAGTTTTTTCCACTAGCATCAATTACATACCAATTACGAACAACTTCTTCTTTTTTTTGCATATATGAATTTTTCATACTGTCTTCCTTTCTCCTTTACAAATAATAAGTTGTCCCAAGACTTATTATATGTGGGATTAACTAAATGTACCAAGTCTAATTATATAAAAAAAACTATAAAAAGTCAATGAAAAATAGGCTTTTATAGTTAATTTTATTATAATTTTTTGTATATATTACTTTGTATTATCCTTTTTTGATTTTTGTATATTATATGTTAGTTTTAATTTCATTTTTAAAGGCAAAAAGCGACTAAAAGCATATATAAATTTCATTTGAAATCCAGGTATTATAAGCATTTTATTATTAAACATTTTGTTTATTGCATAATTACATACCTTACCTGCAGTTAATGATTTTACACTAAATTTTACACCAGCAACTTTGTTAAATTCTGTATCAACTGGTCCTGGACATAATACTCCAACGTAAACATTACTATTTTCTCGTCTTAATTCTTCATGAATTGCCATTGTTAAATTAAATACATAAGATTTTGAAGCATAATAACTAGCCATCAATGGACCTGGTAAAAATGCAGCAGAGCTTGCAACGTTTAATATATAACCCTTGTTTTTCTTTTTAAAATCTTTTAAAAATAATTTTGTTAACATATGAACAGATTTTATATTTAAATCAATCATATCCAATTCTTTTTCTATATTAGTTTTAGTAAATTGACCAAAAACTCCAAAACCTGCATTATTTATTAGTATCTCAATATCTTCCTTTTTTACTAATTCATATAGTTGCATACAATTATATGAGCTAGAAATATCCATTGAGATAATTTGTACATTTGTATTTAATTCTTTTTGCAAAGATTCTAATCTTTTCTTTCTTCGAGCTACTAGTATTAAATCATATCCCATATTGCTTAAGATTTTTGCAAATTCTCTTCCTAATCCAGAACTTGCACCTGTTATTAAAGCCTTCATAGTATCACCATTTTCATTATACATTAAAAATAAGTTTTACACAAACAAAAAGATGCTTATTTAGCATCTCCTTCTACTAATTCAAGAATAACAACTAAAGCGTCGTCTCCTCTTCTTTCATTAAGTTTTAAAATTCTTGTATATCCACCATTACGATTAGCATATCTTACAGCTAAGTCATTAAAAACTTTTTTTACTGCTACAGTATCATTTTGTAAGAATGCTAATGCTTTTCTTCTTGCAACTAATGATCCATCTTTACCATATGAAATCATTTTATCAACAAATTTACGAGTTTCTTTTGCTCTTGTTTCTGTTGTTTCGATTCTTTCATTCATAATTAAGTCTTTAGTTAGATTGGCAAGCATACTTCTTCTATGTTTATTAGTGCGTCCTAATTTTCTATAAGCCATTTGTTTTTCCTCCTAACTACTAATCTTCATCACGGAATCTAAGTCCCATTTCTTTGATTTTATCTATAACTTCTTTCAAAGATTTTTTACCTAAATTACGTATTTTCATCATTTCTAATTCTGTTTTTTCAGTTAAATCTCCTAATGTATTAACATTAGCTCTTTTCAAACAATTATATGCTCTTACTGAGAAATCTAAATCATCAATAGGAGTTTCTAATTTTTTCAATTTGCTATCTTCTTGTTTTGCATTCATAATACCTGTCACATCTGCTATTTCATTTAAATCAGCAATTATATTTAAATGTTCAATAAGTATTTTTGAAGCCAAAGCCATTGCTTCTTCTGGTTTCAATGAACCATTAGTTTGAACATTCATTATTAATTTATCATAATTAGCATCTTGTCCAACACGTGCATTTTCTATTTCATAACTAACACGTTCTACAGGTGAATAAAGTGCATCAATAGGAATAAAACCAATTTTATTTCCTTCAATAAACTTTTTATTATCAACTGATGGAACATATCCACGTCCATTTGAAACTATTAAATCCATATCTAATTTACCACCTTTTGATATAGTAGCAATTACTTGGTCTTTATTAATAATCTCAACATCTGAATCAGTTTTAATATCACCAGCTGTAACAACGCCTTCTTCTGAAACGGATAAATGAAGTTCTTTAGTTTCTTCAGTTAAATTTTTTACAACTACATTTTTTAAATTCAAAACAATTGTTGTAACATCTTCAACTATACCATCGATAGTTTGGAATTCATGCATAACTCCATCTATTCTAATTGCAACTATTGCAGATCCTGGCATACTTGATAACATAACTCTTCTTAAAGCATTACCAATTGTTGTTCCGAACCCTCTTTCTAAAGGTTCTAGTTCAAATTTTCCAAAATTATTATTTTCGATATATTCTGTAATTTTATATATTGGTTTTTCAAAATTCAACATGCTAAAAGCACTTCCTTTCTTTTATCCACGTGGGCGTTTTGGTGGACGGCATCCATTATGTGGGATTGGTGTTACATCTGAAATTGTAGTAATTTCAAGTCCTGCAGTTTGTAAAGATCTAATAGCTGTTTCACGACCAGAACCTAATCCTTTAACATAAACTTCTACTTTTTTCATTCCCATATCAGCAGCAGCTTTTCCTGCAGCTTCAGCAGCCATACCTGCTGCAAATGGAGTTGACTTTTTGCTTCCTTTAAATCCTAATGTTCCAGCTGAAGCCCAACTGATTGCATTACCATTCATGTCACTAACAGTTACTATAGTATTATTAAATGTTGAATGAATAAATGCTTTTCCTTCTGGAACGTTCTTTTTAACTTTACGTTTTCTTGGTTTATAAGCCATTTAAATAACCTCCTTTAAAGTTTATTTTTTCTTATTAGCAACAACTTTTCCTTTTCCTTTACGAGTTCTTGCATTTCTATTTGTTCTTTGTCCCCTTACAGGCAAACCTTTTTTATGACGTGTTCCTTGATATGAATTAATTTCCATTTTTGTCTTAATATTCATATTAACTTCACGACGTAAATCTCCTTCAGTTAAATAATTATTAAGCTCATCACGAATTAATGATAATTCATCATTAGTTAATTCACCAGCTTTTTTATTAACATCAATATTAACTGCATTTAATACTTTATTTGATAGGCTTCTACCTACACCATAAATATATGTTAATGCGATTTCAATTCTTTTATTATTAGGTACATCTACACCTTTAATACGTGCCATTAATTACACCTCCTATTAACCTTGTCTTTGTTTGTGCTTTGGATTTTCACAAATTACATAAACTTTTCCTTTACGTCTTATGATTTTACATTTATCACATATTTTTTTTACTGATGGTCTTACTTTCATAATCTACCCTCCTACTATTTTCTATAGGTTATACGCCCACGTGTTAAATCATATGGGGATAATTCCATTGTTACTGTATCACCTGGTAAAATGCGAATATTATACATTCGGATTTTACCAGAAACGTGAGCTATTACAGTATGTTTATTTTCTAATTCTACCTTGAATTCACCACTTGGTAATGCTTCAATAACTTTACCAGTAACTTCAATAATGTCTTCTTTAGCCATTATAATCACCTCTTCGTTAATATTTCGTAACCATCCTTTGTAACTAGAACTGTATGTTCAAAATGAGCTGAAGGCTCATCATCAGCAGTTATTACAGTCCAATCATCATCAAGTAAGTAAACATCTGCTGTTCCTAAATTAAGCATAGGTTCAACAGCAATTACCATACCTGCTTTTAGGACAGGTCCATTGTTTTGTTTACCATAATTTGGTACATCTGGTGCTTCATGAACACTAGTTCCAACTCCATGTCCTACTAGTTCTTTTACAACACCTAAATGATATTTATTAGCTACACTACTTACTGCATAACCAATATCACCTATTCTTGCACCTTCTTTAATAACTGATAAACCTGCAAATAAAGATTCTTCTGTATGTTTCAACAAATCTTGTTTTTGCTTACTTATTTTACCAACTGGATAAGTCCAAGCGGAATCTCCATGATAACCTTTATAACAAGCTCCAATATCTACTGATATTATATCTCCTTCTCTTAATTTGGTTTTACCTGGAATACCATGTACAACTTCTTCATTAATTGAAGCACATATAGTTCCAGGGAATCCCTCGTATCCCTTAAAAGATGGAGTAGCGTCCCTGCTAATAATATAATTATAAGCAAGTTCGTCTAATTCTGCAGTTGTTATACCTGGTTTAATATATTGTTGTAAATATTTATGAGTATCTCCAACAATAGATCCAGCTATTCTCATTAACTCGATTTCTCTTTCGGATTTAATACTTATCATTCTAAACCCTCCAATACTTTTTTGATTTTATCAAAAACAATTTTCTTAGATAGACTACTATCTATTTCATATAATATATTCTTTGATTTGTAAAAATCTACCAGAGGTTTTGTTTCTTTACAATATGTATCATATCTCTTGTCAAATGTTTCTATATTATCATCTACGCGTTTTTCCAATTTTGTATTACATTTATCACATACACCAGCTAACTTTGGTGATGTTTCAATAAAATATTTATTATACACTGATTTACAATTTGGACAAACCATTCTTCCAAGAACTCTCTTTTCAGCTGTTGTTTTATCTAAAGAAAGATAAATTACTATGCTTTCATTTAAATTAAGTTCTTTTAATATTTCTTCATAGCAATAAGCTTGATTAATATTTCTAGGAAACCCATCTAATATATATCCATTTGAACAATCTTTGTTTGATAAACGAATTTTTAATAGTTCTAAAATTATATCATCACTGATTAAAATTCCATTATCTAAAGACTTTTGTAATTCCCCATACTTCTCATTATTTTCAGAAATCATTTTTCTTATTAAATCACTTGTTGAAATATGAGGAATATGATAAGTCTTTTCTATCAAACTTGATTGTGTACCCTTACCTGCAGCAGGCGGAGCAATAAGAATAATACTTTTCACTATCTACGTCTTCCTTTCTTATAAGTACGACTTACAAGTTGACTTTCTAATTGTTTGTAAGTTTCAAGTGAAACACCAACAACAATTAATAATCCTGTTCCACCAATTGTTACTGAACTTGGTAAATTTGAAATCATACCAAATATAATTGGTAAAGCAGCTATTATAGCCAAAGCAAAAGCTCCAACTACAGTTAATCTTTTCAATACAGTTGATATATAATCAACAGTTTCTTCTCCAGGTCTAACGCCTGGGATATATCCACCATTTTTTTGTAAATTCTCAGCCATTTCTTTTGGTTTTATTTGCATAAACGTATAAAAATATGAGAATGCAAATATAAAGATAATATATAATATAAATCCTGTCGGTGAAGTCATTGTTATCCATTTTGAAACAAAATTTGTAAATGCTTGATTGTTTACAAAACTAGCAATAACTCCTGGAATTGATATCAAAGCTGATGCAAAAATTACTGGTATAACTCCTGCTGAATTTAATCTAAATGGTACATAATTTTGATTTCCACCATAAGCACTGCTTACAGTTTTAGTTGAATATTGAACAGCTATTCTTCTTTCAGCAGATTGTACATAAATAATTCCAATTATAATTGCTAAATAAACAATTACATATAATGCAAACATAATAATACCCATTATATTTCCTGAATTACCTATAAACCCACTAAAAGCTGTTTTAAACATATTAGGCATACTTGAAATGATACCAGCCATGATAATCATAGAAATACCATTTCCAATACCTTTCGCTGTTATTTGATCACCAAGCCATAATACAAAACATGTTCCTGCAGTAAGTACTAATGAGAATAACATATAATCCATTACTGTTCCATTTCCTAAAAAAGTAAATGAGAACATATAACCTTGAATAAATGCAAGTATTATACCAGTTATTCTAGTTATTTGATTAAGTTTTGCTCTTCCTGTACCGCCTTGTTTACTAAGCTCGGCTAAATATGGGACAATATCCATTTCTAGTAACTGGATAATAATTGATGCTGTAATATATGGACTAACACCTAGTGCAAATATTGAAAAATTTGATAAGGCTCCTCCACCCATTACATCAATTAACTCTAAAAATCCCATATTTTTAGTTCCCAATGATGCTTGATCTATACCAGGAACTACAATAGCTGTACCTAATTTAAATATGAACAAAGCAGCGAATGTGAATAAGATCCTTTTTTGTAAGTCCTTATTCTTTGGGCTAAATATTTGCTTAATTGTTGCAAACATTTTAAATCACCTCTGCTTTTCCACCTAGTTTTTCTATTTGTTCTTTAGCAACATTAGAAAATTTGTGTGCTTTTACAACTAATTTTTTTTCTAAAGTTCCATTTCCTAAAATTTTAATTCCATCCAATTGATTTTTTACTAATCCCATTTCTTTTAATAATTCTGGAGTGATAACTGTATCATTCTCAAATTTATTTAAATCACTTAAATTTATAGTAGCATATCTCACTTTAAACATAGCATTACTAAATCCTCTTTTTGGTAAACGTCTGAATAGAGGTAATTGTCCTCCTTCAAATCCTGGTCTAACTCCACCACCACTACGAGCGTTTTGTCCTTTATGACCTTTACCACTAGTTTTTCCTGTTCCGCTTCCGATACCACGACCAAGTCTCTTACGAGTCTTTGTAGCACCTTCTGCTGGTTTAATATTATATAATTTCATTATAATATCTCCTCAACTTTTTTTCCACGTAATTTAGCTATTTGTTCTGCTGTTTTTTGTGATTTTAATGCTTCTAATGTAGCATATGCCATATTAATTTTAGTGTTTGAACCTAATGATTTTGAAAGTATATCTTTAACTCCTGCAAGTTCAAGTACAGATCTAACAGGTCCTCCTGCTTTAACTCCAGTACCTTCTGCAGCAGGTTTAAGTAAAACTTTACTAGCTCCTCTTACACCAATTGCTTCATGTGGGATTGTTCTTTCATCAACTATAGATACTCTTACTACATGTTTAGTAGCAGCTTGAACGGCTTTTTTAATTGCATCAGGTACTTCATTTGCTTTACCTGTTCCAATTCCTACTTGACCTTTTCTATCTCCAACTGCAACAGTAGCAGAGAAACGGAAATGACGACCACCTTTTGTTACTTTGGTAACACGACCGATATTGATTATTTCTTCTTCAAATTGTTTTGGGCGTGGTTCTCTTCTTGTTTTTTCCATTTATTTCCCTCCTCTTAGAATTCTAAACCATTTTCACGTGCAGCTTCTGCTAATGCTTCTACACGTCCATGATATAGGTATCCACCTCTATCAAATACTACTTGTTTAATTTTTAATTTTTTTGCTCTTGTAGCTAATAATTTACCTACTTCTTTAGCAGCTTCTACGTTTCCACCATTTTTAAGGTTTAATTCCTTATCAATAGAAGAGGCGCTTACTAGTGTGTTACCAGCTACATCATCAATAATTTGAGCAAAGATATTACCATTTGATCTAAACACATTTAATCTTGGCATTTCTGCTGTTCCAGATAAATTTTTTCTTACACGTTCATGTCTAGCCAAACGAGCTTCATTGCGAGATTCTTTTTTTATCATGAATTTTCTCTCCTTTTCTATTATTTAGAAGCTTTTTTACCTTCCTTACGACGAACAACTTCGTCTTTATAACGAATTCCTTTACCTTTATATGGTTCAGGTTGTCTAATTTTTCTTACATTTGCTGCAAATTCTCCAACTAATTGTTTATCAATACCTTTTATTGTTAATTCAGTATTACTTGGACATTCTAGTGTTAATCCACTAGGAATTGCAACATTAACTGGATGTGAATATCCAGCAGTTACTACTAATTCATTTCCTTTAGTAGCAAAACGATATCCTACACCTATTGATTCTAGTTTCTTTTCAAAACCTTCTGAAACACCAATAATCATATTTTTGATATTAGCATTTGCAGTACCATGAAAGTTCTTGAAGTTATCATTTTTTCTAGTTAATTTAACTTCATTTCCTTCTACTGTTACAGTAATATTTTTATTAATTTTAGTAGAAAGTTCTCCTTTTGGTCCTTTTACTGTCACAACATCTCCATCAGTTGATAATGTAACATTTGCAGGTAATGAAAGTATTCTATTTCCAATACGACTCATATAAATCCTCTCTTTCTACCAAATAAACGCTAATACTTCTCCACCTAATGATTGACGTCTTGCATCTCTATCTGTCATTATTCCTTTAGAAGTAGACACGATAGCAATACCAAGTCCATTTAACACACGTGGTAATTCTTCAGCTTTAGCATAAACACGTAATCCTGGTTTAGAAATTCTTTTTAATCCAGTGATAACGCTTTCTTTCTTTTCACCATATTTTAAATTTAATACAATAACACTTTGTGAATCAGATTCTTTAGTTTTATAATCAACTATGTATCCTTCTTCTTTTAGTATTCTTGCTATTTCTAATTTTATTTTTGAAGCGGGTACTTCAACTTCTTTATAACGCATCGCTTTTGCATTACGAATTCTTGTAAGCATATCTGCGATTGGATCTGTTACCATATATATCCTCCCTTCATCCTACCAGCTTGATTTTTTAACCCCTGGTATTTGTCCTTTATATGCTAGTTCCCTAAAACAAATACGACAAATTCCGTATTTTCTAAGTACAGCGTGAGGTCTGCCACATCTTTCACAACGTGTATATTCACGTACTTTGAACTTAGGTTTACGACTAGCTTTTACAATCATGCTTTTCTTAGCCATACTATCCTCCTAATAATTATTTTTTAAATGGCATACCGAAACCTTTTAATAAATCATAAGCTTCTTCGTTTGTTTTTGCTGTTGTAACGAAAACAATATCCATTCCGCGTACTTTAACAACATTATCATACTCTATTTCAGAGAAAATTAATTGTTCTGTAAGTCCTAATGTATAATTACCTCTACCATCAAATGATTTTGGAGAAACACCTCTAAAATCACGAACACGTGGTAGTGTAATAGAAATTAGTTTATCTAAAAAGTTATACATATTTTCTCCACGTAAAGTAACTTTACATCCAATAGCTTGACCCTCTCTTACTTTGAAACCAGCTATTGCTTTTTTTGCTTTAGTAGCAACAGGTTTTTGTCCTGTAATAATTTCAAGATCTGCCATTGCTGCATCAATTAATTTACTATTAGTTGTTGCATCACCAACACCCATGTTTACTACTATTTTGTCTAGTTTAGGTACTTCCATAATACTTTTATATGCATGTTTTTCCATTAAACTAGGTACGATTTCTTTTGAATATTTTTCTTTTAGGTGGTTCATAAATACCCTCCTTCCAATTAATCAAGGCTTTCATTAGATTTCTTAGAAATTCTAATTTTTTTGCCATTTTTATCTATCATATGACCTATTCTAGTTCTTTTTTTAGTTTTTGGATCGATCATCATTACATTTGAAGCATTAATTGGAGCTTCCATTTCAACGATGCTACCAGCTGTTTGACCATTTGGTTTAATATGTTTTTTAATCATATTTACGCCTTCAACAATTACTTTGTTTTCAGATCTAAGAACTTTAGTAATAGTGCCTTCTTTTCCTTTTGATTTTCCGGACGTAACAACTACTTTGTCTCCTGTCTTAAATTCCATATTTTTCCTCCAACCTATAACACTTCTTTAGCAAGTGATACAATTTTCATATAGTTTTTATCACGTAATTCACGTGCAACTGGTCCAAATATACGAGTTCCAACGGGTGTCTTATCATCTTTAATAATAACACATGCATTATCATCAAATTTAATATAAGATCCATCTTCTCTTCTAAGACCAAACTTACTTCTAACAACTACAGCTTTTACAACTTTGCTTCTTGCTACTGTACCGTTAGGAGTTGCTTTTTTTACAGTTCCAACTACTATATCACCAATATTACCTGTTTTAACTTTGCTTCCACCAAGTACTCTAATAACCATTAGTTCACGAGCACCAGAGTTGTCAGCAACTTTTAAACGACTTTGTTGTTGAATCATATATTAATCCTCCTATTCGTTTTCAATTATAAAATAATTGCTTTTTCTACTATTTCAACTAAACGGAAATGTTTAGTTTTAGATAGAGGTCTAGTTTCTATAATACGAACTGTATCTCCTACACTAGCCTCATTTTTTTCATCATGAGCAGCATACTTTTTAGAATATTTAACACGTTTTCCGTATAAAGTATCCTTTTTATAAGTTTCAACTAAAACTGTAATTGTTTTATCTGATGAAGCGCTTACAACTTTTCCTACTAATTCTTGAGTTCTTTTTTCCATTGTTTAACCTCCTATTCTGATAGTTCGCGTTCGCGTAAAATTGTTTTCATGCGAGCAACTAACTTTCTTAATTCTTTGATTCTTGAAGGTTTTTCAAGGTTACCAGTAGCTTGACTTAAACGTAAATTAAATAATTCTTCTTTATATTCTTCAATTTTCTTTGTAATTTCTTCTGTTGACATATTTCTGATTTCATTATTTTTCACTAGTCTCACCACTTTCTTTTTTTACGAATTTACATTTGATAGGAAGTTTGTGCATTGCAAGTCTTAAAGCTTCTCTTGCAGTTGCTTCATCTACCCCACTAATTTCAAACATAATTTTTCCTTTTTTAACAACGGCTACCCATACTTCAGGTTGACCTTTACCTTTACCCATACGAGTTTCCAAAGGTATTTTAGTTAATGATAAGTGTGGGAAAATATTTATAAATACTTTTCCTCCACGTTTCATATAACGAGTCATTGCAACACGAGCAGCTTCGATTTGTTGTTGAGTTATCCAAGCACCTTCTTCTGCTTTTAAACCATATTCACCAAAATGTAACTCTTTGTTTCCTCTTGTTACACCATCATATTGTAAACGATGTGGTCTACGATATTTAGTTCTTTTTGGAATGACTGCCATTTTCATTACCTCCCTTATTTTTCTTTTCAGGAAGGATTTCTCCTTTGTAAATCCATACTTTAACACCGATCTTACCATAAGTAGTATCTGCTTCTTTATGAGCATAATCAATATCTGCTCTTAAAGTATGAAGTGGAACATTTCCTTCAACATATCCTTCAGTTCTTGCCATATCAGCTCCACCTAAACGTCCTGATACTGAAGTTTTAATTCCTTTTGCTCCTGCTTTAATCGCATTTCTTATAGCTCTTTTTTGAGCAATTCTGAATGAAACACGATTTTCAATTTGATGTGCTATGTTTTCTGCAACAAGTGCAGCAACCATATCTGGATTTTTTACTTCCATAATTGATATTTGAATATCTTCATTTACTAATTTTGATAATTCTTTTTTTAATTTTTCTATTTCATCTCCACCATGACCAATTACTACGCCAGGTTTTGCTGTATTTATAATAACATCAACTTTTGAATTTGATCTTTCAATAAGAATACTTGCTACTGCAGCATCTTTTAATTTCTTAGTTAAAAATCTACGAATTTTAACATCATTATTTAAATATTTTGAGAAATTTTTATTATCTGCGAACCATTTTGATTCCCATGTTTTGTTGATGCCAATTCTAAGTCCTATTGGACTAACTTTTTGACCCACGAGTTTTCCTCCTTTGTTTATTTTTCACTAACAACTATCTTTATATGACTTGTTCTCTTTTTAATTGGATCTACATGTCCACGAGAACCAAACTTCATTCTTTTCATTACTTGTCCTTCGTTAACAACAGCTTCTTTAACATATAATTTAGCTTTATCTAAACTTAAGTTATTTTCAGCATTTGCAACAGCAGACACTAATACTTTTCTAGATAGTCTAGCTGACTCTTTATTAATATTTTTTAATATTTTATCTGCTTCTTCTACGCTTTTTCCACGTATCAAATCTATAACTAAACGGGCTTTACGAGGTGCAATTCTAACTCCTTTTGCAATCGCTACTGCTTCCATTTTAGTCCTCCTTCCTGAGTTTTAATTATTTTACTTTATTTTCGCCATGTCCACCAAATTTACGTGTTAATGCAAATTCACCTAATTTATGTCCAACCATATCTTCTGTAACATAAACAGGAATGAATTCTTTACCATTATGAACAGCAAATGTGTGTCCAATGAATTCAGGGTAGATTGTTGAACGGCGAGACCAAGTTTTTATAACTTCTTTTTTTCCTGTTTCATTTGCCTTTATAACCTTGTTAAATAAGTGTTTATCTATAAAAGGTCCTTTTTTTAAGCTTCTAGCCATTTAATTCAATTCCTTTCCCTATTTTTTACGACGACGTACGATTAATTTATCGCTTGCTTTTTTATTATCACGTGTCTTATAGCCTAATGCTGGTTTACCCCAAGGAGTAACAGGTCCTTTACGACCAACAGGTGTACGACCTTCTCCACCACCATGTGGGTGATCATTAGGGTTCATAACAGATCCACGAACAGTAGGTCTAATACCCATATGTCTTTTACGACCTGCTTTACCAATGCTTACTAATTCATGATCAGCATTTCCAACTTCTCCAATTGTAGCCCTACAAGTACTTAATACTTTACGAACTTCTCCACTTGTTAAACGAAGTAATGTATATTTTCCTTCACGTCCTAATATTTGAATACTTGAACCAGCAGTACGTGCCATTTGGCCACCTTTTCCTGCTTTTAATTCAACATTATGAACTAAAGTACCTTCTGGAATATTTCCAAGTTCTAGTGAGTTTCCAATTTTAATATCTGTTGAAACTCCACTTTCAACTCTATCTCCAACTTTTAATCCTTTTGGAGCGATAATATATCTTTTTTCTCCATCGGCATAATTGATTAAAGCAATGTTTGATGTTCTATTTGGGTCATATTCTATTGAAGCAACTATACCAACAACATTATCTTTATTTCTTTTAAAATCGATAATACGATATTTTCTTTTTGCTCCTCCACCACGGTGTCTTAAAGTGATTTTACCTTGGTTATTACGACCACCATTTTTCTTTAATGTTACAACTAGTGTTTTTTCTGGTGTATCTTTAGTTATTTCAGTGTTAACTAATTTAGACATACCACGAGTACCATTAGTCATAGGTTTAAATGTTTTTATTGCCATGATTACCCTCCTTAGTTAAGTTCAATTGAACTTCCTTCACTTAGTTTAACAATTGCTTTTTTAACTTTTACTGTTTTACCAGTATAACGTCCAACTCTTTTTTTCTTTGGTTTAACATTTATAGTATTAACACTATCAACTTTTACATTGAATACTTTTTCAATTGCTTGTTTGATTTGTGTTTTATTTGCTTTAACATCAACGCTAAATACTATAACATTGTTTTTTGCTAAATCAGAACTTTTTTCAGTAATGATTGGTGCTTTTATAATATCTCTGTAATTACTCATCATTAGATAAGCACCTCCTCTATTTGTTTAACAGCTGCTTCTGTAATAATCATTTTATCAGCTGATATAACATCTAAAACATTTATTTCATTAGCTTGTAATAAAATAACATTGCTTAGGTTACGAGTTGCTAAAATCATATTTTCGTTTAATTCATCTACAACTATTAATACATTTTTTTCAGCTTTTAAATTTGCTAATAAAGATTTAACATTTTTTGTTTTTGAACTTTGAATATCAAAATTGTCAACAACTATTAATTCTTTTTCTATTGCTTTATAAGCTAACGCAGATTTTAAAGCTAATCTTCTTTCTTTACGATTCATTTTTTTGTTGTAGTCTCTTGGATGTGGTCCAAAAACTACACCACCATGATACCAATGTGGAGCACGTGTACTACCTTGGCGAGCACGTCCTGTACCCTTTTGTCTCCAAGGTTTTTTTCCTCCTCCACTAACTTCTGAGCGTGTTTTTGTATCTGCTGTACCTTGTCTTAATGAATTTCTTGATAAAATAATTGCATCATATAATACAGCATCATTTGGTTCTATACCCCAAATTTCTTTTGATAATGTAATATCTTTTACTTTTTCACCTTTTGTATTTAATACAGATAATTTAGACATCTATATTCCTCCTATTCTTCTGTTGCTTCAGCAGGTGCTGATTCAGCAGTTTCTTCGACAACTGGTGTTTCTTCATTAGTAACTTCTACAGGAGTTTCAGTAACATAAGTGTTCAATTCTTCTGTTTCATTTACTTTTCCTGGATTTTTAACTGAAGTTTTAATTACAACTAATGATTTTTTAGGCCCTGGTATATTACCTTTAACTAATATTACATTATTTTCTTTATCAACAGCAATTATTTCCAAGTTTTGAATAGTTACTGTTAAAACTCCCATATGACCTGGTAATTTTTTACCTTTAAAAACACGCATTGGTCTCATAGTACCCATTGAACCTGGTTTTCTGTGATAATGTGAACCATGTCCCATAGGTCCTCTACTTTGATTATGTCTTTTAATAACACCTTGGAACCCATGACCTTTTGTAGTTCCTGTTACGTCAACTACTTCACCAGCTTCAAATATATCAACAGATATTTCTTGACCTAATGAATAGTTGTTAATGTCTACACCTTTAATTTCTTTAAAGAAGCGCTTAGGTGTAGTATTAGCTTTGCTAGTATGTCCAGCAGAAGCTTTTGTCGCTAACTTTTCTCTCTTTGTATCAAATCCAAGTTGAATAGCTTCATAACCATCGTTTTCTAATGTCTTAATTTGAGTTACAACATTAGGTTCTACTTCTACAACAGTTACTGGAACTAATTTACCTGATTTTGTAAATACTTGAGTCATTCCAATTTTACGACCTAAGATTCCCTTTTTCATATTTTTCCTCCTATAATATTATTTTGATATCAACACCGCTTGGAATATCTAAATGAGAAAGTGCCTCAATAGTTTCCTTTGTTGGATTTACGATATCAATTAGTCTTTTGTGTGTTCTCTTTTCAAATTGTTCACGCGAATCTTTGTCTTTGTGAACTGCTCTTAAAATAGTAACTTTTTCAATTTCAGTTGGTAGTGGAATTGGTCCACAAGCTGTACCTCCTGATCTTTTAACAGTTTCAATTATTTTAGCGCAAGCTGCATCTAAACTTTTGTGCTCAAATGCTTTTAATTTGATACGAACTTTAGTTTTAGACATTTTGTATCCTCCTCTCGCCTATATCTAGTATAGACTTGCTCCGTGTAAAAACCCGAATGTCAGTTTAATTTGTTTTGCAACTTAACCTGGCGTATCAGCAACCTCACACATCATTGCATGCCACACATTCAAAATTATACACAATAATTGTATTAAAATCAAGCTTTTTTAGAACTTTTTATTAAAATTTTTGTTCAGAAAATATTATTGCATATTTTAATATTAAAAGTAGATATAATATTATAGGTGAAATAATGAATCTAGTTCCAAACATAAATGCTAAAACATTTACACTAAGTGCCGTTACAATAGGTTTTTTATTAATTGACGAGTTAACACCAGCCGAACAAAATTCATTAGGTAACTGGTTTATGGCAATAGGGCAAGTTTTATGTACTAATTCAGCACAACAACAAGTTATTAACAATAGAAGTAATACTTCTACACCATATAACTCACACATTATTAACGATAACAATATAAATAGCTCTCAAAATAATGTTGACGAACAAATTGATTTAATGAAAAAAGTTATCAATGCTATGAAACAAGAAATTGATAATTTAAAACAAAATTAAAAATACTAATCAATTTTGTTGATTGGTATCTTTACTATCATAATTCACATGCATTGAATTATTTACATTGTTATCAAAACTAATATTATTTTGTGAGAAATTATTGTCTTGAATATTCCCAGAAAATTCATCATTATTTTCTAACAACTGTTCATTATTATTAACTATGTCTTCATTAGCCTTATTTTTTACTTTATTATTTTTTAAACTAACCAATTTAGAATATATTATTATTAATGATATTATTATAGCATTTAACACAAACATTATAGAACTAGCTTGTACTAGCATTAAAAAGGTTGAGTTTGCATATAAAGAACTTTGTGAAAAAAAGTCTAAATCATTACTTATAACTGTTTCAAGAATTATAAAGAAAAATAAGTAGGTCAAACAAAAACAGAATAAATTAATAATATTTATAGCAAGTACTTCCCTTTGACTTAAAAATTTTATTTTTGAATAAGTATTAAATATACTAAATATAGCATTTATATTGACAATAATTAATATCAAAAAATATATTACTACGTTAGGAAAATAAACAATACTAAATATTAAATCTACTATCTTATCAAATAAATATAATAAAAATTTTCCATAATATCCAAATAAAAGTATAATCAATGTTAAATATATAATGAATAAAATTTTTCTAACCTTTTTATCCCTTTTTATCATAAAAATTATCATCATAAAAAGTGATGCTGCAAAGAAAATAAACATTTCTAAATAAAAAGGTGTTGTAAATATTAAAACTAATATTGAGTATATATTTTGCAAAAAATTAGTTTCTTCCATTTTAAACACCTTCTATTTATACTCTCTCAAAAATATATATTGTTTGAGTAGTTTTTGAATTTTTAGTACAAGTAATCAACGTTAATGTCGATTTATCATTATTTCTATATATTATTAAATTACCAGTTTTTGGTTGGGTATATGTATTAACAAGTTTGTACTTATATTCAACATTTTTATAATTTATATATGCAACATCATCAATGCTTAATTCACTTAATCTTTTAAAATAAGATCTATATGAACTGCCATTATGAGCAGCCAATATAACATTGCCAAGATTTTCATCAGGGTAATTAGATTGTTTAATTATCATAACATTTTTATTAACAGTATTATATTTTGAATTTTTGTCATAAAAACCTTTTTCTAAGGATATTTTAGGTATTCTTAAAGTTCCAATATATTTTTCAGTAATTGTTTCTGTTTGTGTAGGTTTAGTTTGGATTGTATTAGAAGAATCAATTTGATCTTTTTGTTGTTCTTCTTTTTGTTCCTCTTGTTTCACTTCTTCATCTGTTTCATAATTACCTATCATATTTATTTGTTCTTTTGATTCATTATCCACTATTTCAAGTGACATTTTTTGAAAAGCAATATTTTTTTTTTGATTTTTATATGGAATTAGTATCAATGTTAAACCAATAAAAGTTATAGATACAAGGAAAGCGATTCCTATTTTATTCAATATTACACACTTCTACGTTTTTTTATGTTGTTAACATATAATACTGTTCCAACAATACCTGCTGTTATTAATAATCCACCTATTATATATATCATAATTGATGTAAAACTTCCTGTATCTGGAACATCAATTACTGTTAATGAATCATACATAACAATTTCTTGAGATTCTTTTTCTTCTACCTTAAATGTTACTGGTTTTGCTTTATCATAACCAGTAGGCGCTACTAGTTCTTCCAAAGTGTAAGTTTCACCAACTACTAATTTTTCTATTGTATAAGCTTCTTTTGTAGTAGTCCAAGTGGCTATTACTTCACCTTTTGAATTTTTTAATTGTAATTTTGCACCTTCAAGTAATGTTTTTTTATCTTTTGAATCTTTCTTTGATACTATTATTTTTGTAGGTTGATTTTTCATTACTACTTTATCTTCCACAAGTCCTTTTTCATTTATTTGAAACATAACTTTTTCAGTTGATTTAATATATCCTTCTGGAGCTATTGTTTCTTCTAAAACATACATTCCTTTTGCTAGACCAGTTATTACATGTGGCTTATCTGAAGATACCCATTTATCTATTTCTTTTCCAGCAGCTGTTTTTAAAACTAATGTTGCACCAGGTAACTCTTTTCCAGTAGTAGCATCTTGTTTACTAATTTCAACTTGATTCTTTGTATTCTTAAAAGTAAAAGTTTGAACTGTTTCAACATTTTTAATTTCACAGATTTGTTTTTTAGTATCTAATACATACCCAGATGGTGCTTCGATTTCTTCTATTGTACATTTACCTATTGCAACACCTGATAACGCATAAGCCTTAATTGTAGTTGTCCAAGTATGAACATTACCCGCTGAATCAGTTAATTTCATTTTAGCTCCTGCTATTGAATTACCTTTTTCATCTGTTTTTAATACTTGTATTTTAGTTTTCTTATTTACCATATTTTCTGTTTGCATTGTTCCATTACGAACAATTTTAATAGTTTTATTAGAAGCCTTTATAAATCCAGCTGGGGCAGTTTCTTCTACTAATGTTAAATTTCCTTCAGGAATATCCCAAAATTCTTTTTCACCAGTTGTTGATGTCCAGCTTTCTATCAATGAGCCATTATATAGTAGTTTTAACTTTGCTCCTGCTACTCCATTACCATTTTCATCTACTTTTTTGATTCTAAGAGCAGTTCTAGCAAGATTCAAAGTAATCTCGCTACTTGCAGTAGATGGAGTTACTGATGTTATAAATAAATTTTGACGTGATGTATCATCACTTCCATACAAATATAATTTACTAATGTTCTTTGATGCGGTTGCTTTAACTGTAATTTTTCCTGTCATGCCATTAATATTATCTTTTGGAATCTCTATAGTTGTTGTTTTTCCATTCACAGTTTTATTATAACTGCCAAATCCTATAATATTATCATATGTAAAGCCATTAAAAGTTCCATTTGTTGTAGCAGTTACACTTGCAGAAAATAATTTATTAGTACTATCATATGTCATCATTTTACTTGAAGGATTACTTGATAAACTTATTGTTGCTAAAGATGTGTCAATAGTTTTTCCTGTATCATGATAACTTTTTGCTGCATAAGCAAAGCTTTTTATTGCATCATGTATAGTTTTACTGTCACCAGAATAAGTTCCATTTTTAAACAATGCTTCAAGTGATCCATCTGAACTATCAGGTACGCCATTGACTAAATCTTGATACCACCATAATGCCATTTGAGTAATATAATAATCAGTTGTTTCAGTTCCTGTTGCACCAGAGAATGTTGCTGCATGATTAGTTTGATATCCATGTTCTGAAATATAAAAATATCCTACATCAGTTATATTTTTTGTTAAATGCAAATTTGTTGTACTTTGATACTCAAGTTTATTACTTTCAAAACAATAAGCGGCATATCTAGAAGTGCTGCTATCATCATAAGTGACATTAACAAATTGATGTTGCACATAAACATTTGGTATTACTGTTAATGCACCTTTGTATTCAGTTGAAACTGTAGAAATATTTTTCGCACTTACAGTTCCACACATAAAAAACGTAAAACATAAAACTGGAAATAATAATATTCCCTTAAACTTATTAATACTTTCTATCATATCTACCACCCTATTCTAAAAATAATTATAATATACATTTTTCCCTATTTCAACATTTTTAGGTTAAAAAAAGCACAAATTGTAAATTTTTGTATATTTTTTATGTCATATATATTATGAACTAAAAAACACATATTATAAAAAAAAATAATCAAATTAATGATTATTTTACAAATGGTAATAAAGCCATAAAACGTGCTTTTTTAACTTCGCCAGCTATATGTCTTTGATGTTTAGCGCAAGCACCTGTCATACGTCTAGGTAAAATTTTACCTTTATCATTGCTTACATATTTTTTAACAACATCTACATTTTTATAGTCAACATCTTTTCCAGAACACATTTGACATATTTTTTTCTTTTTTCTATAAAATTCAGCCATTTTTATTTCCTCCTTTTAGTCTAAGAAGTTTTCATCAATAGAAACGCTGTCACCAAAATCAGCAAATGGATCGTTATCAACATCTACATTTGGTGTTTCATTTTGATAATCATATGGAGTCATTTCAGACCCTTGTTCTCTATTTTGAGATTGAGATTTACTTTCCAAAAATTGAACAGAATCAGCAACTACATCCATTGTATATCTTTTGTTTCCATCTTTATCATCATAACTTCCTGTTTGTAATCTTCCTTCAACAGAAACTAAACTACCTTTGTTTAAAAAATTACAAACATTTTCAGCTTGTTTTCTCCAAACAACAACATTAATAAAGTCAGTTTCTCTTTGCCCTTGGGCGTTATTAAAAGTTCTATTTACTGCTACTGAAAAACGAGCAAATGGTAAATTTGATCCAGTATATCTTAATTCAGGTTTTGCAGTTAATCTTCCAATCAACATTACACGATTCATTTATTTGCCTCTTTCTTATTTTTCAAGTTTAGTTATTAAATGACGAACAATGTCATTGCTTATTAAAGCTAAACGGTCAAATTCCTTAATAGCTTTATCATCATTTGCTATACAAGTCATTACATAATAGTAACCACTTTTAAAGTCTTTGATTTCATAAGCTAATTCTCTTTGTCCCATTTCTTCAACTTTTATTTCACTTGCACCGTTATCCTTTAACACTTTTTCAAAAGAAGAAGCTACTTTTTTTATTTCATCTTCTGATAATGTAGGACGAACGATAAACATGATTTCATAGTTTTTCATTTTCTACACCTCCTTATGGTCTCACTAGGCTCTTATGAGCAAGGAGTAAATTAATACTCGCAATTGATTATATCAAATAGATTTAAATTTGTAAACCTTATTTAATGTTTATTAAAAAAAAAAGAAAAAATGTATAAATATTATACATTAAATCTAAAAAAGCATATATCTCCATCTTGCATTATATAATCTTTGCCTTCAAGTCTAAGTTTTCCTGCTTCTTTTACAGCTTTATCATTTCCATATAATTTTAAATCATCATAACTCATAACTTCTGCTTTTATGAATCCTTTTTCGAAATCGGTATGTATTATTCCTGCGCATTGTGGAGCTTTCATTCCTTTTTTAAAAGTCCATGCTCTTACTTCATCACTTCCTGCTGTAAAATATGTAGCAAGACCTAATAAATCATAGGTAGCTTTAATTAATTTATTTAATCCACTCTCTTCTATACCAAGATCTTTTAAAAATTCTAACTTATCTTCATCATTAAGTTCACTTAATTCGGATTCTATCTTTGCACATACTGTAATAACTTGTGCATTTTCTGCTTTAGCATATTCTTTTACTTTTTCAACATATTCATTTCCATTTTGTATATCTTCTTCGCTTACATTTGCCATATATATAATAGGTTTAGCTGTTATTAAATTAAAATGTTTAATCATTTTATATTCTTCTTCTTCAAAATTTATTTTTCTGATTGGAATATTTTGTTCAAGTGACTCTTTAATTCTATTTAACAATTCAGCTTCCTTTTTTACTAATTTATCATTTGAAAGAATAGCTTTTTTACCTATTTTATTTATTCTATTATCTATAACTTCTAAATCAGCAAGCAATAATTCAACATTTATAATTTCTATATCTCTTATTGGATCTATATTTGATTCTACATGTATAATGTTTTTATCTTCAAAACATCTAACCACTTCTACTATAGCATCTACTTCTCTTATGTGAGATAAAAATTTATTTCCTAGTCCTTCTCCTTTTGATGCACCTTTTACTAAACCTGCTATATCTGTAAATTCAAAAGTTGTAGGTACTAGGCTATTTGGAATATATAAATTTTCAAGAAATTCTAAACGTTCATCTGGTACTGTAACTACTCCTACATTTGGATCTATAGTAGCAAAAGGGTAATTTGCAGCTAAAATATTTTTTTTAGTAATTGCATTAAATAAAGTTGATTTTCCCACATTAGGCAACCCCACTATTCCTGCTGTTAAACTCATTTAAATCTTCCTTTCTATAGAGTTGGATAGCCTCCTATTCCAACAGGCAATCCTGAAATATACCACAATAATATGAAAACAAGCATTATACCTACTGTCCATAATATAGTTGTCAATATTAATTTTAAAGTGCTTCCTATAGTAGTATTTACATCTTCACTTTCATATTTTTGAATAAACCCAATCATTATCAAAAAATATATAAAAAATGGTGTTATACTTCTTCCTATAGAATTTGATGTTACATATAAAAATTGACAAAAACCTGGTGTTATATTGGCTCTCATAAATAATGGTACTATGATTGGTGACATAAGAACCCATTTATCTATTAAACTTGGAACGAATACTGTTGTAATTATAGTAACTATTATGAAAGTTACTATTAAAAATAATCCTGAAAAATCCATAAAACTTAATAAATTTGTTAAACCAGTTATTAATATAGTTCCTATATTTGTATAATTTAATATTGAAATTAATTGTACTGAAAAAAACATAATTACAAATATATAACCAAAATTATCAAAATTCTTACTAAGTCCTATATTAGCTTTAACATCGTCCTTAAAGTTTTTAGTAATTTTACCATATATTGTACCTATAAGCATTAAGAAAAGTAATAATATATAAATTAAACCCTCTTTCATTACTGAATTATTACCAAATAATTTAGCTATATAGTTTGAACTAGAATCATCTAATAAAAAACTTTGTGGTAAAGAACAAATTATTAAAGTAACGAAAAGAAATATAAATAATATTCCAGAAATTATTAATCCCTTCTTTGAATAATTATACTGATTTTCTAACTTTTCAATTTTTTTATATTTAGGCATAATATTTTTTTCAATAAAAATTGTTAGTACAAATACTAATAATGCAGTTCCTATAACCATTATATAGTTAGTAGAAAATATACTAAATTTATATGATGGATCTACATCAAGTATAGCAGCTTGTTCAGTCAAAAGTCCTAATGAATATTGATCATAATTCATGAATATTCCAAAACCATAACCTAAAGTAATTCCTAAAAAAACTGTAATTATTCCAACTACAGAGCTTCTGTCCATAACTCTATATATAGAAGCAACAAGAGGAAATAAAAATAAATAACTATACTCTCCAAAGAATGTAAATATTATTGATATTAATACTGTAGCAAATGTAATAATTGGAGTTTTTAACTTACCAAACTTAGAAAAGATATGGCTTAAAAGTCCGCTGGATTCCAATATGCTTGTACACATAACTGACATTATTAATATAATTAATGGTTTTAAATAATCTAAATTTGAGGTAACATTATTTAATAAAAACCTTATTCCGTCTTTAGTAAAGATGTTATTTACTGTTATTAAGGATGATTCTAATAAACCATTGTTTATTGCAGTTTTTTGACCATTTATTCCTATTATATTAAATATTAAACTTAATATCATAATTACAAAAGTAATAATTAATAATGAAGTTATTATTCCTATATACTTTTGTTTTTTATTTTTTCGTTTTTTCATAATACCTCCTAATAGGTAATAATTTTTTTGATTTTTTTATTAAAATCTATTCTTGGAAGCATGATTATTCTTCCACATTCTACACATTTTATTTTTATATCTGCACCTAACCTTATAATAGAAAAATTTTTTGAACCACAAGGATGTTGTTTTTTCATTTCTACAATCGTGCCTAACTTATACTCATTTTGCACTATGGATCACCACCTGATTATATGGAATTTCTATTTTGTTTTGATCTAATATTATTTTTAGTTCCTTTTTAATTTTTCTTTCTATTTCGTAATTCTTAAGAGGAACTGTATCTGCTATTATTCTATATTTGATAGAAGAAGAAGCTAGTTCATTTATTCCAAGTAACTGAACTTCACCTTTTAAACCATTTAGTTCTTTTGTTAAATTTTTGCATAATTCTTCTAATACTTTTTCTACTTTTTCAAGATTGGAATCATATGACACATCTATATCCACAATAGCAACAGATTTAGACATACTATGATTTATTACTTTTTCTACCAAATGATTTGGAATTATAAGTACTTCTCCTGTATAAGCTCTAATCTTTGTTGTTTTCATTCCAAGTTCTATAACGTCACCTCTAAAGTCACCTATTGTTACATTATCTCCAACGCTATATTTATTTTCAAATACAATTGATACACCTGAAATAAAATCTTTTAACGTATCTTGAACTGCTAGACCTGCTGCTAACCCTACTATTCCAAGTGAAGTAACCAATGTCATCGTATCTACTCCAAAAACATTTAATATCATTAAAAAAGCTACTACAATGATAAAATATTTTTCTAAATTAATAATTATACTATACGCAGTATTTTTTCTTTTAATATCTACTTTTTTCACTTTCACACCAAATATTTTTTTAGTAAAATTTTTTAATAATAAATATATTAATATAGAAAACAAAATTATTAGTATTGGATAAATAACCTCTTTAATAAGTATAGATTCTAAAATTTTCATATATTACTCCTTAACATTTAATACTTCTAGAATTCTATTTAAATCAGCTACGTTTGTAAAAGATATTTCTATTTTTTTTTCTTTTATTCTTACTTTTGTATCTAATTTATCACGTAGTAAGTCTTCTACATATTTAAACTCGCGAGTATTTGAATTATTATTTACACGACTAATTTTTACTTTTTTTTCAATTTTATCAGAGCTTAAATCCTCTTCTGTTTGTCTAACTGGCAAATGTTCATCTATTATTTTATTAGCTAAGGCTTTCATTTCTTCTTCTGATTCTAATTTACTTAAAGCTCTTGCATGTCCCATTGTTATTTTTGAATCTGCTACCAATTGTTGAACTTCTTGTGGTAAACGAAGTAGACCAATTATATTAGTAACATGACTTCTACTTTTACCTACTTTTTTTGCAAGTTCTTCTTGTGTAATTCCTAAATTTTGAATCATTTTTTTATAAGCTATTGCTTCTTCTATTGCATTTAAATTTTCACGTTGCAAATTCTCTAATAAAGCAATCTCCATCATTTGTTCATCAGTAAAATTTCTGATAATTGCAGGGATTTTAGTTAAACCAGCTATTTTAGAAGCTCTATATCTTCTTTCTCCAGCTATTATTTCATAACCTTTAATACTTTTTTTAATTATTATTGGTTGAAAAACACCATGTTCTTTTATTGAATCAGCTAAATCTTGTAAGGCTTCTTCATCAAAAACCTTTCTTGGTTGATATGGATTTGGTCGTAATTCTTCTAATGGTATTTCTACAACTTCTTCATTAGTTGCACTTTCATATATTTTGGTTTCCATACTTTGTAAATCTAAATTCTCATTATTAAATAATTCTTCTAGGCCTCGACCTAGTGCTCTTTTTTTAGTTTCCATTTCTTTCAATCACCTCTTTGGCTAAATTTAAATAAGCTTCTGTTCCTCTACTATGTGGGTCATACGCTATAATAGGTTTACCATGGCTTGGTGCTTCTGATAATCTTACAAGTCTTGGAATTATAGTATCATATACTCTTTCTTTAAAATAACTTTTAATATCTTCAACTACTTCTAATCCTAAATTTGTTCTATTATCAAGCATTGTAAGCAATACTCCCTCTATATCTAAAGTAGGGTTTAGATTTTTTTGAGCAAGCATTATGGTATTAATTAATTGCATTATACCTTCTAGTGCGAAAAATTCACATTGTACTGGTATTATTACTGAATCTGCTGCAGTCAAAGCATTCGTTGTAAGAATTCCCAAACTTGGTGGACAATCTATTATTATATAATCAAACATTTCTTTTGCTTGACTAAGATATTTTTTTAACTGTCCTCCCTTAGAAAAACCAGGTTCATATCTGCTTTTTTCCATCAATTCTATATCTGCACCAGCTAAATTGATTGTTGCAGGTATTACATATAAATTTTTAAATTTAGTCTTTATTATTGCTTCGGATAATTCAGCATTATCTAAAAGTAAATCATAAATACTTTTCTTTATTGTTGATTTATCTATACCTATTCCTGTACTAGCATTTCCTTGTGGATCTAAATCAACTAATAAAACACGTCTTTTTAGCACTCCAAGTGAAGCCGCCAAATTTATACTAGATGTAGTTTTTCCTACTCCACCTTTTTGATTTACCAATGCTATAATTTTACCCATTTTATCACCATCTCATTATACTTCTCTATATTTAATACTTTATATAAATAATATTTCGAAAATTAACCCTTTCTTCTTATTCTTTATAACTGTGTAATTATATTGTACCATTTTCATTAAAAAAAGGAAATATAATTTCCTTATTTATCTAATTCATTTAATAATTCTTCTTTTGTCATTTTGGAATAGCCTTTTATTCCCTTTTCTTTTGCTAGATCTTTTAATTCAGATAAAGTTAAATCGTTTAGTGAAGCTGTTTTAAACTCACTATAATCTTTTTCATCATCTTCATCAGGCATACATCCATTTTCAACTAAATAATCAATTTGTTCTTTAGTAATAGTTTCTCTTTCTATTAAAACTTCTGCAATTAAATCTAATAATTTTCTATTTTCTTTTATTATTTTAACTGCATTTTTATAACATTCATCTATTATTTTTCTCATTTCTTGATCTATTTCATATGCTACCTGAGATGAGAAGTTTCTTATTTTATTATAATCTCTTCCTAAGAAAACACTACCTTCATCATTACTTTCTAATTGAATTGGACCTAAACTACTCATACCATATTCTGTTACCATTGCACGTGCAATTTTTGTTGCTTGTTGAAAGTCATTATGTGCTCCTGTTGTTATTTCACCAAACACTAATTCTTCTGCTACACGTCCACCTAGCAATCCTGTAATTCTTTCAATTAGTTCTTTTCTAGTAGATGTAAATCTTTCTTCTTTTGGTTGCATCATAGTGTAACCGCCTGCATAACCTCTAGGAATAATAGTGATTTTTTGAACATCATTAGCACCATCTAATTTTATTCCTAAAACTGCATGTCCTGATTCGTGATATGCTACTAATTTTTTATCATTTTCAGTATATTTTTTAGAAACTTTAGCTGGACCCATTAAAACTCTATCTTGAGCCTCATCTAATTCAGCCATAGTTATACATTTTTTATTTCTTCTAACTGTTAATAAAGCTGCTTCATTTAATAAGTTTTCTAGGTCTGCTCCACTAAATCCTACTGTTCTTGAAGCTATATTTTCTAGATTAACATTTTTTGAAAATATTTTATTTTCAGCATGAACTTTTAAAATTTCTTCTCTACCTTTTGCATCTGGTAAATTAACTTGGACTTGTCTATCAAAACGTCCTGGTCTAAGAAGTGCTGGGTCTAAAACGTCTGGTCTGTTTGTTGCAGCTATTATAATGATACCCTCATTAGCTCCAAATCCATCCATTTCTGTTAAAAGTTGGTTTAATGTTTGTTCTCTTTCATCATGTCCTCCACCAAGACCTGCTCCTCTTTGTCTACCTACAGCATCAATTTCATCTATAAATATTAAGCATGGTGCACTTTGTTTTGCTTGTTTAAACATATCTCTTACTCTACTAGCACCTACTCCTACGAATAGTTCTACAAATTCTGAACCACTTATATAAAAGAATGGTACGTTTGCTTCTCCTGCTACTGCACGAGCAAGTAAAGTTTTTCCTGTTCCTGGAGGACCTACTAATAATACTCCTTTAGGAATTCTTGCACCCATTTTTTGAAATTTTGCTGGGCTTTTTAAAAAGTCTATTAATTCAGCTACTTCTTGTTTTTCTTCTGTTAATCCAGCTACTTGTTTGAAAGTAACTTTTTTGTTATTTTCACTTAAATGAGCTCTACTTTTTCCAAAATCCATAGATTTATTTGCTCCACCCATTTGTTTTGAAATGAAGAAGAACGCAAAACCTATTAATATAACTGTTGGTAAAATATTTACAACAAACAATAATATTGTATTTGACCCTGGATCAGCTATTGTATCTAGTTTAAAATTATATTGTTTTTGAAGGTTAAGTAATTCTGTTATTACTTCCTCTGCTAATGGCATTTTTAATACAAATGTTTCATTTTCAGCGTAACCTTCCATAGTTCCTTCTATTTGATATAAACTTGAACGTGTATATGGAACTACTACAATTTCTTTTATTTTATTTTCTGATGCAGATGCTAAAAATTGTTGATAATCAATTACATTAACTTTTTGATTTGCTATATTAAAAAAATATAAAATTCCTAGCATTACTAAAAATAAGAATAAGTATGGTAATATACCCTTTTTAACTGCTTTTTTATTCACAAATCTCTTCCTTTCTAATAATACCTTAGTATTATATCACACTTTTCGTCTTTTTTACTATTAAATTTAGATTTTTTAAGTCCTGGTATCCAAACTATTTTTCCTGTTGAATCTACAACAATTGGCCATAAATCTCTTTCTGATGAATGGATTTTTGAATCTATAAATATATCTTTTATTTTCTTTGTGCCTAACATTCCTTTTACACTAATTTTATCGCCATTTTTTCTATTTCTTACATGAAGCGGCATACATATATCTTTATAGTTTAATCGGCATATATTATTATCATCAATTTCTGATGAATCTATAACCTCTATAGTTTTACCATTAGGTAAAATTACATTTTCACTTATTTCTATTTCATAAGAATCTTTTTCTTCTTTTATTTTTTCTATGTAAAATTCATTATATGATTTTATTCCCTTCAAATTGTTGGGCAAAAATATATATGAATTAGATTTAGTTGATTTTATTAAATTGTTGATTAATTCAACATGTTTATCTGTTATAAGCATTAGATCATCTTGATATTGGTTTTCTAATAACATATAAATTATTTTTTCTGAAATAACTTTATCAAGTTTCAAAAATTTTTCTATATTTACTTTATTGTTATTAACTATTTCATCAAAAATCTTTTTAGCTTGTTTTTCTATGTAGTCATTATATTCTAAAATAGATTTACTAAATTTGTAAAACTTATGATGCACATTTTTATCCTCATTTTTTAACATAGGTAATACATATTTTCTATATCTATTTCTTGTATATACATCTTTAAAATTTGATTGGTCTACAACATATTTTAAATTATTTTTTTCTACATAAGAATATATATCATCTTTTGTAACTGTAATAAGTGGTCTAAATATTTTGTATGAACCTTTATCTACTTCTTTTGAAAATCCACTATATCCCTTAAATGATGCACCCCTTACAATACGCATAAGTATAGTTTCTATTAAATCATCACCATGATGAGCTGTTAATAAATATTTTGAATTATATTTTTCAATTAATTTTTCAAAATAATCATATCTTTTTGTTCTAGCTTCATTATGAAAATTATCATCCCCATAATTTTCTATTTTCATATATTCAAAAATGACTCCATTTTTATCGCAAAAATCCTTTACAAATATTTTTTCTTGCTCACTTTCTTTTCTAACATTATGATTAACATGTGCACAAACAACATTTAAATTTAAGGTTTCTTTTGCCCTTATCATCAAATGTAATAAACTAATAGAATCTGCACCACCTGATACAGCAACTATTATATTTTCACCATTAAAATTCTTAAACTTTTCTAAAATTTCTAAATATGCTTCTTCCATATATTGCTCCTAACTACTACCTACCAATTAATAGGTTTCATATTATTTTTAATTAATATTTCATTTGTCCTTGAAAATGGTTTACTTCCAAAAAATCCTTTGTTTGCAGATAAAGGTGATGGATGCGCTGATTCTATTACATAATGTTTAGGATTAGTTATTAAATACTTTTTACTTCTAGCGTAACTTCCCCAAAGAATATAAACGACTGTTGAATCTTTTTCATTTATTTTTTTTATAATTGAATCTGTAAATTCTTCCCAACCTATTCCTCTATGTGAAAGAGGGGTGTCTTTTACTACAGTTAATACACTGTTTAACAATAATACTCCCTGCTCTGCCCAACTAGTTAATTCATTTTCCTTTCTAACTATTTTTAAATCATCATATAACTCTTTAAGAATATTATTTAATGATGGTGGTCTTTTAACCGTACTTCTCACGGAAAAACAAAAACCATGTGCTTCATTTTCACCATGATATGGATCTTGCCCTAATATAACTACTTTCACATCCTCATAATTAGTATACTTAAGTGCATTAAAAATTTCCTCTTTTTTAGGATAACAAATTTTTGTAGAATATTCTTTTTTTAAAAAACTTCTAAGTCTTTTAAAATAATCTTTATTATATTCATCTTTAAGTACATTGTCCCAATTTTTTGTAACCATTTCAAATCACCAACTATATTTTAGCACATTTAGTTGTTTTTATTAACATAAACTAAGATTTCTTTTCTTAATTTTATTATTGCATAAACATTTATTAGAATAAGTAGAGCAACTATTATATCTACTAAAGACCATAAGTAATATGAAGAAGCAATGCAACCAACAAATACTATGAGTACAGTCGCTAATTTAAGTAAAAAGATTTTTATACTATTTACATTACCAAAATATTTTAAACAAGATTCACCATAATAATAAGCTGTAACTATTGTTGAAAATGAAAATAAAATTATTGATAAAGTTAATACAATATCACCTAAAGAACCAAAATGGTACAAAAAAGCATTTTTAGTCATTTCTATACCATTCATATCAATATAATTTAAATCTTGATAGTTACTAGTTAAAACTATTATAGCTGTTGATATGCATATTAAAAACGTAGTTATATATATTCCAAGCATTTGAATATATCCTTGTTTAACTATATCCGTACTACAACTTGTAGATGATACTATACTTCCTGTTCCAATACCAGATTCGTTTGAAAAAATTCCCCTTTGTATGCCAATTAAAAATCCTGATATAAAACCTGCAAAAAAAGATTTAAAGTTAAAAGCATCTTTTATAATTTCTATAAATATTTGAGGAATTTTATTAATATTTAAAATTAAGACTATAAAAGCAAATAAAATATATATAATTGTCATTATAGGTACTATCACAGTTGAAAACTTAGTAATTTGCTTTAATCCTCCATATATTATTATAAACGTTATTATTGAAAGAACGGTAGCTATAAAAAAAACATTTATGTTAGTATTTACTAAACTTCTTGTTATTGTATTAGATTGTATTCCACAAAAAAATCCAACATAACCTACAATTATTAATATTGCATACATATTTCCAAGCGTTTTATTTTTTAATCCTTTCTTTATATAATAACTAGGACCACCTTTATACTGAAAATTAACATCTTGTTCTTTATATATACCACCTAATATAGTTTCACAAAATGTATTTGGTGCACATAAAAATACTGTTACTATAAGCCAAAAAATTGTTCCTATTCCACCTGTATATATAGCAAGTGAAACACCTGCAACACTACCTACTCCTATTCTTCCTGCAAGTGTTAGCATTAATGTTTGAAAATTTGATATACCACTTGTTTTACTATTTGAACCAATTGATTTAAACATGGACTTAAAATTAAATTGGATTCCTTTTAGTTTATAAGTGAAATATATACTAGATGTTAAAATAATTAATGTCGCAAAAAACCATAATACCTTTGTTATAATTTGCATAATATCACCAAAAAACATTATAAAACTTTAATTTGTCTTATAATGTCTTTTTTTATAGTGAATTTGAAATATCAATAAAAACTTCTATTGGTAATTGTTCAGCGCGAACAGTTAAATCAAAATTATATTTTTTTAAAGTTTCTTCAATTTTTATTAAATTATAATCTTTTAAATTATTTTTCAAAGTTTTTCTTTTTTGTTTAAAACTATCACGAATTAATTTATAAAAAGTTTGTGTATCCTTTAAATATAATAAACTATTTTTTTTAGAAAATTCAACAACTATGCTATCAACGTTTGGTTTTGGAATAAATACATTTCTACTAACATCCATAAGTTTTTTAATATTATAATAATATCCTAAAAAAACAGAAAGTGAACTATAATCCTTACTACCAGGAGTTGCTTTAAATCTATCACCAACTTCTTTTTGTACCATTACAACTATTTTATCTACATTTAAATCGTCTTCTATAAGCTTGATTATTATTGGCGTTGTTATATAATAAGGTAAATTAGCAATAACATACAATTTTTCATAATTGTATTTTTTTATATCTTCTTTTACATTTGATTCTAAAAAATCTTTAAAAATTATTTCTAAATTATTTTTTTTAAATATGTTTTTTTCAAGGATTGGTTTTAGTTTTTCATCTATTTCATAACATAAAACATATTTTGCTTTTTGTGTTAATTTATCAGTTAATGAACCAGCTCCTGGACCTATTTCAATTACTAAAGTTTCATTGTCTATATGTGATTTATCTATTATAGAATTGATTATATTTTCATCTACTATAAAATTTTGTCCATACTTTTTTTTAAAATTGAACCCATTAGATGATAAATTATCAGACATTTTTTTAGGGGAATATTCCATTATCTCACCTCTTTATATGATTATAAAACAAGAAAAATTAATACGCAAGAAAAAAAATCACTTTAATGTAAAAGTGACCTAATTACCAACCCCATCTTTTTACTGAAAATTTAACATTTCCACTTCTATCAGTTATATTATGTAGTTCTGGATCTGATTGGGTTTTAAAAGCTACATCCACAACGATTTTTCCATCATTTCGCCATGCACTTCTAAGTGCTGATCCAGTATCAAGTACAATTGCTCTAATAGATGTTCCATCTGACTTAGTAACATCCATTACAGTTCCACATTTAAACAATGAATTATCTGCTGCAACTATTCTTAAATTCCCGTATTGTGAGTCATTATAATACTCACTATCACTTAAATTATGAACTCCATCGGGTGTTTTGCAGCTAACATTACCAGAACAACCAACGCAGTCTGCGCCATATCCAGTAATTTCACCACTATAATTATCTTTTGCACCTGTTCCAATTTCCACAACTTCTGTAACTGGTTCTCTAAGAGTTACTTTTTCGCCTTCTACATCATATATAATACCAACTTCACCCTCAGTTAATACGTTTTTCGTATCACTTGAAATCTTGTCATTATATATTTTTTTTGTTTTATAATCTACTGCTTCTGCAGATGTTATCATATTTATATTTTCAATGTTGTAAGCAACTTCTATTTTATCACTACTAACATCAGAACCAAACAATGAACTTAGTGCAACAAAAAGTATAGCAATCCATTCTTTAACTATCTTTAAAAGACATAAACTCATTTATTCACCTCTTGATTTTCTTAAACTACAATAATCATATCATAAATTCAAAGTCAAATCAAATTCGCTTACTGCATTATTTGTTGTTTGTTTTAAAACACTATCTAAAGAAATATTTTTAATTTCAGAAATTTTTTTTGCTACATATATAATATTATATGGTTCATTTTTTGTTCCTCTATATGGCTCTGGAGTCAAATAAGGACTATCAGTTTCTAATAAAAAATATTTTAAATCTATATTTTTAACAACATCAACTAATTTATGAGAATTTTTAAAGGTTAAAACACCACCTATTCCAAAAACACAATTTATTTTTATAAATTCTAAAGCCATTTCTAAGCTGGAACTATAACAATGTATAACTTTTTTTAAATCTTTAAATTGTTTTAGTATTTCATATGTTTCTGCAATTGAATCCCTACTATGAATTACAACAGTTTTATTATATTTACGTGCAAGTTCTAGTTGAGAAATAAATAATTTTTTTTGTTTTTCTTTGTTATAGCCATCATAATGAAAGTCTAATCCTATTTCACCTATTCCAACAACTCTTTTATTATTAATATTATTTTCTATATGTTTTAACATTTCGTTTAATTGTTCATCAGATTCATTTGCATATTCTGGGTGAATACCAATTGTACAAAATACATTTTTATATTTTTCACTAAGATTAATACATTCTATATTGGTTTGTTTATCCACACCACTTGTTATAATTATATTGTCATCCATTTTTTTTATTACTTCATCAAGGTTGTCATAATCTTTTTTTTCTAAATGACAATGAGTATCAATCATCATATTATATCACCAAAAAAAATTATATCACGTAAAGATATAATTTTCTATTTTTTTCTTATAAATTGATACCTAATTGAGAAACAAATTATCGTAAATAAATACATTAAATCTATGTAATTAAAATTAATAATTATATTTCTAATTAGAAGAAACAGAAATATCAAAAATATTGGTACAACATACTTCACATAATTGCAGTGTTCCAATTTAGACAGTCCTCTCTATTAAAAACATTTCAAATATACCATAATTAATACCTTTAAACAATATCATTATTGAAATTTAAAACGACAATTTACAACATTTTACACGTATTCTTGTTTTTTAGACATTTTTTGACATAAAAAAAAGAAAAAATATAGATTATATTTCATATACTATAACCTATATTTCTTTTAATTCAAAATGTAATGTTTTTTCGATAATATTACCTACATTTATTATATTTTCAAAGCTATTATAATTTATAAATCCTAATGTTCCATATGTATCACCTGAACTAATTATAGGAATTATTAAATAATTATTTACAGTTTCTGAATTAGATAAATCATTGGTAATTTGAAAGGTAGATTTCTCATTTTTATAAAGTTTTTGACGTGTATTTAAACATTGGTGTAAAAAATCGCTTATATTTTTACCTACATATTTTATCTTATCTTTTCCAACATATAATAATATTTTTGATTTATCTGATACGAAAACATCACAAGAATATAATTTATTTACTAATTTAAATATTTCCTCATAATTGTTTAATGAATCTGAAAATGTTGAAGTTTTTTGTAATTTAATGACATTATTATCTAATGATATTTCTAGCATATCATTTTCAAAAATTTTTAAACTTTTTCTTATTTCTTTAGGTATAACAATTCTACCCAAAGAATCTATTCTTCTTATTATTCCAGTTGATTTCATAAGCACCTCACATTTTTAGATTGGTTCTTATAAATTTTTTTATTCACAATTTTTATTTTTTTATTGAGTCATTTATAACATCGCACAATTTTATTAAATAATATATATAGTGATTCTCTAATTTAACTATATCAAGAATTATACTTAATGATCTGTTTTTCATACTAAATCTAAACATTCTAGTTATTGAATTTGCTTCCATGAATAGTTTTTCTCCATCTATTTTTTGAGTTAATAATGGAGGTAAAATAACTTCTACAAAGTTTTTAGTTTGATTTATTTTTGTTATACCAAGTTTTCTTGCTTTTTTTTCAAATAATTCTTCATACATATATATTATTATATCATCTGATACTGTTCCAAATCTATCTTCTATTTGTAATTTAATTTTTTCTAAATTATCAAGCGAATCTATACTATTTATCATCTTGTGAATTTCTATTTTAAGTGGCACCTCTGAAACATATTTGTCATCAATAGATGTTGATACATCTAAAAGTGGTACTTCTGAGATTAATTCTTCCCTTTTTAAATCTTTATTTACTTCTTTATTTTGTTGTTTAGATATTTCTTCATTTAACATGTTAAGAAATAATTCTACACCAACAGAATCAATAAAACCTGCTTGTTCACTACCTAAGATATCTCCTGCACCTCTTATTGATAGATCTCTAACAGCAATTGAAAAACCACTACCAAGTTCTGTAAATTCTTTAATAACCTTTAATCTTTTAGTAGCTATTTCAGATAAAATTTTGTGTTTATCGTACATTAAATAACAATAAGCAATTTTATTGCTTCTTCCAACTCTTCCTCTTATTTGGTATAGTTGGGATAAACCAAATTTATCGGCATCTAATATTATTAATGTATTAGCATTTGGTATATCTATTCCAGTTTCTATTATTGTTGTACATAGTAATATATCAAATTCTTTGTTAACAAACGAAATCATTATATTTTCAAGCTCTGTTTTAGATAATCTTCCATGCGCACACACAATTTTTGCATCTGGTACAATGTTTTGAATTTCTAACTTTTTCTCTTCCATGTCTTCGATGTTATTATACAATATAAATACCTGACCATTTCTTGAAAGTTCCTTATATATAGACTCTTTTATAATTTGCTTGTTTTCAGCAATTACATATGTTTGAATTGGATATCTATCTACAGGAGGTGTTTCAAGTAAAGACAAACTTCTTATTCCTGACATAGACATTTGTAATGTTCTAGGTATTGGCGTTGCAGATAAGGTTAAAACATCTATATTATTTTTATATTCTTTTATCTGTTCTTTTGCTTTAACACCAAATCTTTGTTCTTCATCTATTATTAATAAACCTAAGTTCTTAAAATTAATATCTTTACTTAAAATTCTATGAGTACCAATAAGTAAGTCAATATTACCTTTTTCCAAACCAATTTTTATATTTTCAACATCTTTTGAAGAAGTAAATCTATTAAGTAATTTAATATTTACAGCAAATGATGAAAACCTGTTAAGTGCATTTTGAAAGTGTTGATTTGATAAAATAGTAGTTGGACATAAAAAAGCTACTTGATATCCAGAAATAATTGCTTTATAAGCAGCACGAAAAGCTACTTCGGTTTTGCCATACCCTACATCACCGCAAAGTAATCTATCCATAACCTTACTACTTTCCATATCTTTTTTTATTTCTTCTGTTACTCTTAATTGATCTGGAGTTTCATCATATGGAAAACACTTTTCAAATTCGATTTGATCTTCATTATCTTTATCAAATTTTATTCCTTTTGAAGCTTCTCTTTCAGCATAAAGTTTCAATAAATCGGATGCTATTGATTCAATTTTTTGTTTAACGCGTAATTTTGTTTTTTGCCATTCTTTTGAACCTAACTTATTAATTTTAGGAACTATTCCTTCGTTTGTTGAATACTTACTTATAAGTTCTATTTTTTCAACAGGAATATAGAGTTTATCAGAATCTTTATATTCTAATTCTAAATAATCTTTTTTAAAACCATTTTTTACAAGTGTTTTTATTCCTATATATCTTCCTATTCCATGTGAGTAATGAACTATATAATCACCAACATTTAACTTATTTATATCTCTAATTTTTGTTCCAAGTTTAAAATTTGATTTATATTTAAAATCTGAAGTTTTTTTATTATATAGTTCATTTTCTGAAATACAAATATATTTATTATACTCAAAACCTGTTTTTATTGATTTTATAATCAAATTTATTTTATTTTCCACAATATTATTCTCATTTGTAAAAATTATATCTTCTTGGTCAAATTCTAATAGAAATTTGTCAATTTTATATCTATCTCCTAAGCAGATTAAAACTGTTTTATTTGATTTTATATAACTATTCAAGCGAGATTTAATATCTGATATGGAACCTGTAAAATTTTCTACATCACCGCATATATATCGTTCAGCTAGTTCAGGTGTATCTAAATTTACATTATCAAATGTTATAAAATCTTTATATATGTTTGGATTTATAGAATAAAAATCATTCATATAAATAGTTGAAGAAGCAATATTTTGACTAACATTATAATCATTTATTTCTTTCATTAAACTTTCATTAGCTGATTTTATTTCACTATAATTATCAAAAAAAACGAATGATGGTTTGATAAAATTATATATATTTGTTGGAGTTAAATATTTTACAAGATTTTTTTGAGATGTTTTAGTTAATTCTATATTCTCATCATCAATCAAAAATTCTGTGTTAGGATATATTTCAATAGATTCAATTGGTTTTATAGTTAATTGATTATCAACATTAAACTCTTTTATTGATTCTATTTCATCGCCAAAAAATTCTATTCTAATTGGATTTGTAGAAGATATTGGAAAAATATCTAAAACATATCCACGAGACGCAAAAACACCCGTTTTATCAACTAAAGTTTCACGAGTGTAGCCCATATTAACTAATTTTTTTTCTAACGATTCTTTATTGTATTCTTTATTCTTATTAATAACTAATTTATTTAATAAATAAATTTCTTTAGGTGGTAAAAACCTTAAATACCCCATTAAATTTGTTACTACAATTTTTTTTGTATCAAGTATTTCATTTAAAGTCTCAAGTCTTGTGTTTTTTAGGTCAGGTGATATAGCTAATGCTTCACTTGTCAAAAAATCATCCATTGGAAACAATAAAACATCTTTTGTATATGAATATATTTCTTGATAAAATTTATTTGCCTCAAAAAGAGTATTAGTAACAACAAGAATTGAATCTTTATCATGATTAAAATAGTCATAAACATAAAGTGCTTTAAGACTATCATTCAAACCTTGTATTTGTGTACTTTTTTCATTATATTTAAAAATTTTAGCAAAAAAGGACATATTTTTTCTTCCTTTCTTATTTGTTATACTTATTCATTAATTTATCAAAGTTAACGTGAAGATAGTCATCTATTATTTCAGAAGAAATATTAATTACGGTTTGAAGTTTTAATTTTTCATCTGATGACAATTTCCCTAATACATAATCTTTTGCGTCCAATAATTTATTATTAGATATTCCTATTTTTAATCTCTTATATTGTTGGGTACCCAAATGTAACTCAATATTTTTAAGCCCATTATGACCACCACTACTACCTTTATATTTTAATTTGTATTTACCTAATTCAATGTCTAAATCATCATTTATAATAAGAATATCATCAATATTTATTTTGTAATATTTTACAAATTTAATTACAACTTCACCAGATAAATTAATATATTTTTGAGGTTTTAATAATATTACTTCTTCATTTTCTATACATGTTTTTATATACAATCCACCATCTTTTGATTTTGAAAAAGTCAGATTTTTTTTATTAGCATAATCATCTAAAACCATAAAACCAATATTATGTCTTGTATTTTCGTATTCTTTTCCTGGATTTCCAAGGCCTACAATTAATTTCATTATTTCACCTACTTTTTAATTCCATGATATTCATTATAAACTTCAGTTCTAGAAATATTTCTTTCACTTGAAACTATTTTTATTGCATCTTTTAAAGTATTTCCCAGTGCAACAATCGAATTTACATGTTCAATAATTGTTAAATTGTCATAGTTTTTGCCTTGTTTATTACCATCCACAACAATTACTATTTCACCCTTAATGTCAACTATTTGTTCTATTAATTCTTTTATTGTTCCTCTATATACTTCTTCGAACTTTTTACTTATTTCCCGGGAAATACATATTTCGCGATTTCCCAACACCTCTAACATATCTAATAATGTTTTTTGAATTCGATGTGGGGCCTCATAAAAAATCAAAGTTGGAGTTTCATATTTTAATTCTTCTAGTTCTTTTTTTCTTTTTGATTCTTTACTATTTAAAAAGCCATAAAATAAAAATGGCATTGGTGATAAACCAGACATTATAAGAGCGGGAATTAAAGCAGTTGGACCTGGTAAACCAACAACATTATATCCTATATTTATTGCATATTTAGCTAACACAAAACCAGGATCGCTTATAATAGGAGTTCCTCTGTCAGTAACAAGTGCTATATCATAACCTTGTTCTAAGTAGTTTTTAAGTTTTTGTTTATTTTCATTTTCATTAAAATTATGATTAGCTATTAGTTTTTTTGTTATATCTAAACTTTTTAGCAGTTGGGCAGTAACACGAGTATCTTCCGAAAATATTGCTTCTACATTTTTCAGAATATTTATTGCTCTTAATGTTATATCTTCCATATTACCAATTGGTGTTGGTACCAAATATAAAGTAGGACTTTTATCATAACTTTTTTGTGACATACTATAACCTCCGTTAAATAAAATATTTTTTTATTTCTTCAGTATATTCACCATTATCCATATGAGTATATATTGGAGGAAGTATTTTTAAACCTGGATTTCCATTTTTTCTTCCTTCAATTAATACTATATTAGAGTCTTTATCTTTTTTTGGATAAATAAACTGCATTTTTTTTGGTTCTATATTATTTTTTTTCATTTCATCCAATATTTCAACTATTCTTTCAGGTCTATGGACTATAGCAATTACTCCATTATTTTTTAGTAATTTACGAGCTATTTTGAATACATCTGATAATGTTAAATTAATCTCATGACGTGCTAAGGTTTTATATATATCTTTTTTAAAATTTGATTGTTCGTTTACCTTAAAAAAAGGAGGATTGCAAGTAATAACATCAAAATATTCATTATCATATTTTTTTGAATATTCTTTAATATCATCGTTAATAATAGTTATTTTATTTTCTAAATTATTTATTTTTACGGATTCAACAGCTAAATCATATACATCCTTTTGAATTTCTACGCCTATTATATTTGCATCAGTTTTTGTTGAAAGTATCAAAGGGATTGGTGCATTTCCGCAACCTATATCTAAAACATTTTTAATATTTTTATTAATTGTTACAAAATTAGGTAATAAAATTGAATCAAGTGAAAAATTAAACATACTAGGATTTTGAACAATATTAATATTTTTTTCTTTTAATAAATAATTAACTACATTCATTGCAAATTTTTACCTCTATTATTCCTTTGTCCTCAATGTTTACTTTATATGATTGTTTTAATATATCAACTGATATAACTTTTCCTTGACCTTCAGGAATCTTAACAATTTGTCCAACTGATGGCAGATTTTTTTTACAAGATTTGTAATTATCATCTTCATATGTAAGACAACAAAGTAATCTACCGCATAAACCGTTAATTTTATTTGGATTTAATGAAACATTTTGATTTTTAGCCATGTTAACTGATACTGAATCCATATTATTCAAAAATGAACTGCAACATAATTTTCTACCACATGGACCACATCCACCAATTTCTTTTGCTTTATCACGTGCTCCTATTTGTCTTAATTCAATTCTCGTTTTATATTTATTAGCCAATTCTTTTGCTAATTCCCTAAAATCAACCCTTGTATCTGATAAAAATCTAAATAATAATTTATCCCTATCAAGTGTATACATAGAATCTATTAAATATATTTTCATGTTAAGGTTTTCTGAAATTTTTCTTGCCTCGTTCAATGCTAATTTTGCATCTTTTATATTTTTTGTATGTTTTTTTAAATCTTCACGATCTGCAATTCTCATTATAGATTTTAATGGAGTAGCTAATTGATTATCATTTAATTTAAAATTTGATTTTTTTACATATGCATATTGAATTCCATGTTCTGTTTTAACTATTACATGTGTGTTCTCACTTAATACTAAATTGTTTGGAGAAAAATAATACACATGACCATTTTCTTTAAATGAAATTCCTACTACATCTATCATTCTACACCCTCCATATCTATAATAAACTTGTCCATAAGTAAATTTAAATTTAAATTATATTTTATTTTTTCTTTATATTCCAATAGAATATTTAATTGATTACACAATTTATTTATGCTATTTTTAATAATTATTTCATCTAATATTTCATCACTATAGTTACTAATTTTTAGTTTTTGTTCTATCATTTTTTTATATAGTACAATCATATAACTAAAACCAAATAAGTAATCTTCTTTTGTTGTTAAAAAATTATTCCAATATTTATTTACATATAATATAGTATCTTTTCCACAATCATAAATTTCTTTTATAAATTTTTTTATTGAATTAAACTTTTCTATATTTGTTTCATCATTTATAAATTCATCTGGATTTTCAATTGATAGCATGTCCAACAATTCTTTTTCAGGCGAATTATTAATCTGCTTTACTTGACGCATTTTTAATATTTGACAACGTGATAATATTGTATTTAATAATAAATCTTTACTTGGTGTTATCAATATAGCAATTATATTAGCTTCTGGTTCTTCTAAAAACTTTAATAATGTTGCTGATGAAGAATCATTTAGTTTTTCTGCTTCTTCTATAATATATACTTTGTTTGAAGATTCAACTGACTTTAAACTAAATTCTTTTTGAAGATCACTGATTTGTTCTTTTTTTATTTGTAACGTATCGGTTTTTAATACTTTTAATTCTGAAAAGCAATTATCATCTATTCTTTGACATTGTGTACAGTTATTGCAATTTTCAATTTTAGATTTATGATATGGGCACAACAAAAATTTTGCAAAAGAAACAGCAAAATTAAATCCAGCAGGATTATAATTTGTTTCTATTAAATATGCATGAGATATTTTATTTTTATTTACCGAATTAACAATCATTTTATACAAAATAGGTTGTTTTTCTTTATAATCTTCAAGCATACTACACACCTCCAAAATTAAAAAGCTATCAAGAATATAGCAATAAAACCACAAAGTGCATGAACATCAAATAATGTAACAAAGAATATTGTAATAATATTTATTGGAATTATTACACCAAGTGGGGATGCAATTAAATTAAATCCATATAACAAAAAGCAAGTTAAAATTATTTTTTTTAATATTTTAAAGATTTTTTTTAACATTTTATTCACCCAATAAATATTATGACAGTATTAAAACTTTATTCTGATATTTTCATACGATTATCAAAAGCTAATTCCAAAGTAAGTGAATCGAGATATTCCATATCGGCACCCATTGGAACACCATGGGCTATTTTTGTAATAACAACATTTTCTTTTGACAATATTTTTGATATATATAATGCTGTTGTTTCTCCTTCTATACTAGGTTTAACAGCGATTATTATTTCTTTAATATTTTCTTTTTTTACTCTATCCAACAAATTTGAAATATTTATATCCTCTGGAGTAATATTATCAAGTGGCGATATTAGACCACCAAGTACATGATATTTTCCATTAAAAACTCCTATTTTTTCAAAAGTGATTAAATTTTTAGGTTCTTCTACTATACATAAAACTCCTGTATCACGTGTTTTATCTGAACATATTTCACATATTTCTGTTTCTGATAAATTATTACAAATGGAACATTTTCTAATTTTTGTTTTAGTAGCTAATAAATTTTCTGCAAAAAACTTTACAATATCTGAATCTAATTCTAAAACAGAAAGTGCCATTCGTTCGGCTGTTTTTTCACCTATTCCTGGTAATTTTTTAAAACTTTCTATTAAATTATTAATTGTTCGTGGATAGCCCATTAAAACAAACCTGGCATTCCTTGTGTATATTTACCCATTTTATTTTCAGTTTCTTTGTCTATTTTATTCATCGCATCATTTATAGCCACTACAATCATATCTTGTAACATTTCAATATCATCACTTGATAATTCTTTTTCTTCGATCATTATTTCTTTTATTTTTTTATTTCCATATACACTTACCTTTACAAAAGATGATTCTCCTGTAAAAACTGTTTCATCTATTATTTTTTTTGTTTCCATCATTTCTTTTTGTAGCTTTTGAGCTTGTTTCATCATTGCTTGTATATTCATTTTAAATTTTCCTTTCTCTATACATATTCTATACAATCACTAAATTGTTCTTGTATTTCATTTTTGTTTTTTAATATTTTTTTATATACATCTAATTCTTCTATGACATTTAAATCATATTCATATTTTTTTTGTTTACTATTAAATTCGTTTTTAATTATTGTCCAATCCTCTAAAAAAGTTGAAATTATTTTTAAATTTTGTCCCGTTGACTGTTCCAAAATATATTCGATTAAAGGAATATTTTCGTTAAATGTCTCAGAGATTGATTTTTCTTGAAAAACTAATATAATCGAATCTTTATTTGCGGCTTTAACTTGTGAATCTAATAGTAATGAAATATATTTACCATAGCTTTGACTAAATATATTATTTTTTAATGATTCAAATAATTTTCTAAATTCTAATATTTTGCTTTTATTTAAATCGGCAAGAACATTATTTATTCGTTGTTTCTTAAATTTTTCGTATTTTTCATATGATGTTATTTCATATTCAAAAATTTCATCGGTAGTATCTTTGTGTGCTTTGTACGCATTGTCTATTTTGTCTTGTGTTTTCTCATTTTTCTTTATGTTATTTTCGTTAACATTGGCATTATTATTTTTTTTAAGAGTTTGCATTATTTTAATAAGTGCCAACTCCAACAAAATTTTGGGGTTTGTTGTATTAATAAATTTGTAATTAGTATCATTTAGTATTTCTATACTTAATATTAATTTCTCATTTTCAATATCTTGATACTTTTCATAATAAGACTTTTTGTTTGTTATTTGTGAAAAATAATTAGGTGTTTCTTTTAAAAGAATTATATTTTCAAGAAATTTTATAGTTTGTTCTGTTATTTTTTTTATGTTTATTCCATTTTCATCATAATTATTTAATAAACATAAAGTTTCATCTAATTTCAAATTTAAAATATTATTTACAAATTCATTTATACTATTAAAATTTAATGTACCACTTACCTCATGTACGTCTTTTTCTGTAATATTAGACTGTAAATCAGAATATGCAATTACTTGATCTAATAAACTAATTGAGTCACGCATACCACCATCACTCAAAACGGCAATCTCATGTAATGCATCTTCATCTATTGATATATTTTCTTGATTTGAAATATATTTTAATCTGTTTACAATTTCTTTATCTGATATTTTTTTAAAATCAAAACGCTGGCATCTTGATAAAATCGTACTTGGAATTTTATGAGGTTCTGTAGTAGCCAATATAAATATAGCGTGGCTTGGTGGTTCTTCTAAAGTTTTTAATAAAGCATTAAAAGCACCTGTGGTTAACATATGTACTTCATCTATAATATATATTTTAAATTTACTATAAGTAGGTACTAATGAAACTTTATTACGAATTTCACGTATTTCATCTACACCATTGTTTGAAGCAGCATCTATTTCTATTATATCAGTGTTTTGTTTTAAATTAGTTTTTGTACAACTTACACAAACATCACAAGGAACGGTATCATTTGGATTTAAACAATTAATTATTTTAGCAAAGGCCTTAGCCATACTTGTTTTTCCTGTTCCCCTTGGTCCTGTAAACAAATAAGCATGTGTGATTTTATTATTTTTAATTGAATTTAATAGTGTTTTTACAATAACATCTTGTCCCACTATATCATTTAAATTACTAGGGCGATACTTTCTATATAATGCCTGATACATATTTCACCTCATTTCATATATATTATAACATTAAATTTTTTATTTTAAGACAAAAGATTATCTTTTATTTTGAAAAAATTTTTGTAAAAGTTGAGCTGATTCAAGTGTCATATTACCCTTTACTATTTTAATTTTTTTTGTATCTATTTTATTCAAATATCCAAATTTTTCATTTTCTATTGCATAATAAATTTTTTTTATTCTGCTTTGAATAATTGCACCTGTACACATCATACAAGGTTCCATAGTTATATATATTTCACAATCATCTAAATGCCACGTTTTTAATTTTTTACAAGCTTTTTCAATTGCAATAATTTCAGCATGTTTAGTTGTACATTGATATTTTTCTTTTTTATTATATGCCTTAGAAATTACAACATTATCTTTAACAATTACAGCACCAACTGGAACCTCTCCATTTTCATAAGCTTTTTCAGCTTCTTTATATGCGATTTTCATATATTTTTCCATTTAATCACCTTTTTTTCAAAAAAAAGCACACGTAATTAGAGGCTCTTAAGGCTGCTGTTTTCCAACTCTGACCTGATTCAAACATAATTACTGTGCATTAATAATATATAATATATTAGACTTTATATCAAGTTTTAATGATGTTTCACGTGAAACATATTTCGTTTTTATATTTAAACATTTATAATCCTAAACTACATTGAAATTATATCTTGTTTATATATTTAAATTTAATTTTATTATCAATGTTTCACGTGAAACATATTTTATTTTTACATTTAGATATTTATAATCTTAAACTATATTGGAATTTAATCTTATTTTTATATTTAATTTAAATTACATTACCAATGTTTCACGTGAAACATATTTTGTTTTCATATTTAAACGTTTATAATCCTAAACTATATTGAAATTTGATCTTATTTTTATATTTAATTTAAATTACATTATCAATGTTTCACGTGAAACATTGATAATATTTAGTTAATATAAATATATTTAATAAAATAAAATGACGTCATTAATAAACGTCATTTTATATATTAATTATTTTCTAAATTTTCTTTATCAGAATCATCATATTTTTCAACTAACGCAACAGTACTTACCTTTTGATTATCTTTTAGATTAATTAATCTAACACCTTGTGCAACTCTACCTGTAGAAGAAACCTGATCTAATGGTAACCTAATAATAATTCCATTATTAGTAATAATAAGTAAATCACAATCACCTTTTACACATTTAAATGAAACTATATTACCATTTTTTTCAGTTATATTAAGTGCTTTAACACCTTTGCTACCTCTATGTGTAATTCTATATTCTTCTACATTAGTTTTTTTACCATAACCATTTTCAGTAACAACTAAAACTTGTTCATCTTTATCAGCTATCTCGCAGCCAACACATACTCCGTTTCCAACATCTATTCCTCTTACACCTGATGCAGTTCTATCCATAACTCTTATTTCGTTTTCATCAAATCTAATCATTCGACCATTTGATGAACCAATTAAAATTTCTTTATTGCCATCTGTTTTTTTAGCAAACAACAAACTATCATTTTCTTTTAATGATATTGCTAATTTACCATTTTTTCTTATACTATCAAATTTTGATATCTTAGTTCTCTTAACTAAACCACTTTGTGTACAAAATACAATATATTCGTTTTTATCTTCATTTTCAACGGATAACATAGTTGTTACGATTTCATTTTTATCGATAGGTAATAAATTTATTATTGGCAATCCTTTAGATTGTCTGCTAAATTCTGGGATTTCGTATCCTTTAATTCTGTATACCTTTCCCTTGTTTGTAAAGAATAATATATAATCATGAGTTTTCATAGTAATAAGATATTTTGCAAAATCTTCTTCATTTGTAGTCATACCTTTTATACCTACCCCGCCCCTATTTTGAGTTCGATAAGTTTCACTATTAACTCTCTTTATATATCCTTTATCCGTTAGAGTTACTATTATATCTTCAACTGGTATTAAAGATTCATCTTCTATATAATCAATTGAAGTCATATCAATACTAGTTTTTCTATCATCTGAATATTTATTCTTAATTTCCAATAACTCTTTTTTGATAATATCTAGTACCCTTTGTTCACTACCAAGAATTAACTTTAATTCTTCTATTAATTTTAATAATTCATTTAATTCTTGTTCAATTTTATCTTTTTCTAAGCCAGTTAATCTACGTAATTTTAATTCCAAAATACTTTCTGCTTGAATCTGAGTAAAATTAAAGCGTAAGATAAGTTTTTCTTTTGCTATCACATCTGATTTTGATTCTTTAATAATTTTTATTACTTCATCAATGTTATCAAGTGCAATTTTATATCCTTCCAAAATATGAACCCTTTTTTCAGCTTTTTCTAATTCAAAACGAGTTCTTCTAATTACAACTTCTTTTTGATAATCTATATATTTTGAAATTATATCTTTTAATGGTAAAGTTTTTGGAACACCATTATCAAGCATTAAAAAGATTATTCCATAATTAGTTTGGAAAGAAGTGTGTTTATATAAATTATTTAAAACTACTTGAGGATTTGCATCCTTTTTTAAAGTAATTGTAATTTTTACACCATCTTTTAAATCAGTATGATAATCTGATATTCCATCAATAACTTTGGTATGAACTAATTCAGCAACTTTATTTTTTAACTCTAAAGTATTTATTCCATAAGGAACCTCATCTATTATTATATAATTTTTTCCGTTATTTTCTTCTATTCTAGCCCTACTACGAATAGTAATTGTTCCTCTTCCTGTTTCATAAGCTTTTTTAATTCCAGAATTACCTAATATAACGCCACCTGTTGGAAAATCTGGCCCTTTGATATATTGCATTAATCCTAATGTATCTATTTCTGGATTATCTATATAAGCAATACATCCATCTATAACTTCACCTAAATTATGTGGTGGAATATTAGTAGCCATACCAACTGCAATTCCCATTGTACCATTTACCAATATATTTGGAAATTTAGAAGGCAATACAGAAGGTTCTTTTTCAGATTCATCAAAATTTGAAGTAAAATCAACTGTATTTTTATAAATATCGCGTAGTAATTCCAATGATATTTTTGATAAACGAGATTCCGTGTAACGCATTGCTGCTGCTCCATAACCTTCAATATTACCAAAATTTCCATGTCCATCTACTAAAGGATATCTATAACTAAAATCTTGAGCCATTCTAACCATGGCTTCATATATACTTGAATCTCCATGTGGATGATATTTACCCATAACATCCCCAACAATTCTCGCACTTTTTTTATGAGGTTTATCTGGAGTATAATTTGATTCATACATTGACCATAAAATTCTACGATGAACAGGTTTTAGTCCATCTCTAAGATCAGGTAACGCACGTGAAACAATTACACTCATTGAATATTCAAGAAATGAGGATTCTACTTCATTTACTATATTATTTTCTTGTTTTCTATCTCTACTATGATCCATACATTAACCTCCTATATATCCAAATTTTGTGCATATACTGCATTTTGTTCAATAAAATCACGACGTGGTTCTACTTCTTCACCCATTAATTTATTAAATACTGCATCAGCTGCTATTATGTCATCAACTGTTATTCTACGAAGAATTCTTTTTTCTATATCCATTGTTGTTTCATTTAATTCTTCAGCATCCATTTCACCTAAACCTTTCATACGAGTTATTTCAGGTTTAGCATTATTCAATTTGGATAAGTATTCATCTCTTTCTTCTTCATTTAAAACATATTTAATAGTTTTTCCATGTTTAATACAGAATAATGGTGGTTGAGCTGCATATACATGCCCTGCTTCAACGATTGGTCTAAAAAATCTATAAAATAAAGTTAATAACAATACACGAATATGTGAACCATCTACATCGGCATCGGTCATAATAATTATTTTATCATAACGTAATTTACTTAAATTAAATTCTTGACCTATACCAGTTCCAAATGCTGTTATTATTGTTCTTATTTCTTCATTTGCTAAAGCTCTATCCATTCTAGCTTTTTCTACATTTAATATCTTACCTCTTAACGGTAATATTGCTTGAGTCATACTATTTCTACCTTTTATAGCTGAACCTCCGGCTGAATCCCCTTCGACTAAAAATAATTCACAAATTGAAGGATCTTTTTCTTTACAATCAACTAGTTTTCCACCAAAATTAACAACATCTAAATCGTTTTTTCTTCTTGTTAATTCCCTAGCCTTTTTTGCAGCTACTCTAGCTCTTGCTGCCAACATAGATTTTTCCACAATAATTCTTGCTTTATCTGGATTTTCAAGTAAAAATCTTTCAAATCCTTGTGAAAAAACATTATCTGCAAGTTTTCTAACTTCAGAATTTCCTAATCTACCTTTAGTTTGACCTTCAAATTGTGGATTAGGATGTTTACATGAGACAATCATCGTTAATCCTTCTTTAACATCGTCACCTGATAATGCTTCGTCTTTTTCTTTTAAAATATTATTTTTTCTAGCATAATTATTTATGATTCTTGTTAAAGCTCTTCTAACACCTTCTTCATGAGTACCACCATCATGAGTATTAATATTATTAACAAATGAATAAATTCTTGTATTTTCATCAGATGTATATTGCATTGCAACTTCAAAAACAATATTATCTTCTTCACCTTCTAGATGAATAATTTCATCATGAATAGGAGTTTTTCCTTTATTTATGAATTTTACATATTCGCTTATTCCACCCTCATAAAGAAATGTTTCACCAGTAGTATCAACCATATCACGATCATCTCTTAATGTAAGTCTTAACCCTTTATTTAAAAAGGCTAATTCACGTGTTCTAGTTTTAAGTGTTGAATAATCAAATATATCAGTATCAAATATTTCTGGATCTGGTTTAAATGTTACTGTAGTTCCTGTTCTATTAATGTCACAATCACCAACTACTGTTAATTTTTGAGTTGTTTTTCCACCATTTTCAAATTTTACTTCGTAAATCTTTCCTTCTTTATACACAGTTACATTTACCCATTTTGATAAGGCATTTACAACACTTGCTCCTACACCGTGTAATCCGCCAGATACTTTGTATCCGCCTCCACCAAATTTTCCACCAGCATGTAATACTGTATATACTGTTTCAACTGTAGAAATATGAGTTTTTGGATGAACTCCTACAGGAATTCCACGTCCATCATCTTTAACTGTTACTGAATTATCTTTATTTATTATAATTTCTATATTCTTACAATATCCAGCTAATGCTTCATCAATTGAATTATCAACAATTTCCCATACTAGATGATGTAATCCTTTTACATCTGTTGTACCTATGTACATACCAGGACGTTTTCTAACTGCCTCTAATCCTTCTAAAACTTGAATATCCGATGCATCATAATGTTCATTACTTTTATCCATTTTTTTCCACCTCTTTTATTATAGTTCCATTCATAATTTTGAATATTTTAGAATTTAATAATACTTTTTTATTAATATTTTTTAAATCTGTCGTAGTAATAATAGATTGAATATTATTATTAATATATTTAAGTAATAAATTTCTTTTTTTATTATCTAATTCGCTAAATACATCATCCAATAATAGTATTGGAAATGAGTTTTTATAATATTTAAATATTTCAACCTCTGATAATTTCATCGAAAGCACGGCAATTCTTTGTTGACCTTGTGAGCCATATGATTTTAGATTTTTTTCATCAATAAAAAATTCATAATCGTCTAAATGAGGTCCAATTAGTGATTTTTTTAATCTAAACTCATCTTTTTCTTTTTCTTCTAGCTTTCGCTTTAAGTTTTTAATTATCTCATTTCTATCATTAATTATATCTATAGAAGGTTTATATTTTACATAAAATTTTTTTATTCCCGTCAATTTATAATATATATCTTCTGCATTTGAATTTATTTTATCAATATATTTTTTTCTTAATAAATATATTGATACTGCTCTATTAACAATATGTTCATTTAAAATTTTAAAATATTGTTTATCAGAATCATTTAATAAATTTTTATTTTTCAGAAATTTATTTTTAATCTTTATCAATTTATTATAATCATTTAAAATAATCATATAATTTGATTGTAATTGACTTAATTGTGTATTTATATACTTTCTTCTTATAATAGGATTTCCTTTTACCAATTCAAGATCTTCAGGATAAAAAAATATAATATTAAGTTTTGAAATATAATTACTTACTTTTTTTTCAACATTTGAATCAATTGTAAGTATTTTTTCAGTTTGTGATAATTTTACAGAAAGTTTTGTTTTAATTTCATTATTTAAAAGAGTACCAGAAATACTAGCTTGTTTGGAATTATTATAAATTAAATTATTATCTATATACATACGATGCGATTTTGTAAGCGCTAAAACATATATAGATTCCAATAAATTTGTCTTTCCTTGTCCATTATCACCATATATTATATTTATTTTATCAGATAGCTTAATTTTAACATTTTTATAATTTCTAAAATTATTTAATTTAATATCTGTTAAAATCATACTATGCCTCTTTTCACGTTAAAAATGCTCATTTATAAATTTTATATAAAATAAATACTCCTATACACACTTAATATTATAACATAAAAACACATAAAAAGAGTAAAAAATAATATTTTTACCCTTAATTTTGAATTAATTTTCTTGTTTTTAAAATATTTTCCAATCTTAATGCTCTAAATATTTGATTTTCAAATGAAAATATTGATAAATCAAATTCTAAATTAATTCCATTTTTAAAATTTACTAATACCTTATTATCATTTTTTATATAATTATTAATATTTTTTAATGATATCCAAGAACAATTATCTAATCTTGGAGAATTCGTAGGAAAAAATATTAATTCTTGCGTTTCTTCTATTATAATTGGAAGTTTATAACTAACACCTAATATATTTTTTGCACCTTCATATCTTCCCACATAAGAACTACCAAAATATTTACAACTATGATTAATTATATCAGCCACACTCTTATTAATTATAAAATTTGAATCATGTTCATATATTTTACTTATATTAGATTCAACTGGTATTATAGCAAGTGTAGACTTATTTATTTCATAATTATCCAACATACTTCACCTCCCCTATATCTAATTTTCCAAAAAAAAACTAGATTTCCTTTTTTATACACTATTTTTTTTGCGAAATTTGTTGAATTTTGTAGAAAAAATTAAATTTTTTGAAAAAAAAAGAATTAATTAGCCAATTCTTATTGGAACTATTAATTCTATTAGATCATTACTATCTGGATTTTTTAAAATTATTGGTCTTATTTCTCCATTAAACATTAATTCAATTTCTTCACAATCAAATGCTTTTAACGCATCCATCATATACTTTGAACTAAAAGCAATTGTAATATTATTTTCTATTGTGTTTAATAAATTAATTTTTTCAGTTACGTTTCCTATTTCAGGTATATTACTAGATAATATAATATTATCATTAAAACTTTCTAATTTGACTGTATTTTTATCATTTTCGTTTGTAAGTAAACTAGCTCTATCAATAGCATTATATAAATCTTGTAAATTAACTTTCATTTTAATTGAAAAATCTTTTGGAATAAGTGCAGTTGTATCAATAAACGAACCATTAATCAATCTTGACATCATAATTATTGTGGAAAACTTAAATATAACTTTATTATTAAATATATGTAATTCAACTTTATTATTATCATCCACAAATAATTTAACTAATTCATTTAAATTTCTAGTAGGAATAATTATATCAACTGGTTCAGATACTTCATTATCTAACTCTATTATTTTTTTAGATAAACGATATGAATCTGTTGAGGTACATTCCATTATATTTCTATTTATTTTAACATTTACACCAGTTAAAATAGGTCTTGATTCTTGATTAGAAGTTGCAAAAACAGTTTGATTAATTATATTTTTTAACGTTTTAGTTGTTAAAATAACTGGATTTTTATGTTCTTCTAATTTTATCTGTGGAAAATCATTCACATTATTACAATTAAGTGTAAAAGAAGAATTTGATGTAGTAATGTATAACTTAAAGTCCATTACTTCTTCTAGATTTATTATTTCATTAGGAAGTTTTTTTATTATATCATATATATATCTACCAGAAACAACTAATTCTCCACAAACATCAATACTTTCTATTTGATTTTTTGAAATAAAAGTTTTAATTGCTATATCATTATCAGAACTCATTAAATATAATCCATCTTCTGTTAAATCAAATTTAATACAATTTAATATAGGAATTAGATTTTTATTTGAAATTCCTTTTATAGCATAATTTAAATGTTCCATTAATATTGATTGTTTAATTTTTAATTTCATTTTATCATCCTCCATTTTATATATTTTTTATTTAAATTATTATTGTTATTATTGTTGTGGAAACTGTGGAAAACTTTGTTTAAAGTATTGTTTTTATTAGTAAAACAACTGTGGAAAACTTGTTGATAAAAATTATAAAACTGTGATTTATTTAATTTTACTAATCAATTTATCTATTTCATTTTTAAAAGAAGCATCATTAGTTATTTCTTTTTTTATTTTATCTACTGAATGCATAACCGTTGTATGATCTTTTCCACCAAACTCCATTCCAATTTTGGGTAACGATTCCTCAAGTACAATTCTACATATATACATAGCAACTTGTCTTGGAACCGATATATTAGCATTTCTTTTTTTACTTTTTAAATCTTCTACCGTAATATTGTAGTGTGCTGCTACTACTTGTTGTACTTGATCAACTTTGTTTTTTGATATTATGCTTTTTACAAAATAATCTTTTAGGGCTTCAATAGCTAGATCAAGTGTTATTTCAGAACCATTCATAATAATTGAATAAGCGAATACCCTAGTAATAGCTCCTTCTAATTTTCTTATATCAGAAGTACAATTGCTTGCTATATATTCTTTAACATCATTTGGAAATTCACAAGATATATTATTTGCTTCTATTTTTTTATCTATTATGTCCATACGTAATTTAAAGTCTGGGGGTAATATATCAATAGTTAATCCCCAATTAAATCTAGTTCTAAGTCTCTCTTCTAGTTTATTTAAATCATCTGGTGATCTATCTGAAGATATAATAATTTGTTTATTATTACAATGTAGTTCGTTAAATGTATTAAAAAACTCTTGTTGAGTTTTATTAGCGATTTCTAGATATTGTATATCATCTATCATTAAAACATCTATATCTCTATACTTTTTTTTGAATGAATCCACATCTTCAAAATTATTATCATTTTTGTTTTTTCTATAAATATTTATAAAATCTTCGACAAATTTTTCACTTGTTACATATAAAACTTTCATATTTGAATTTTTACTAATATAATTACCAATAGCATGCATTAAATGAGTTTTACCTAACCCACTCTTTCCATATATAAATAATGGATTATACATGTAACCAGGTTTTTCTGCAACAGCAAGTGAAGTTGCCTTAGCAAATTTGTTACTTTGCCCTACTATAAAATTATCAAAAGTGTATCTTGGGTCCAAATTAGAATCAAAACTTATTGAAGGAACCCCTATTTCATCAGTATTTATAACAATATTGTTTTTTAATTCTTCTTCAAGTACATATTCAAAATTAAAGTTAGTTCCTGTTATTTCAGTAAATAGTTCAACAACCAAATCGTTATAATTTTCTTTTAAATGTTTTTTGTGAACTGACATTGGAACTAATACTTTTGCACAGTTTTCATCTAAAGATATAAGTTTGGTATCTGCAAACCAAGTTTCAAAGTGCATTGGATTAATTTGTTGTTTCATTTTTTCCAAAAATAAATCCCATATATTATTTATATCCATTTCCTCACCCCTATCACGAGAAACAATTACTTATATAATACAATAAAAAAACAAAAAGTTAAATAAATATTGTGGAAAAAAGTTAAATTTTTGTTTTTAACAATATAATACACAGGTAAAATCCATAAATTCAAATAAAAAAATGAGTTTTCAACATAAATGTGGAAAAAAATATAAACATGTTATTTGTTGTTAGTATATTTTTCCACATCAACTGTGGAAAAATGTGGATAACTATATAAATAAACATATTTCTTAATATCTTTTTCTGTGGAAAATATGTTAATATCAAAATTTATAGTGGAAATTCATAAATTTGTTGACAAAACGAAGTTTAATCTATATAATTATTAGAGCAAACAAATTTATAAGTTCAGGAGGTGGACTAAATGAAAAGAACATTTCAACCAAATAATAGAAAAAGAAGTAAGAAAATGGGTTTTTTAGCACGTATGAAAACAAAAATGATTAATTCAAGAAGAAGAAAAGGGCGTAAAACATTAGCTCATTAATACAACCACTGAAAATCAGTGGCTTTTTATTTACTAAAGAGGTATAAACATGAAAAAAATAAATATATTGCAGAAAAGTGATGATTTTGAAAGAATAATTAAGAATAATAAATCATATAAATACAAGGATTATATAATTTATATTGAAAAAAATACTGATGAAATATATCATTTTGGATTATCAGTAGGAAAAAAAATAGGTAATGCAGTTATTAGAAATAAGGTAAAAAGGCAATTAAAAAGTATAATAGATAAAAAAAGCTATCAAAAAGGGTTTAATTGTATTATAATAGTTGGTAAGGGCATATTAAATAGAAATTATGAAGAAATGGAAATAAACTTAAACTATGCTTTTAAAAAATTAAATATAATTGAAGGAGAAAATGAATGAGAAAAAAAATTAAAACATTGCTTTTTGTATTTATTGCTTTAATTTCATTAACAGGATGTTCAAAATCTTTGACTGATTCAAATAAAAAAATAGTTCAAAATCCAGAAACTGGTCAAAGTCTAACTAAAAATATTCTTTGTCAACCAGAAAATGAAAAAGTTATAAGTTTATATAACGAAAATGGTGTTGATATTAGTAAGTTACCAAAGTGTAATGATTTTAAAGTAACATCTGGTGGTTATGAGGGGATATGGACTACTATATTTGTAAAACCTTTAGCATGGATAATTGTTTTAATGGGAAAATTAGTAAAAAATTATGGATTAGCAATTATCATAATAACACTTGCAATCAGGTTGATATTATATCCTTTAACTAAAAAGACAGCAATGCAATCAGAATTAATGAAAAAAGCCCAACCAGAAATGAAAAAATTGGAGAATAAATATAAAAATAAACAATCACAAGAAGATATGATGAAAAAATCACAAGAAATGATGATGATATATAAAAAATATAAAATTAATCCATTATCAGGTTGTATATTTTCATTAATCCAAATACCATTATTTTTTGCATTCTACGAAGCAATGAATAGAATGCCAGCTATATTTGAGGAAAATTTGTTAGGATTCCAATTAGGCACAAGTCCTTTAACAGCTATTACAAATGGAAAAATATATTACATAATATTTGTTATATTAGTTATTGCAGCAACATATTTTTCATTTAAATTAAATAAAACAGCTTCATTAGGCGAAGATCAAGAAAAACAAATGAAGATGATGACCAATATTTCAACAATATTTATTGGAATTGCATCATTCACTATGTCAACAGGTATAGAATTATATTGGATTTTCAATAGTGCATTTACAATTTTACAAAATTTAATGGTAAAAAGAGGTAAAAAGAATGATAACATCATATAATTATGAAGGTAAAATAAAAGAAGAAGTATTAAAAAATTGTTTAAATGAACTTAATGTTCCTGAAAATGATTTATATATTAAAGAAGAACTACAAGAATCTGGATTATTTAAATCTAAAAAAATAAAATTAATTTGTTATAAAAAAGAAGATATAATCGAATATCTAAAAAATTATATAAATGCTATTGCAAAAGGAATGAATATTTCTATTAATACAGAAATAAGAGAATCTGAAGGATATATATCAATTATATTAGTTTCAGACAATAATTCGATTTTGATAGGAAAAGAAGGAAGAACTTTAAAAGCAATAGAAACAATACTTAAGCAAGCTTTAATAGTTCAAACAGGATTAAATATAAAAGTCAATTTGGATGTAGCAAATTATAAAGGAAAAAAGATAAAAAATTTTGAAAGACAAATAAAATTAATAATAAATGATGTTTTAAAATCACATATAGATGTAAAATTAGATCCAATGAATTCATATGAAAGAAGAATTGTTCATAATTTAGTATCAGAAAATGAATTTTTAAGCACAGAAAGTGTTGGAGAAGAACCAAATAGAGCTGTTGTTATAAAATATAATGAAAAGTAAAATATAAAAGTGTAGATATCTACATTTTTTTTGTACAACTTGACTATTTTAATAAAATAACATAGAATTAATATTTAGAAAAGAGAGATTTTATGAAATTGTTAGAAATAGAAAAATCAACACTTAATGAGTATTATGATATAGTGGATGAAATATTGAATTCAAAGGAATTTCAAAAGAGAAAAGAATATATGCATCATGGAAAACAAAGCGTCTATGATCATTGTTTAAAAGTTTCAATTATTTCATATAAAATATCAAAAATATTAGGGTTAGATTATAAAAGTGCAGCAATAGGTGGTTTATTACATGATTTTTATGATAAACCTTGGCAAAATAATAAAAAAAAGACTCCTTTTTTTAAGCAACATGGATTTGTACATGCAAAACAAGCTGTGGATAATACTAAAAAGTATTTTCCACAATATTATAATAAGAAAGTTGGAAATATTATATTAAGACATATGTTTCCATTAAACATAGTTCCACCAAGATATTTAGAAAGCTGGATAATATCATCAATTGATAAATATGTATCAATGGAGATATTTAATGAACCTTCTAAATTATTAATGTATATTGGAATAAAAGTAGGTGTAGAAAATGAATGATACAATAGCAGCAATATCTACAGCAACAGGTGGTTCAATATCAATAATAAGAGTTAGCGGAACTGATTCAATAAAAATAGTTAATAAAATATTTAAAGGAAAAGATTTATTGAATGTAAATTCTCATACTATAAATTATGGATATATAGTAGAAAATAATAAAATAATAGATGAAGTTTTAGTAAGTGTTATGAAAGAACCAAACACCTATACAAAAGAAAATGTTGTGGAAATTAATAGCCATGGTAGTATAGCATCAGTTTCAAAAATATTAGAATTATTATTAGAAAATGGTTGTCGTTTAGCTGAACCAGGTGAATTTACAAAAAGAGCATTTCTAAATGGAAGAATAGATTTACTTGAAGCAGAAAGTGTTATGGATGTAATAAATTCTAAAACTGAAAAGTCTTTATCATTAGCAGTAAGACAATTAACAGGTTCCGCAACTAAACTTATTTCAGAACTAAGAGAAGAAATTTTAACACTTCTTGCTTCAATAGAAGTTAAAATAGATTATCCAGAATATGAAGATATAGAAGATGTTACACACAACGAGTTATTAGAAAATATAAATACAATAGAAATAAAAATGAAAAAAATTCTAGAAGAAAGTAAAAATGTAAAAATAATAAAAGATGGAATAAATACATCAATAATTGGAAAACCAAACGTAGGAAAAAGTAGTATTTTAAATAAATTAATAGATGAAGAAAAAGCAATAGTAACTTCCATAGAAGGAACAACAAGGGATATAGTAGAAGGAAATATAAACATAGATGGAATCGCACTTAATTTGGTTGATACAGCAGGAATAAGAAAAACAGATGATATAGTTGAAAATATAGGTGTTCAAAAAAGTCTAGATCAAATAGAAAAATCAGATTTAATATTATTTGTATTAGATAATAATAGATGTTTGGAAAAATCAGATGAAGAAATATTAAAAAAATTGAAAAATAAAAATTATTTGATACTAATAAATAAAACGGATTTAAGTAGAAATTTGGAAATAGAAAAATTAGATCCTAAAAAAATAATATATATAAGTGCATTAAATAATGAGGGATTTAATGAATTAAAATCAAAAATTAAAGAAATGTTTAGTATAAATCAAATAGAAAAATCAGATTTAACATATTTGACAAGTTCAAGAAGTATTGCTTTGTTAAAAAAAGCTTATTCAATATTACCTTCTATAAAAGATGGAATAAAAAATAATTTACCTATAGATATGATAGAAATAGATATAAAAGAAATGTGGAATATACTTGGTCAGATAATTGGTGAAACATATGAAGATGAACTTATAAATAAATTATTTAGTCAATTTTGTTTAGGAAAGTAATTATTACAGTTAATAATTACTTTTTATATATTGTTAAAAAAAAATATATATTGTATAATATTTTAGTCAAAAAGAGGTGTTTTTTTTATGGAATATGAAGTAATAGTAGTTGGTGGAGGGCACGCCGGTTGTGAAGCTTGTCTAGCTACTTCTCGTTTAGGTCATAAAACTTTATTAGTAACAGGAAATATAAAGAATATAGCAGATATGCCTTGTAATCCATCAATAGGTGGGAGTGCAAAAGGAATAGTAGTTAGAGAAATAGATGCCTTAGGCGGAGAAATGGGTAAAAATGCAGATAAAAGTTTGTTACAAATTAAAATGCTTAATAGTGCAAAAGGACCAGCCGTTCAAGCTCTACGTGCTCAAGCAGATAAAATAACTTATCCAAAAGAAATGTTAAAGACATTACAAAGTCAACCAAATTTAGAAATTTTAGAAAGTATAGTAGAAGATTTAATAGTAGAAAATAATGAAATTAAAGGAATAGTTTTAGAAAATGGTAAAAAAATAACTTCTAATATTGTAATATTAACTACAGGAACATATTTAAAAGCAGATATATTAGTAGGTGACACTAGACATAGAGAAGGTCCACATGGTGAAAAACCAAGTCAACATCTAAGTGATAATTTAAACAAGTACGGATTTAAAATAATAAGACTTAAAACTGGTACTCCACAAAGAATAGATAAAAGTTCAATAGATTTTTCAAAAGCTCAAATAGAATATGGTGATAGTAGAGTATTAACTTTTAATTTTGATAATGACGTATATTATGATGTTAATAATCAACAACCATGCTATTTAATATATACAACTCCTAAAACTCATGAAATAATTAAAAATAACCTAACAAAATCTAGTATGTATGGTGGATTATCTGATATTAAAGGAATTGGTCCAAGATATTGTCCATCTATAGAAGATAAAGTAGTAAGATTTAGTGACAAAGAAAGGCATCAATTATTTTTGGAACCTGAAAGTATTTACTATGATGACATATATTTGCAAGGATTTTCTACAAGTATGCCACATGATATTCAAGAACAAATGGTACATAGTTTACCAGGTTTAGAAAAAGCAAAAATATTAAAATATGCTTATGCTATTGAATATGATGCAATATATCCAACACAACTTAAACAAACATTAGAAACAAAAATAATTAAAAATCTATATACTGCAGGTCAGATAAATGGAACAAGTGGATATGAAGAAGCAGCATGTCAAGGATTAATAGCGGGTATAAATGCATCATTAAATCTTGAAAAAAAAGAACCATTAATTTTAAAAAGAAATGAAGCTTATATAGGTGTTTTAATAGATGACCTAGTAACAAAAGGAGTTAGAGACCCATACAGACTTTTAACATCAAGGGCTGAATATAGATTATTATTAAGAAGTGATAATGCTGATTTAAGATTAATGGAAAAGGGACATGAAATAGGATTAGTTAAAGAAAGTTCATTTAAAAAATATATGGAAAGAAAAAATGAGATAGAAGAATTAAAGAATCTTTTAATGAACACAAAAATAACACCTAAAAAAGAAATAAATGAATATTTAAAACAATATACAAATGAAATAAAAGATGGCATTTCATTATATAATTTATTGAAACGTCCTGAAATTACTATGGAAAATATAAAACATTTTGTTGAATTAAATTACCAAAGAGAAGTAATAGATCAAGTTGAAATAAGTATTAAATATGAGGGATATATAAATAAAGCAAATAATGAAGCAAAAAAAATGTTTGATTTAGATAATAAGAAAATACCAGATGATATAAATTACGATTTAATTCATAATCTAGCAAGTGAAGCAAAACAAAAATTAAAAGAAATAAGACCAACATCAATAGGACAAGCATTAAGAATAAGTGGTGTTAATCCTGCAGACATATCAATATTAATGATTTATTTAAAAAAGGAATACAAAAATGGAAATAAATAATTTTATAGAAGAATTAAAAAAATTAGGAATAACTCCAACTGAGAAACAATTAAATCAATTAGATAAATACTATGAGTTATTAATTCAATATAATAGTGTTATGAATTTAACTGGTATAACAGAAAAAAAACAAGTATACTTAAAACACTTTTATGATTCATTATGTATAGTGAAAGTTATAGATTTATTATCACAAGAAAATTTATGCGATGTAGGTACAGGTGCGGGATTTCCTGGAATAGTTTTAAAAATTTTTTATCCAAACCTAAAAATAACTTTACTAGATTCTCTAAATAAGAGAATAGAATTTTTAAATATAGTTATCAAAAATCTTGAACTAAATAATATTGAGGCAATTCATTGTAGAGCAGAAGAATATGCATTACAAAATAGAGAAAAATATGATGTAGTAACTTCAAGAGCAGTTACAAAATTAAATATTCTTTCAGAATTATCAATACCAATGGTAAAAGTAAATAAATATTTTATACCATTAAAGGCAAATTTAACAGAAGAATTAGAAGAAAGCAAAGATGCATTAAAAAAATTAAATTCTAAAATAATCAAGATAGAACATTTCTTATTACCAATAGAAGAAAGCAATAGAACAATTCTAAAAATTCAAAAACTAATTCCAACGCCAAAATTATTTCCCAGGAAATATTCTGTAATAAAGAAAAAACCACTTTAGTCATTGTTTACAATGACTTTTTTTATATTTAAATTTATTTCCCAAAATCACTTGTATTATTTCCCAAAATATTGTATTATATATTTATAAAAGAATAGGGAGGAAGTTTTTGTATGGATTTAAGAAAAAAAGTAGTAGACTTGTCTATAGATGATGTTTTACCAAATAGATTTCAACCAAGAATAAAATTTAATGAAGATTCATTAAACGAATTAAGCGAATCAATAAAAGAACATGGCGTAATTCAACCAATAGTTGTAAGGCCGGTTGGAGATAAATATGAAATAATTGCTGGAGAAAGAAGATATAAGGCTTCGGTATTAGCAGGAAAAACAACAATTCCAGCTATAATAACAGATTTGAATGATAAAGATAGCGCAGAAGTTGCACTAATAGAGAATGTTCAACGTCAAAACTTAACCCCTATAGAAGAAGCAATTTCTTATAAAAAAATATTAGATATGGGATATTTGAATCAAACATCTTTAGCCGAAAAGTTAGGTAAGAATCAATCAACTGTTGCAAATAAATTACGATTACTTGATTTAGATGAAGAAGTGCAAGAAGCACTATTAAATTCAAAAATATCAGAACGACATGCACGTTCATTGTTAAAACTACAAGATAAAAAACTTCAAGTAGAAATGCTAAATAGAATAATAAATGAAAGAATGACTGTTAGAAAAACAGATGAGGAGATTGAAAAAGTTATGAATAATAATATGAATAATACAAATAATTTAAATAATACAATGCCAAATTTTAAACCATTTGACCAACCAGTACCTGATACATATAATACTAATTCACAACCAGTTGAAGCACCATTATCATTTGAAAGTTTATTTTCAAATCCAACACCAGTTCAAGAGACACCAGTAGTATCACCACAACCAGTTGAATTTAATAATATAACTCAACCACAGACATCAGAACCAGTTATAAATAATGCACCAGTAATGAATGAAAATCCATTTGCTGCTACAGAACAACCAATAGAATCTATAGATTTTAGTGCTCAACCAAATCCTGGTTTTATGAATGTTGATAGAATAGTAGAAGATGCTAAACCTGTTGATGCTGTAAATCCATTTTCAGTAAATAAAAATGTCGATATGAATTCATTAGTATCATCATATAATCCACAAACATCAGTGGAATCTACTATTGAATCACCAGTATTACCACAAACACCTGAAGTTAATAATGTAATTACTCAACCAGACACTGTACAACCAGCTGAAGATACATTACAACCTAAAAAATTCTTTAATATATTAGAGGATGAGACTCATGATGAAACACCAGAACCAGTTCAAACTGTAAATAATGAAAATCCATTTAATTTTGATAATTTATTTCAACCAACTCCACAAACTCAACAACCTGTAGTAGAACCACAGACACCTGAAATTCCAATTACTAATCAAAATGTGGAACCTTTAAATAATTTCACATCTACAATAAATAATACGCCACAAGAAAGTGTACAGCAAAATATAGATATACCAGTTCAACCGGTTTCTACTATGGCAACACCTGTAGAAACTCAAACAACAATGGTACCACCGACTATTTCACAAACTTCAAGTTTTGAAACAGCAATTGCAGCAATACGAGAATGTGCAACAAAATTAGAATCATTAGGATATAAACAAGAACATGATGATTTTGATTTAGGTGATATGTATCAAGTAATTTTTAGAATAGAAAAATAAAATATGTAATTAAAGGAAGCATTGTAATTGCTTCCTTGTTTTATTATAAAATAAGTGTTAAAATGAATTATTAGAAAACATTTAGTTTTATTTAGCAAATTTAATGGTTGATATTGATCATAATAAGGAGGTCATTATGTTTAAATTAGAATCAAAATACATGCCTAGTGGTAATCAACCAGAGGCAATAAATTCATTAGTTGAAGGAATTGAAAATGGTGAAAAACATCAGGTTTTACTAGGGGCAACGGGAACAGGTAAGACATTTACAATTGCAAACGTAATTGAAAAAGTGAATAAACCAACTCTAGTTTTAGCTCATAACAAAACACTTGCAGGGCAATTATATGCAGAGCTTAAAGAGTTGTTTCCTAACAACCATGTATGCTATTTTGTTTCATATTATGATTACTATCAACCAGAAGCATATGTTGCTAAAACAGATACATATATTGATAAAGATGCATCAATAAATGATGAAATAGATGAATTGCGCCATTATGCAACAGCATCACTTTTAAATAATAAAGATGTAATAGTTGTTGCTTCAGTATCTTGTATTTATGGTATAGGAGAAATAGATGAATATAAAAACCATTTATTAATAGTTTCGACTGGTCAAACAATTGAAAGAGATGAAGTATTAGAAAAACTTGTAAATATGTTATATGAACGCAATAATATGGATTTTAAAAGGGGTACTTTTAGAGTAAGAGGAGATATTGTAGAAATAATACCTATAAGTTTTCATAATAAAGGGATTAGGATAGAATTTTTTGGCGATGAAATAGAAAGAATCTGCGAATTTGATACAGTAACAGGAACCATTCTTAACGTTAAAAAAACAGTAACAATATTTCCAGCAAGTCACTTTGTAACAAGTAATGAAGTCTTACAAAAAGCAATTAAGAACATACAATTAGAACTAAATGATAGATTAGAATATTTTAAAAAAGAAAATAAATATTTGGAATATCAAAGATTAATGGAAAGAACAAATTATGATATGGAGTTATTATCAGAAACAGGTTTTTGTAGAGGAGTAGAAAATTATTCAAGACACTTAGCTTTAAAACCAGCTGGTGCAACCCCAACAACACTAATGGATTTTTTTGGAAAAGATTACCTACTTGTTATAGATGAATCACATGTTACTATTCCACAAATTAGAGGAATGTTTAATGGAGATCAAGCAAGAAAACAGGTATTAGTTGATTATGGATTTAGGTTGCCAAGTGCCTTAGATAATAGACCATTAAAATTTAATGAATTTGAAGCAAAAACAGATAAAGTTATATATGTATCTGCAACTCCAAATGATTATGAAATAGAAAAATCAAATAATAGAATAATAGAACAAATTATAAGACCAACTGGACTATTAGATCCTACAATAGAAGTAAAACCAACAAAAAATCAAATAGATGATATTGTAGAACAAATATATAAAAGAATAGAAAAAAATGAAAGAACACTTATAACAACATTAACAATAAAAATGGCAGAAGAATTAACAAATTATTTAAAAAAACTAAACATAAAAGTGGCATACTTACACAGTGAAATTAAAACACTTGATAGACTTAAAATAATAAGAGATTTAAGAATAGGCACATATGATGTACTCGTGGGAATAAACTTATTACGTGAAGGATTAGATATTCCAGAGGTTTCTTTAATTACAATATTAGATGCAGATAAACAAGGATTTTTAAGAAGTTCAAGAAGTTTAATTCAAACAATAGGAAGAGCTGCAAGAAACAGTGAAGGACATGTTATAATGTATGCAGATACAATAAGTGAAGCAATGGATATAGCAATCAAAGAAACAGCAAGAAGACGAGAAATTCAAACAAAATACAATGAGGAACACAATATAATACCTAAAACAATAATAAAAGAAATAAGAGATGTAGTTTCGAATGTTAAAACAGATAATGCTAAAACAAAAAAACTTACAAAAGCAGAAGAAAAAAAATTAATGATAAAATTAGAAGAAGAAATGAAAAAGGCTGCGGCAGAATTAGACTTTGAAAGAGCAACAGAACTTAGAGATGCTTTATTTGAATTAAAAAGCAATAATTAGAATATATTTCATAAAATACATGTTATAATTAAAATGGAGATGAATTATGAAACGTAAACGTATAAATATTAAAAAAATTATGAGGTGGGTTTTACAAATTATTGGCTATTCATTTATCTTAATGTGTGCTTGTATAATCTTTAAAAAAAGCATTTATATAGATAATAGTTGTTTTGGTGTTTGGTGTTTACTTGCTTCAGTTTTAATATATTTATTAAATAAAACAGTAAAACCACTTCTTTTTTGGTTAACACTTCCAATAACTGGTTTAACACTTGGATTATTTTATCCATGTATAAATGTAATAATACTATATTTTGTAGCATTTGTAATGGGAAATCATTTTAACTTACCTGGAAATATTTTAGTAGTTTTTTTAATAGCAGTATTTATTTCTATAATGAAGTTTATATTAACACAAATAATAGATTGGTTATTTAGAAAGGAAAATTAAAATGAATCCAATATTTTTAAAAATCGGAAATATATCAATATATTGGTATTCAATATTTATTTTAATAGGTATACTTACTGCTTGTACGATAGTTTTAAGAGAAGCAAATAAAAAAAATATTCCTAAAAAATTTATAGAAGACTTATTTTTCTATACAATAATATTTGGATTAATTGGTGCTAGATTATACTATGTAATATTTGAATATAAACAATACATTAATAATCCATTAGATATATTTAAAGTTTGGGAAGGTGGACTTGCTATTCATGGAGGTTTAATAGCTGGATTAATAACAATAATTATCATGACAAAAAAACATAAAATTTCAACATTAGAAATGACTGATATGATTGTTGTAGGTGTTATTATAGCTCAAGCAATTGGAAGATGGGGAAATTTCTTCAACGGAGAGGCATATGGACCAGTTACAACATTAGATAATCTTAAACAATTACATATTCCACAGTTTATAATTAATGGAATGAATATAAATGGTGTTTATTATCATCCAACATTTTTATATGAATCATTGTGGAATATATTGGGCTTTATATTTTTAATAATATTAAAACATACAAATAAATTAAAAACAGGACAATTAACTGGAACTTACTTTATCTGGTATAGTGTCGGAAGATTTTTTATTGAATCTTTAAGACAAGATAGTCTAATGCTATTTGGAATATTGAAACAAGCACAAATAATATCAATAATTTTGATAATTATAGGAATAATAATAATATTCGTATCAAGAAAAAATAAAAAATATTGTGAGGAATGATAAAATGTATGATTCAATAATAATAGGAGCTGGAATTGCTGGAATAACATCGGCAATATACTTAAAACGTTCAAATAAAAAAATACTACTCATTGAAAATAACATGCCGGGTGGTCAAATAAATAAAACAAGTAGAATAGATAATTATCCAGGATATTTAGGTGATGGACCAACCCTAGTATCAAAAATGTTGGAACAACTAAAAAAATTAGATATAGAAATAACATATGGTAATGTAGTTGATATAGAAAATAAAGAAAAATATAAAATAGTTAAAACAAATAATTGTGAATATGAGACATCAACTATAATTATTGCAACAGGTCGTGAACCAAGAAAACCAGATTTAAAAAATTTGGATAAATTAGTAGGGCATGGTGTTAGTTATTGTGCATCATGTGATGGATATTTTTATAAAAATAAGGATGTTATAGTACAAGGTGGAGGCAACAGTGCATTAGAAGAAAGTCTACTCTTAAGTGATATAGCTAAAACTGTAACAATTGTTCATAGAAAAGATAAATTTACAGCAGATCAAATTTTGATAGATGAAGTAAATGAAAAACAAAATGTAAATATAAAATATAATTCAACAATACAAGAATTAATAGAATCAAATGGAATTTTAACTGGAATAAAATTAGATACAGATGAAATATTAAATGCAAGTGCCTTGTTTATATATATTGGATTAATTCCAACATCATATTTTTTCTCAAAATTAGGAATAAAAACACAAGATAATTACATTATTGTTAATGATAAAATGGAAACAAGTATAAAGGGTATATATGCTTGTGGCGACATAATTAAAAAAGATATATACCAATTAGTAACAGCAGCAAGTGAAGGAGCAACCTCAGCTATTAATGTCATAAAATATATTAAAGGACTATAATGTCTTTTTTAATTGTTTTAAAATTAAATGTATAGTATAATTGTTAAGGGTGGTTCGAATGAATAAGAAAGTAGTTGTATTAGGTGGTGGAAATGGAATGTCCACTTTATTAAGAGGATTAAAACAATTTCCGGTAGATTTAACTGCTATAGTATCTGTTTGTGACGATGGTGGAAGCACAGGCGGATTAAGAAAAGAATTTAATACACCAGCGGTAGGTGATATAAGAAGAGTTTTAATATCACTTTCAGAAACAGAACCTTTATTTGAAAAAATGTTTAATTATAGATTTCAAACGGATGGATATTTAAATGGTCATGCTGTAGGTAATTTTTTATTACAGTCTATGGCTAATATTACAGGATCCATGTCAGATGGAATAGAAGCTCTAGGAAAGGTTTTAAATTTAAAAGGAAAGGTATTACCACTAACAGAGAAAGGTGATTTAACACTTGTAGCTGAAATGACTGATGGTACGATAGTTGAAGGGGAACATTTTATTACTGAAACTCATAAAAAAATCAAAAAAGTTTATTATAAAGAAAATCCACAGATAACACCAGAAGCAATAGAATCAATCAAAACAGCCGACCTAATTATTTTAAGTATGGGAAGTTTATATACAAGTATAATACCAAATTTAATATCACCAGAAGTAAAAGAAGCAATGGATTTATCAAATGCAAAAATAATGTATGTATGTAATATAGTTACACAACCTGGAGAAACAGATGATTTTACAGTAAGTGATCACATAAAAGTATTAAATGAATATTTAGGAAAACGAAAAGTAGATGTTGTTATAGTAAACGATGGACATATAGACGTTGATATAGCAGAAAAATATCAAACTTTAGAACAAAAGGACCCAGTTATATTTGATAAAAAAGAAGTGGAAAAATTAGGAGTTCAAATTATATCTGACAACTTGATAAAAATAGAAGATGATATGTTAAGACATGATGTAATAAAGGTGGCTTTAAATATATTTACATTCTTATTATAGGTATATGTCATTTACAAGTAACGTAAAAAATGAAATAAGTAAAAAAGAATTAAATGAAGCCAACCAAATTGAACAAATATCCGAACTATCAGCTATAGTAAGTAATTCATCACAAATTTTAGATACAATAAAAATTTCAACAGAAAATGCCAGTGTAGCTAGAAGAATATATAATTTAGAAAAAAATATATACAAAATGATTCCTAAAATTACCGTTAGAAAAGGATATAATTATAATAAATCATATATATATATAATTGAATTAAAATATGATATATCATTATTCTTAAATACTGTTGGTCTTAATAAAAATAACATACCTGAAGAATATATAATAGATGATGATAACTTAACAAGATCATATTTAAGAGGATTATTTCTTTCATGTGGGAGCATTAATGATCCTAAAAAATCAAGATATCATTTAGAGTTTATAGTTCAAACAAAAGAATATGCTGAATTTATAAGTAACATATTAAATCAATATCTATTAAATAGTAAATACCTTAAACGTGACAATAGATATATGGTATATATAAAAGAAGCTGAAAAAATAGGAGATTTTTTAAGAATTATAAACGCAAACCAAGCTGTTCTTTATTATGAAGATATAAGAATATATAGAGATCATAAAAACATGACTAATAGACTTAATAATTGTGAGCAAGCAAATGTAGATAAAATAATAGAAACAGCTACCAACCAAATAAATGAAATTAACTTGATAAAAGAAAAACAATTATTTGATTTATTATCAGAAAAAGATAAAATAGCAGCTGATTATAGAATAAAATATCCTGAATCATCATTACAAGAATTAGCTGAAATAATTTCAATAGAAACAAATTCAACACTTACAAAATCAGGTTTACATCATAGATTTAATAGAATAAAATCACTTGCAAACAAAATAAAAAATAATGAGTAGGAATAGGAAACTATTCCTTTTAATAATCATTAAAATATAGTATAATACAATATAGAAGGTGAATCATGAATAATGCATTAAAAAAAATAATCAAAACAATAAAAAAATATGATAGAATAATAATCACAGGTCATAAAAACCCTGATTTTGATAGTTTTGCATCCTCTTTAGGAATGTATGAAATTTGTAAAAAATTAAAAAAAGAAGCATATGTTTATATTTCGTTAGACAAAATAAATAAATCATTAGAAAAAGGTGTTCAAGCACTGAAAGATGCAAAAGAAATATATAACTTAATAGATTTACAAAAATCAAAAGAGTTAATAGATAAAGATACATTATTAATAGCAATGGATTTTTGCAATAAAAAATTAATTGAAAATGAAGATTTACTAGAACTGGATACAATAATAATTGATCATCACATAATAGATGATAATCTTAAAATAAACTCTATTTATGAACTTATAGATAATAATGCTTCAAGTGCCTCTGAGATTATAACATTCTTTATAAATCAGTTGCACATACAACCATCTAGTCTTGTTTCAACATTATTACTAGTAGGTATAGAAGTAGATACAAATGGTTATATGATGAAAACAACATCAAGAACATTTTTAGCTTCCTCAATTCTATTAGATTTGAAAGCTGATTGCAAAATAAAAACAGAAATATTAAAAGAAACAAGAGAAAACTATATTAAAAAAGCAAACATTATTAAAAGAAGTTACATGGTTAATGATCAAATGATTATATGTATATTGAACAATGAAATATATGACCAAAAAGATTTAGCAGAAGTAGCTGATGAATTAATACAATTTGAAGATGTAGAAGCTTCATTTGTTATAGGAAAAATAGAACAAAATAAAGTTTCAATAAGTGCGCGCTCAATTGGTAACATAAATGTACAACAAATAATGAATTCTTTAGGTGGAGGGGGTTCTCAAACATCAGCAGCTGCACAATTTCAAGATAAAACAATAAGAGAAGCAAAAGAAAAATTATTAAAAATAATTAGATGAGGTGTAATATGAGAGTAATATTTTTAAAAGACGTAAAAGGACAAGGAAAAAAGGGAGAAATTAAAACTGTTTCAGATGGATATGGTAAAAATTTCTTAATAAAAAATGGATATGCGGTAATGGCAACACCCACAAGTTTAAAAATTCTTAGTGAACAAAATGAAGAAGCACAAAAACAAGAAGAAGAAAATATAAAAGAATGTACAGAATTAAAACAAAAAATAGAACAATTAAAAATCAAAATACCAGTAAAAACGGGAGCTTCAGATAAGGTATTTGGAAGTGTTAGTACAAAAACAATCCATACAGAATTATCAAATAAAGGTATTAAAATAGATAAGAAAAAAATCCATTTAGAAGAACCAATATCATCATTAGGTTTCCATAATATTGAAATAAATTTACATAAAAAGGTAACAGCAATTCTTAAAGTTGAATTAACAAGGAAGTGATTAATGTGCAAGAAAAAAAGATGCCATGTAACTTAGATGCAGAGCAATCTGTACTTGGGGCAATGTTTTTATCCAAATATGCATTACAAAAAGCAGTAGAAACACTTAACAAGGATTTGTTTTATTCAGAAGCAAACGGAAAAATCTTTGAAGTAATGAGTTTATTAGCAGAACAAAATATACCAATAGATGCAACTACCGTAACATCTGAATTAGAAAATAAAAATATTTTGTCACAAGTAGGTGGAGTCGAGTATATAACTGATATAATTAATACAGTTCCATCAGCTGTAAATATAGATGAATATATAAAAATTGTAGAAGAAAAAGCAATTCGTAGAAGACTAATCGATACATCAGCAGAAATCGCAACAGAGGGATATAATTCACAAAATGATATTTCAGAGATACTTGATAATGCCGAAAAAAAGATACTTAATGTAGTAAAATCTAAAAAAGGGACAGAATTTAAGTCAATTCAAGAAGTTCTATATAAAGCACAAAATGATTTGGAAAAACTAGCTCAAACAAAAGGTGAAATAACTGGCCTAGCAACAGGTTTTTATGATTTAGATAAAATTACATCAGGATTTCATGAAAATGAACTAATAATAATAGCTGCTCGTCCAGCAATGGGAAAAACTGCATTTGCCTTAAATCTTGCAAGTAATATAGCTATTCAATCAGGAAAGACAGTTGCATTATTTAATATGGAAATGGGTGCAGAACAATTAATAAACAGAATGCTTTCATCAATAGGTCAAATAGAAGGTAAAAAATTTAGAACAGGGCATTTGGAAAATGAAGATTGGAAAAAACTAAATGAAGCTATAAGTAAACTAGCAGAAACCAAAATTTTTATAGATGATACTCCAGGTATGACAATTGGAGAAATAAGGGCTAAATGTAGACGTTTAGCTTCTTCAGAAAAAGGTTTAGGTATTGTAATAATAGATTACTTACAATTAATTAGTGGTTCTGCAAGATATGCAGGAAATAGACAACAAGAAGTTTCAGAAATTTCTAGATCATTAAAAACTCTTGCCATGGAACTAAAAATACCAGTAATAGCTTTAGCTCAACTTTCACGTACAGTAGAAGGTAGAGAAGATAAAAGACCATTACTTAGTGATCTAAGAGAATCTGGATCAATAGAACAAGATGCAGATATAGTTGCTTTCTTATATAGAGATGATTACTATACAAAAGAAACATCAATAGATGAAAATACAAGCAAAAGTGAATTTATAATTGCAAAACATCGTAATGGACCAACAACCACTGTTGATTTAATATTTAAAAGAAATACTTCTACATTCGTAAATATGTTAAAGGAAGATTAAAATGGAAGTATCAGTTTTATCAAGTGGTTCAAAAGGAAATTGTTGTTATATAAAAGATGATTCAACCCAGATATTGATAGATCTAGGTACAACATCATTATATATTGAAAAAAATTTAAAAGATTTAAATACAACACCAGATAAAATACAAGCAATCTTTTTAACACATACTCATACAGATCATACAAGTGCATTAAAAGTATTTACAAAAAAATACAATACAAAAGTATATTTGACATTACCAATGTATAAGGAATTAAATCTTAATTTACCAAATTATGAATTTATAGAAGATACAATAAATATTGGTTCTTTAAAAATAACTCCATTCAAAACTTCACATGATGTAGCCGATTCTAATGGATATGTAATAGAATCTGAAACTAAATCAATTGTTTATGTAACAGATACTGGGTATATAAATATTAGAAATTATAAATTATTAAAAAATAGAGATTTATATGTATTTGAAAGTAATCATGATGTGGATTTACTTATGGAAAATCCAAAATATCCATATCATATCAAACAAAGAATACTAGGAGACAAAGGACACTTATCAAATAAAGATTCATCTAGATATCTAAAACAATTAGCTGGCGAAAAAACAAAACATATAGTACTAGCCCATCTTAGTGAAGAAAATAATACACCATCTTTAGCATATGAAACATTGAAAGAACAAAATATTGATAATTGTGAAATAATAATAGCGCATCAGAATGAAAAAACGGAGTTAATAGAAGTATGATAAAAATAATATGTGTTGGAAAAATAAAAGAAAAATTTTATGTAGAAGCAATAAATGAATATAAAAAAAGATTAACAAAATATACAAAAATTGAAATAATTGAGGTTCCTGATGAACAAAATAATTCATTAATTAAAGAAAAAGAAAACATATTAAAAGTTTTAAATTTAAAAGATTACATTGTAACTTTAGAAATAGAAGGTAAAAAAATGACTTCAGAAATGTTTTCACAATTTATAGACAAAACACAAATAATAAATCCAAATATTACATTTATAATAGGTGGTTCATCAGGATTACATGACGAAATTAAAAAAATATCAAACTATAAAATATCTTTTTCAGATATGACTTTCCCACATCAATTATTTAGAGTAATATTACTTGAACAAGTATATAGAGCATATAAAATATTAAATAACGAAACTTATCATAAATAATGAATAAAAAAATTATAATCGTCCACTATTAAATAGAAAGGATGATTTTTTTGAAACCATTTATTACATTTATATTAATAATATTATCGTTTTATATAATAGGAAATATTTTTGAAGAAAAAGTAAAAATACCAGAAGAATCAATTAGATTAAGAGTGGTAGCCAATAGCAATGCCGAATATGACCAGACAATAAAAAAAGAAGTAGCTAAGTCACTTCAAAAAGAAATTAACACATTAATTACCACTAAAGATAATGTTCAAACAACAAAACTAAAACTAAAAGATAATATGAATACATTAGAAAATAACATAAATGAAATATTCAATAAAAACAATTATCATAAAAACTATAATATTAATTTAGGACTAAATTACTTTCCACAAAAAGATTTCAAAGGAATCATTTACAAAGAAGGTTATTATGAATCACTTCTTGTTACTATAGGAGAAGGAAAAGGAAATAATTGGTGGTGTGTCTTATTTCCTCCACTATGCGTTTTGGAGGCAGAAGAAAGTAATACTGTAGAATATAAATCATTAATAAAAGAAATAATAGATAAATATTTATAATAAGTATAAAAGTTTCCTATATAAATATAATTTTATAGGAGGCTTTTATTATGGAAATAATATTATTAGTAATAATTGCAGTAACATTAAGTATGGATGCATTTTCACTTTCTCTTGCTTATGGAACAATAGGATTAGATAAAAAAAATATAATTTTACTATCTTGTATAGTTGGAATATATCATTTTATAATGCCACAAATAGGAAATTTATTTGGAATTTTAATATTAAAAATAATTAAAATTGAGACAAATATAATTGTTGCCCTTATATTCACGATAATAGGAATACAAATGATAGTAGAGTTATTTAAAGAAGAAAAAGAAACATTTCCATTAAAAATATCACAAATGATACTATTTGGATTTGCAGTTAGTATAGATAGTTTTTCAGTTGGTATAGGTTTAAATGCAATAACAAATAAAAATATATTAGCATCAAGTATATTTTCTATAATAAGTTTTTTATTTACATATGTAGGGTTAAAAACAGGAAAATACATTAATGAAAAAATAGGAAAAATATCTACATTAATAGGTGGAATAATTATAATTATCTTTGCGTTACTATATTTATTTAAAATAATATAGTTTTTATTTACACTAAAAAAACATAAATTACTTGATAAATATATTAAAACAAATTATAATTATAATGGTGGTAAATACTATTTTTAAATTAATTAATAAGGCAATAAACACCATAGTAAGAAAAAAACATATTAATATAGTAGTGGAGGATATTATGAAACAAATAATAATAGAAGGTCAACATAGATTAAAAGGTACAATAAGAATATGTGGTGCAAAAAACAGTGCCGTAGCGCTTCTTCCAGCTGCCATTTTGTCTGATGAAGAAGTAAAAATAGATAATGTTCCAAGTATTTCAGACATAGACGCATTAAGTGAAATATTAGAATATTTAGGTGCAAAAGTAACACGTCAAGATGAATTAGTTACAATTGATTCATCAACTATAGTAAATAAAGAAATACCAGAAGAAAAAGCAAAAAAATTAAGAGCTTCTTATTATTTTATGGGTGCTTTATTAGGAAAATATAAAAAAGTAGAAATATATTTTCCTGGAGGTTGTTCTATAGGGGCAAGACCCATTAATTTACATTTAAAAGGATTTGAAGCTTTAGGAGCAAAAATTACTGAAACAAAAAACAAATTTACTATAGAAGCAAAAGAATTAATAGGAAATAGGATTTATTTAGATATAGCATCAGTAGGTGCAACTATAAATATTATGTTTGCAGCAGTAAAAGCAAAAGGTGTAACAACAATAGAAAATGCAGCTAAGGAACCAGAAATAGTAAATATTGCTACATTTTTAAATAATATGGGAGCTAAAATAATTGGTGCTGGTACTAGTACAATAACTATAACAGGTGTAGAAAAACTGGGAAAAGCATTCACAGAAGTAATACCAGATAGAATAGAAGCGGGAACCTATATAATAGCGGGTGCTTTGATTGGGGATAACTTAAAAATTGATAATGTAATACCAAGCCATATAGAATCATTAACTTCTAAATTACAGGAAATGAATGTAAAACTAGAAATTAATTCAGATTCAGTAGTGGTATCATCAACACCAAATTTATGTGCTTCATCAATTAAAACACTAGGTTACCCAGGCTTTCCAACAGATTTACAACAACCAATAACTGCATTGTTTACACAAGCTAGTGGTACATCTGTAGTAGAAGAAACAATATACGAAAATAGATTTTTAAATGTAGAATATTTAAATAATATGGGAGCAGATATAAAAATAAATTGTAATAAATTAAAAATTAATGGTCCAACAAAATTAATTGGAAAAGAAGTACTAGCAACAGACTTAAGAGCAGGCGCATGTTTAATATTAGCAGGTTTAATAGCTGAGGGGACAACTGTAGTTAAAGAAGTTGAACATATATTAAGAGGATATGATAATATAGTTGGAAAATTAAACAATGTAGGTGCAAAATTAAGAATAGAAGAGTATTAAATAAAATATAATTAAAGTAGATTTATCTACTTTTTTTTGAGGTGAAAAATGAAAAAATGTTTCTTCTTATTATCAATTATTTTAATAGTAATATTAATATATTCAGGTACAAAGGTAACAAAAAAATCATACCTTGTATTAGGAATTGATTCAAACTTAGATTATATAAATGATAAAAAAAGTAATTTAGAAAAGAACAACAAATTACTTAACTTTAATACAAAGTATGTAAATAAAAACTATAGGATAACAGATATAATAAATGATATAAAATTTAAAAAGGAAATAGATAATAAAACGATTTTAAATTATATTATAAAAGCAGATTATATAACAGTTAATGTAGGATATAATGATTTAAAATCAATAATTAATGAATCAGAAATTTATTTATATGATGATATTGATAGCATAATAATAGATTTAGATGAACTGTTTAAATTATTAAGAATGTATAGTAAGGAAAAAATAGAATTTATGAAAATAGAAACAAATTCAAACATAGATGATTATGTAAACTCTAGGGTAGAAAAATTATGCAATAAATACAATATTATATATATATAAATAACAAAAGGAGGTATAAGATGGAAAATAAATTATATTCAAAAATCTATTTATGGTTATTTTTAGGATTGTTAGTATCATTTTTGACAGGTTATTTTGTATCAACAAATGCAAATATGCTATTTAATTTAATAAAACCTGGATATGTTATTGGTATACTTGTTATAGAAGTGTTTATTGCTATTTTCTTATCTGCTAGAATAACAAAGATGCAACCAATGACAGCTAAAATACTTTACTTTGTTTATTCATTTACAACAGGATTATCTTTATCATTTGTATTTGTGGTATATGAAATAACATCAATTATATATGTATTTGCAGTAACATCATTGTTATTTGGAATATTTGCATTTATTGGAAAGGTAACAAAATTAGATTTGTCAAAAGTAAGTACAGTTTTATTAATGGGTTTAATAGCGCTTGTACTAGTAACCTTAATTAATTTGTTCATAGGTTCAGAAACAATAGATTTAATATTATGTTATGCAGGTATCATAATTTTCTTAGGTTATATTGCATATGACATGCAAAAAGTAAAATACTTACAAAATGTAATTCCTGATCAAGAAAATCTATCAATCTTTTGTGCTTTTCAATTATATTTAGATTTTATAAACCTATTTTATAGATTAATTTCACTATTTGGAAAATCAAAAGATTAAAAAATAGTTGCTTTTTAATAAATTTATTGTTATACTATTTTAGTAAATTTCTATGACATATTGGTTGTCATGGCGGAAGGAGATATATATGAAAAAAGGAATACATCCTGAATATGTAGATACTAAAGTTACATGTGCATGTGGTAATACTTTTACAGTAAAATCAAATAAAAAAGAACTACACCTAGAAGTATGTAATAAATGTCATCCATTCTTTAACGGTGGACAAGGTACTACTACTAAGAAAACAGGAGCAGTAGAAAAATTTAATCGTAAATTTGGAAGAACAGCTTAAGCTGTTTTTTTATTATAAAAAAAGCTGTTTTATTTAACAGCTTACCATTTATTATTTTTATATTTTTTTATATAATTAAATTTTCTCACAAATAACCAAATTTTTCTTTTAAAAGAATTATCATATTTACAATTTAATGGATCAATAACTTTTGATGTTTTTAATATTTGATTTATTTCATTTTTTAAAGTTTTATTGTCAATATATTTTTTTATTACTGCTTTAGGCACAAAGGATAAAACACATTTTTTATTGATATGAATATATTTTTTTTGCTTTTTATAAATTAAATCATCTACCATATATTTTACTAAATTATAACCACAGGCTGTTAAATAATAACTACTTCTTGCTTGTCTTGGATTTATTTCAAATACCTTATATTTCCCATCTCTTGCATCATATTTCATATCAAACTCGGCAAAGCCTTCATACTTGTTTTCTTCTAGGAATTTTTTCATCTTTTCAACTTGTTCTTCAATACCATTGAATTCGGAAAAACCATTTACAAGTACAGTACAATTTCCAATTCCAGTTTTTGTATGTTCTTGCAATCCTATTTGGGCAAAAGTTGATAATTCAACTTGATGTTTTTTATTACAAAAGAAGATAGCATCAAATAACTTTGTATCATCGCCTGGTATAAATTCCTGAATAATTAGGTTATCATCATAACCAGAAACTTCTATATCACTGATAACTTTAAATAATTGGTTTTTGTTTGTAATTTTATAAACCTTTGCCTGCCCATCAAAATGATGTTTATAATAACTTACTCCATTTCCAGGTTTAATAATTAAAGGATATTTAAATTTTTCTAATTGTTTATTTGAAATGTTTTGTTTACTATTACATTTGTATACATAGGTTTCTGGAAAATCTAATTCAGAATCTTTAAAACTAGTATAAAAATTATCTTTAATCAATAGATTATTTAATAATTCAATATTAATAGAGTAGAAACAATAATATTTTTTTAATATATCTTTATTTTCAACTATTAGTCTTACATAAAAATCATTACTAGGAATTAAAACTAGTTTTGTTGAGTTGTGTTCTTTCCCAAATTTAACCAATGTATCGACAAAAGTTTCTGTATCCCATAAATTTGGTTCATAGCAAATATTAAGTATTTTACTTGTTCCAGTAAAATGCATATATTCTTTAGCTATTAAAAATGGTTTTATTTTATATTGTTCATAACAGCATCTTGCCATATAATAAGCATTTATATCAGAACCTAGAATTACAACATTAAATTTCATATTATCACCTTATATAATTATATCAGTTTTACTTAATTGTGTAAATTGTATAAGAAAAAATTGAAGTAAAAATTCTCCAATTTTATTCATTAGTATTGATTACTTTATTATTTTTTATATATACCCTTGGTAATAAAGGTGAAATACATGTCATTGTCTTGTAAATTGTTGTTCCGCAGTGATTACTTAAATTTCTTATATTTGCATTATCTCCAATTATTTCAACTTTATCACCGATTTTTACATTTTTATTAACTATGATTGAAATCATTCCCATATTGACGGTCCCAATAATTTTACACGCTTGTTTATTTATAAAAACATAACCACCATGGGCATTTAAATCAATTCCATCAGCATATCCAATACATACAGTTGCAACTTGAATATCTTTTCCAGTATGTTCATATCCAAGGTATCCAATAAATTCTCCGTTATGTACAGTTTTAATTTCTATAATTTTACTATATAAACTAAGCGCTGGATATAATTCAATATTTCTATCAAAATTATATTTTTCTATATGATATTTTTTTTGTCTTAGGATTGCTTTAAATTTTCTTAGTTTTCCTTTAAAAGAATTATCCAATTTTGGAATTTGATTATATCCATAAATGGAAATTCCAAATCTAACTCCGTTTGCATATTCTATTTTTTCGTTGCACATGCAAGTTAAACTTCTATCAATATGAATTATTTTAAATTGTGTTAAATCAACATTTTTTACTATTTTATCAAAATTGTTTAGTTGAATTTTTCTGTATGGATCGCTAATTCCTAATGATGCCATATGTGTATATATTCCTTCTAATATAAAATTATAGCGTTTTAATAAATTAATTGCTTTTATTAGATCTTTATTATTATTAAATCCAAGTCTATTCATACCAGAGTCGATTTTAATATGAACCTTTAAATTTTTTAATTTTAAATCGCATAATTGTTTAACATATTGCAAATTTGAAATGGTAATTGTAATATTTTGTTCTACACATTTATTAATCCATTTTATATCTATGGGTTCTAAACATAATATTGGAATTTCATTATTTAATTTTCTAACATTCATAGCTTCTTCAAGATTAGAAACTGCAATATAATTAATTCCGTTTTCTATTAAAGTATTTACTATATAATACCCATGTCCATATGCATTGCCTTTTATAACTCCAAAATAGTAATTATATTGATTATATTTATCAATAAGATTTTTAACATTTGAACCTATTTTATCTAGATTAATTTCAAGATATGTGTCTCTATACATAAAATCATCTCCCAATTTTGTTTCATTATATCATGTATTTATATTTTAGTAAATTCCATTAATACCCTCAAAAAAATAAAAACGTTGACTTTTTATTCGTTTAGTATTGTAAAATCATTGGCTAAATGTTACAATAAAATTGTTCTTATAAAGAGTGATGGAGGGACTAGCCCGAAAAAGTCACACCAACCTATTAAATTAGGTGGTAAAGCTAGTATGATAAGATAACTTGAAAAAGCTTAAGAAAGTTATCTTAGGCTTTTTTTATAAGATGGAGGAGGAAAAATGAAGTTTTATAGTAATGAAATAGTGTTCAGAGGGCATCCAGATAAGGTTTGTGATCAAATAAGTGATGCTATATTAGATGAATGCTTAAAACAAGATGAAAATTCCAGATGTGGAATCGAGGTCGCTGGCGGCAAAAACAAAATATTTGTAACTGGAGAAATAACAAGTAATGCAAAATTTAATTTAGAAGCTTTGGTAAAAAGAGTATTAAGAGATATAGGTTATAGAACTGATTATGAGATAATAGACGATATTGGTAAACAGAGTATTGATATTGCTTTAGGAACAAATGATGAAGTTTCTGGTGCAGGGGATAATGGAATGATGTTTGGATTTGCGTGCAGAGATACTAATCAAATGTTACCAACAGCAATGGTAATATTACAAGAATTGAGTCAAAAATATGACGAATTAAGAAAGGAAGATAAAAGATTTTTACCAGATGGAAAGGCCCAAATAACTGGTATTTATGATAAGAATAATAAATTAGTTAGTATAAAAACATTTACTATATGTTATCAAAATACAGAAAAGGATAGAAAAAATACAGATTTAATATTAAAACAAATATGTGAAAAAATATGTGAAAAGTATAATATTACTGTAAATGAATATTTGATAAATCCAACAGGTAGATTTGAAATAGGTGGATTTGATGGAGATGCAGGTTTAACTGGTAGAAAAATAGTGGTTGATAGTTATCAATCATTTGCTAAAGTAGGTGGAGGAGCATTTTCAGGAAAAGATCCAAGCAAAGTGGATAGAAGTGGTGCATATAAGGCTAGACAGATTGCAAAAGAAATATTGAAATCAAATGAAAATTATGATTGGTGTCAAGTTCAATTATCGTATGCAATTGGTATGCAAAAACCATTAGCAATATATATAGAAACCAATTGTGGTAACGTAGAACCATCTGAGGAATTATATGAACAATGTAAATTAAAAAATATACTTAATGATTTAAATTTAAAACATATTAATTATGAGGAGTTAGCTAAATATGGTCACTTCAGAGATTAATATACTCTTTATATAATGGGATATTTAATATCCTTTTTAATTTGTAATTAGTTTGAAGACTTCATTTACTTGATTATTTTTGTTCCAAGATATATAATATATATTATATAACTATAATGAGAGCGATGGTGTAAAATGACTATTTTAAAGAATAAATTAAAAACAGTTGCAAAACAATTATTAGGTGAGAATTTAAAAATAAGTAAAACTACTTATAATCCTAAAAATTCGACTAAAGCATTGGAAGAATATATAAATAATTATCCAGATTCCATATCTAATTATAAGAAAATAGGAAGAAGAAGAGATAGAAAAGAGTTTTATCCAGCAGTAAAAAAAATAGAAGATGGATATAATTTGCTTTATAGGGATTTGCACAAATATGATAGTAATGGAGTTACAGAGTTAATAGAATATTCTTCTGTAAGAAGTGGTACACCTATGCGAACAAAACCATTTCCAATGTGTAGAGAATATGCAATTAGAATGCTTATGAGTAAATACTTATATAGATATCCAGCTATAAGTGATAAATCATTAGGATGTCAAAATTTCATAAATTACCTTGTTAGAGAAGGATTTGAGTTGGAAAAATGTGATGGTTATGATGGCTTAGGAGTTGATAATATTGTTTTTACTTATTCAACTACGCATGCATTTAATATGATTATTCAAACACTTTGTAAGCCAGAAGATGTTGTTATAATGACAGGCCCAAATTATGGATTATTTGCAGTTGAACCCGAAAAAATAGACGCTAGAGTTGAAATCCTTGATTTAAGCCCAGAAGACAATTGGTATGTCAATCCACAAAAATTAGATAAAAAAATAGATGATATTAATGAAAAATTGAAATTAGAATTTAAAGGTAAACTAGATTATGTTCCAAGAGTTGTTGCTTTTTTAAATATGAACCCTCATAATCCACTTGGCAAAGTAATGAATTCAAAAAATATTGATATTTTAAAAGGAATTGGCGATGTTTGTTTAGAAAAAGGAGTTTTTGTAATAGATGATTTAATATATCGTGATCTAACGTTTGATCAAAATGATTTAGCTGTTCCTTTAGCGAGCATGCCTAAATATTTTAATAATACAATTTCATTGTTTGGTGTTTCAAAGGCATATGGTTTAGCAGGTGTAAGAGCCGGAGTTATAGTAGCTCCAATACCAATATGCAATGGGATTTGTGATATAATTTTTTCAAATATGGATTCAATTTCATTACTTCAAACTCAAATAATAGCCGGCGCTTTTAATGGCAGTAATAGAAGGTATAGAGCAGCTAAACGTTATTTTAAACCAATAATTAAGGAATATAAATATAGACTTGATTTATTGCAATGTTTAGTAGAAGGAATTGATTCAGTTAAGTCTAAAAAACAGATTAATAGAATAAAAAAAGATATAAAAAAATATACAAAAGATGAAAATCTTCAAAAACAACTATTATCGGGAATTCCTGATGTTGTTTTAAGAAAGGATACTTACCCAGAAGCAGGATTTTTTGCAATAGTTGATTTTACACAATATAAAGGAAAAAAAGACAATGAAAAAATAATAAAGAATGATGCTGACTTTGTTGAGTTTTTATATAAAGAAACTAAGATAAAATGCATAATGGGGTTAAATATGTCTTGGCCGAATGAATCAGAGATAATTGCGAGAATTTGTTTTTCACTAGAAATAAAAGACTTAATTTATAATTTTGAATTAATAGGAAGGGCATTAAAAAAATTAGTATAATGAAAAGAAATATAATTAATAAATTAAAGCGTCTCCTTTTCATGATTTTTAAACTAAAGGTTACACTTTATGACGAAATAAATAAGCCGAAATACAAAAAAAATATTGCATTAGTATCTTGCGATAAATGGAAAAACAAGGTAATAGATGATGTTAAATTAAAATATTATTTAAATAAACATTCAGTGGGAGCAGATATAATTTCCTGGCAAGATAATGATATTGATTATAAAAAATATGATTCAGTAGTTATACGTTCTATCTGGGGTTATGTTAATTACAAAGAGGCTTTTTTCGATTGGCTTAAGCTTTTAGAAAAAAATAATGTAAAAATATTTAATAGTGGCGAAGTTATAAAAAAAAATTATGATAAATATATACAGTTTAATATATTAAAGAAAAATCATATCCAAACAGTTAAAACAGAATTTTTAAATGTAGATGAAAATATAATTGAAAAAATTGAAAAATTAAATATTAAAAAATTATTTGTTATTAAGCCATCAATTTCTGAAAGTAGTAATGATACTTATATAATTGGTAATCAAAATACAGAGTACAAAAATGTTATATCTAAGGAGCAAGTTATTGATAAGTTTAAGAATATAAATAAAGATTCAAGACTAATGATTCAACCTTTCATAGAAGAAGTTTTTGATGGAGAGTATTCAATCTGCTGTATAAATGGAAAAATAACACATGCTGTACTTAAGTTTAATGATGTTTTTAGCGATGGAAATTGGGTAAAATATATACCAAGAGATAGTTTAGATCCAAAAATAATTGAAATAACAGAAAAAGTATTGCAAATAGACGAGTATAAAGATAATATTTATATTCGTTTAGATATAATAAAATATAAAACAGATTATTTGGTAATGGAAGTTGAACTTTTAGATCCCAACCTCTTTATATCTTTTATATCAGATAAAAAAATTAGGAATGAAGTATATGATTTTTTTGCACTTTGTATAATTGAACAACTTTCTTGATGAATTTACATTTTTTGTTATACATGGTATAATCACATAGAAGGTAGGTATAGTATGATTGAAAAAATGAAAAAGTTTGTTAACATTAATCTGATTTTTATTTTGATTCTATCAACAATAATTATACCAGATGTAACTTATGCAAAAACATTAGGTGATTTAAAAAGAGAGTTACAAAAAAATATTGATGAATATAATAGTAATCAAAATGATAAGAAATTAACTGAAAGTCAAATTAATTCTATAAAAGAAAATATTAATAAGGCATCTCAAGAAATAGAAACTAGTCAACAGGATATAAAAAATTTAACAGAAGAAATAGAACAATTAAAAATAGAAATAGAAACAAAAAAACAGCAAATAAAGGACATAATGAGTTTTTATCAAATTTCAGGAAGTTCTAGTATGTATTTAGATTATGCCATGGGCGCAAAAACATTTACGGATTTTATATATAGGGTTGCTATAAGCGAACAATTGATTGAATATAATGATTCCTTGGTTGATGAATATAATGATTTAATTGTTAAAAATAAAGAAAAACAACAAAAATTAAATGAAAATATAAAAAAATTAGAAGCAAAACAGCAGGAAATGTCTAGTAATTTAGATAGTCTTGGCAATAGATTAGATGAAATAGTTGATTTATCTATGGATATAGAAGATGAAATAGCTTCCAGAAGAGAAGCTATAGAAATGTATGAAAAACAATATGGATGTAAGGATACAGATGATATAGATGTATGTACAAGAGGGCAATTACCGGCAGACACTAAATTTTGGAGACCAATAGTTTCAGGTGGTTTTAGTAGCGAATATGGTTATAGAACATATAAATTGAATGGTAAAACAGTTTCCGATTTTCATTCGGGTCTTGATTTGGTTGGTTCAACTGATGTATATTCTTCAGCGGCAGGTATTGTTGCAGGAATAGTTAGAAAATCAAGTTGTGGTGGAAATAAAATATTTATTCATCATAAAATAAATGGTGTTACATATACAACTGCATATAATCATTTACGTAGTATATTAGTAAATGTTGGTGATGCTGTCACGAAGGATACTAAGATAGCAATAATGGGCGGCGATCCTGCTGTAGAAACATGGGATAGATGTTCAACAGGAAGACATTTACATTTTACAGTTGCATATGGTTTGTATTTGAGTGACTATACGTCATGGAGTATATTTATTTCAAAGACAGTTAATCCAAGAACAGTTGTAAATTTTCCATCAACAGGAAGATTTACTTCAAGAACAATTAAATATTAATAAATGAAATTAGAAAGGAATTCATATGAAAAAGAATAATTTTTTACAGGGTGCGATTGTTGCTACTTTATCTATTGTTATATGTAAAATTTTGGGATTATTATATGTAATTCCTTTTTATAGTATTATTGGAACTCAGGGTGGAGCGTTGTATAGTTATGCTTATTCCATATATTCAATTTTTTTAAGCCTATCAACATGCGGAATTCCGATAGCTGTATCTAAATTAGTAAGTGAATACAATGCCTTGAAAGAATACATAAATAAAGAAGTCGTATATAAAATAGCTTTAAAAATTATGGTGTCTATAGGAATTTTATCATTTATTATCATGTTTGTATTTGCTAAGAGTATTGCATATATGTTCATTGGAAACATAGAAGGTGGAAACACTCTTAATGAAGTAGCGACAGCAATAAGAGTGGTTTCCATTGCATTACTAGTTGTTCCTCAACAAAGTGTAATAAGAGGATATTTAGAGGGACATGGAATGATAACAACAACAAGTATATCTAGTGTACTTGAGCAATTTGTTAGAGTGATAATTATTATAGTTGGAAGTTTTATTACTGTTAAAGTTTTGAAATTACCTATTAACTGCGCAGTATATGTAGCAATTTTTGCGGCCTCAATTGCAGCTTTGAGTTCATATATATATTTAAGAATAAAAGTAAAAAATAATAAGAAAAACTTAAATATAGTACAAGTAACAGACAGTTATAGCAAAAAAGATATCTTGAAAAAAATAATTTATTATGCTTTACCATTTGTTTTAATTGATTTAATAAAATCATTGTACGGAATGGTTGATTCTGTTACTGTAGTAAAAACGTTAGTAAAATTAGGTTATAGTATGGAAACTGCAGAAACGGTATTTGGAGTAATAGCAACCTGGGGAACTAAATTAAATATGATTATAATTTCAATTTCTATGGGAATTACAATTAGTTTAGTTCCTAATTTGTCTGCATCCCTTGCAAAAAAGAATTTCAAAGATGTTAATCAAAAAATTAATCAATCATTAAACATAATGCTCTTTTTTACAATACCTATGTCTGTTGGTATAAGCTTTTTGGCGAAACCAGTTTGGATAATTTTCTATGGATATAATCAAATAAGTATAAATGTTTTTAGAGTGTTTATATTACAAGTTATTTTTTTTGGATTATATACTACAATTATTAATATTTCACAAACTTTAAACGAAACCAAAACTTCCTTGATAATGTTAATAGGCAGTTTTGTGTTTAAAGTAATTTTGAATATTCCTAGTATGTATTTATTAAAATATATTGGGATTGATGCATATTATGGATCAATAGTAGTTAATGCATTAGTTGAAGGATTGACATTCATTATAACATTATTGTTATTAAAGAAAAAATATAACTTTGAGTTTAGATTTATACTAAAAACATTATTGAAAATAATGCTTTGCTTGATTTTGATGTTAGGATTTTTGTTTTTTTTATCTTTGTTTATAAAAATGACATCTATTAGCCGTGTGGGTTCTATAATTTATATAACTATTTATTCAATAGCTGGGTGTGTTATATATGTCGCAACAGCATTAAAGATTAATCTAGTTGGCGATATATTTGGTATAAATAGTGTTAAAGCTATCATAAAAAAATTACGTCATTGATTTGAAGTAGTTTTTTTGTTATAATGGAAGTCAGATAGGTGAGTATATGAAAAAATTTTCATTAATATTACTAATTATTATAGTTTTATGTTCAGTGGCAATTATGAGTTTGTCATATGATAAAACACCAGAACCAAGTGCATATTATAATGTGTATTTAAATGGCGAACTATTAGGAAAAATCAAATCAAAAGAGGCGTTAGAAAATTATATAAATAAAGAGCAACAAGAAATAAAACAATTATATTCAGTGGCTGATGTTTATATTCCCAATGGTTTAGAAATCAAAAAAGGAATTGGTTATGACACTGACTTAAATCAAATTGATGAAATATATGGTATTATAAAGAAAAAAAGTGATTTTACAATAAAGGGATATCAAATTAGCATAAAAAAAGAAAACTCATTAAAAAAGATATATGTATTAGATAAAGAAATATTTCAGGATGCGGTAGAAAGCGTTATCAAATCCTATGTTGGTACTGAGAAATATGAAGCATATAAAAATAATACTCAAGAAGAAGTAAAGGAAACAGGTTCTTATATAACGGATATATATATAGATAATGATATTACTATAAAGGAAATAAATATACCTTCAACAGAAAAAATATATACTGATAGCACAGAATTAAGTAAGTATTTACTATTTGGCGAAAATAATAAACAAAAATCTCATATTGTAAAATCAGGTGATACTATAGAGGATATAGCTTATGAATATAAAATTAGTACTGAAGAGTTCTTGATGTCAAATTCAAAATATAAAAGTAAATCAAGTATACTTTCTATTGGTGATGAAGTTATAATAGGAATAACAGATCCGCAAATTAATGTAACTGTTTCACAGGAAACTACGGAAGATCTAGAGGAAATATATAAAACAATTGAAAAGGTAGATACAACAATGACTGCAGGTTCAGAGTATGTTCAGCAATCAGGTAAAAATGGTATTATAAGACAGAAGCAAAATGAAAAAGTTGTAAATGGAACAATTGTATATGTTCAACAAATTTCAAAGGATGTAATAAAACCAGCAACAGATAAAGTTATCGTAAAGGGAACAAAAATTGTGTCATCATTAGGTAATTTAAATAACTGGTTATGGCCGGTAGATAGTTATAAAATAACATCTGATTATTCATATAGAATAAATCCATTCAATAGTAGTCGTGAATTACATGGTGCACTTGATATAGCCGCCCCATATGGCTCTAAAATATCAGCTTCAAACAATGGTATTATTCAAACAATGGGCAGAACAGCATCAGCAGGAATATATGTTGTAATTAATCATAACAATGGATATTATACACAATACAATCATATGAGTGCTTATGCTAAAGGTTTAAAAGTTGGACAGACTGTTGAAAGAGGTCAAGTAATAGGTTATGTTGGTATGACTGGTGCGGCAACAGGTCCACATTTACACTTTGCTGTATGGTATGGTGGCACGGCATATAGAGGAACAAGAGTAAATCCATGGACATTATTTAGATAGGAGAAAATATGATAATAGGAATAGGAAACGATCATAGAGGGTATAAATTAAAATTAAAATTAAAAGAATATTTAGAATCAAAAAAATATATAGTAAAAGATTTAGGAAGCCAAACAGAAGAATCTACTGATTATCCTATATATGCTTTTTCAGTAGGCGAAGCAATTATAAATAAAGATATAGATCTAGGAATATTAATTTGTAGAACAGGTATAGGTATGAGTATAGCCTGCAATAAGGTAAAAGGTATAAGATGTGGAAAAGTAGACAATGTTGAAGAAGCAAGACTTTGCAAAATTGATAATAATTGTAATGTAATTTCCATTAGCTATGAAAAACAATTTGATGAACTAAAAGAAATAATAGATACTTTTTTAGAAACAAAATTCACAAATGAAGAAAGACATTTAAGAAGAATTAATATGATAACAAATTATGAGGAAAAATGATAAAAGGAATATTTTATCTTTTTTCACTTTTAATATCTATTTGGGCATTAGATAGTATAAATATTAATGGTATATTTAAAAAAAATAGATATTATCAATCAAGAATTTTATATTTTTTAATAGCAATTTTCTTATCATATACTACAACAAATTTCTTTTATGATTTCTTTGTTAATACAAAAATATTATAAATCACAGAAATGTGATTTTTTTTGACAAAAAATTCTACCATTTAAAACTATAATAAACAATAGTGATGAATATGAAAAAAATAATATATGTAATTCTGTTAATAATAATAATACCATACATAGTTATTTCATTATTTATATATGATGATGAAATAAAATTTAATTATACCGCTAATATGAAAGTAAGAGTAAAAAGAAACGCAACTGGAAAAATAGATGAAATTCCATTAGAAGAATATGTATCAGGTGTGCTTGCAGGTGAAATGCCTGCAGAGTTTTCATTAGAAGCATTAAAAGCTCAAGCAGTAGCTGCTCGTACTTATGTAATGAAACGACTTTCAACAAATAAAAAAAATGAATATGATGTAATAGATACAGTACAAAATCAGGTATATTTAGACGAAAATCAACAAAAACAAAATTGGGGAAATAGATATACTGAACTTTCAAATAAAATAAAACAAGCAGTGTTAGAAACAAATTCTGAATATTTAGTATATAATGGAAAAATAATAGATGCTTTATTTTTTTCTACAAGTATTGGAGTAACCGAAAATAGTGAAGATATATTTCCAAATGAAATTCCTTATTTAAGAAGTGTAAGTTCTACATGGGATTCTGTATCTCCACTTTATGATAAAGAATATTATTTCACTTTAAAAAAATTTTATGATTTATTAGGATTAGAATATAAAGATAAGGTAACAGTAGAAATAATTTCAAAAACAAATACAGGTCGAATAAAAAAAATTAAAATAAATGATAAAACCTTTACAGGTTGGGAACTATGCAATAAATTAGGACTAAAATCAAATTATTATACTATAACTCAAAATAATGATTCAATAAAAGTGGTTGCTAGAGGATATGGTCATGGAGTTGGGATGAGTCAGTATGGAGCAGAAGGAATGTCAAGAGCAGGATATACATATGACCAAATTTTATATCATTATTACCAAGGAACTAAAATAAAAAAAATTTAAAAAATTGTATAAAATATTAAATATTGTCAAAACTCTTAAATGAGGTGATAATATGACATATAGAAGATTAAAAAAACCAGTGGTATATACTCTTTATGCAATAGGATTTATATTAATAATTTCAAGTATATTTTTAATACAAAAATCTTTATACAAAAAGCCAGACACTACAGAATATGTAAACAAAACTATATTTGAAGATACAGTTCCAGTTGTTAGTGATACAACAACAAATAATAATATAGAACAAATAGCTAATCCTTATATTGATGAAAGTGTTTCAATAACAAAAAAATATTATGATTATGCTAGTGATGAAAACGAACAAAAAAATTCAATAATATATTATGAAGGAACATATATACCAAGCACAGGAATAACTTACAAAGGAAAAGATACATTTGATGTAGTAGCAATTCTAAGTGGTACAGTAACATCCGTACATCAAGATGAAATTTTAGGAAATGTAATAGAAATTAAACATGAAAACAATATAGTTAGTATATATCAAAGTTTAGGTGAAGTATCAGTAAAAGAAAACGACCAAGTAACACAAGGTCAAGTTATTGGTAAAAGTGGCAATTCAAATATAGATAAAGATTCCGGGAATCATTTATATTTTGAAATAAGCATAAATAACAAAACTGTAAATCCACTAAATTACATTGGTAAAAAAACAAATGAAATATAGAAGGGCATAAGCTCTTTTTTGAATAAAAATATCAGTTAAAAATATAATTTACTAAAGAGGTGTTATAGTGAATTATATTAATAAAAGAGTATTAGAAGAAGCAAACTATATTATACAAACAGGAAAGACTGTTAGAGAAATAGCCAGTTTATTTAAAGTATCAAAAAGTACAGTACATAAAGATTTACATGAAAGACTATTAAAAATAGATAAAGAAAAATACAAAAATGTAGAAGATATTTTAAAATATCATATAGATATACGACATATTAGAGGTGGAGAATCAACCAGAAAAAAATACTTAAACATATTACAGTAAAGGAGGAAATAATGTTCACAAAAGATATAGGAATAGATTTAGGTACAGCAAATGTATTAATTTTCGTAAAAGGACAAGGTATAGTATTAAATGAACCAAGTGTTGTTGCAATAGATTCAGAAACAAAAAAACCTTTAGCAGTAGGAGTAGAAGCTAGAGAAATGCTTGGAAGAACACCAGGAAGTGTACAAGCCATAAGACCAATGAAAGATGGCGTAATAGCAGATTTTGAAATCACAGAAGTTATGCTTGATTATTTTTTAAAAAAAGTAAATGGTAAAACATTATTTACAAAACCTAGAATATTAATTTGTTGTCCATCAAATATAACTCAAGTAGAAAAAAATGCGATAAAAGAGGCTGCTGAAAGAACAGGAGCAAAAAGAGTATATATTGAGGAAGAACCTAAAGTAGCAGCTACAGGAGCCGGCCTAAATATATCAGCTCCAAGTGGTAGTATGGTAATAGATATAGGTGGTGGAACTACTGATATTGCTGTTTTATCACTAGGTGGGATAGTTACTAGTTCATCAATTAAAATAGCAGGTAACACATTTGATAGTGACATAATTAAATATATTAAAGAAAAATATAAGCTTTTAATAGGTGATAGGACAGCAGAAGATATTAAATTAACTATAGGTACAGTTTACAAAGGTGATAAAAACAACAAAATGGAAGTTAGAGGTAGAAATTTAACAACAGGACTTCCAAGCACTATAACCATAACAGCTCCAGAAATAGAAGAAGCTTTAAAAGAAAGCGTAAATATTATAGTAGAAACTACTAAAAAAGTTCTTGAAGAAACTCCCCCAGAATTATCTGCAGATATAATTAATAAAGGAATTGTATTAACTGGTGGAGGAGCCTTAATAAATGGATTAGATGAATTATTACAAAAAGAATTAGATGTTCCAGTATACATTGCAGAAAGTCCACTTACATGTGTAGCAGAGGGAACAGGTGTACTTTTAAATAATCTTTATTTAATAGAAAAATAAAGATTTTTTTTAAGTTTTAGTATAAAAAAGCCTTAAAAATAAATAATAATATTGGTGATAATATGGACATAAAACAATTAGACGATGTAGCAATCAGATCGATAATATCATTAATAGTTCTTTTTGTAATAACAAAATTATTAGGTAAAAAGCAAGTATCACAACTTTCAGTATTTGATTATGTAATTGGTATTTCAATAGGAAATTTTGCAGCTGAAATCACAACATCACTTGATACACAATTTGAAAATGGCATACTTGCAATGATAATATTTGGTTTAATTGCATATTTAGTTTCTGTTTTGACAATGAAAAGTATAACACTTAGAAGATTTTTTATGGGTATCCCAACTGTATTAATTGATAAAGGAAAAATAGTAGAAAAAAACTTAAAAAAAGTAAAATTTGATATAAACGATTTATTAGAACAATGTAGAATGAACGGATATTTTGACTTAAGTCAAATTGATTATGCAATATTAGAAGTTAATGGAATTGTTAGTATAATGCCAAAGAAAGAAAATCAAAATGTTACTATACAAGATATGAATTTACCGGTGCAGAAACAAGGATTATGCGCAAATGTAATAATAGATACTAAAATTATGATTAAAAATTTAAATAATTTTAATAAGAATAAAGAATGGTTACAAAAAGAACTTAAAATTAAAGGTTATAAAAATACATCAAATATTTTACTTGCAACATTAGATATAAATGAAAAATTAACAGTTTACGAAAAAAATGTAAATGAACAAACAAAAGATATTCTTGAATGATAAAATGTGTTAAAATATATTTGGTGATACTATGAGACAATTTTGCGCTTCTGCATTTATCATAAATCCACTTGATAAAAAAATACTATTAGTTAAACACAAAAAATTTGATAAATGGGTTCAACCAGGCGGTCATATAGAACCAGACGAATTACCAGAAGAAACGGCAGTTAGAGAAGTATATGAAGAAACGAAAGTTAAAATTAAACTTTTAGGTGTTAGATTTCCAAGAGAAAATGATTGTATACGTCCACTTGGAATTCAAAAGAATTTAAATAAAATGGGTGAAGTTCATATAGATATTATTTATCCAGCAGTTCCACTTAACCCATATGATTGTGAGCCTGTAATTAGTGAAGAAAGTACAGAAGCAGGCTGGTTTTCTTTAAATGATTTAGAAAATATTAGCGTTTTTCCTGATATAAAAATAACGATGGAATATATTTTGAAATATTATTTTAATATAAAATAAAGGGATTAATTTATAATATTATCCCTTTATTCTTTTTTTAACTCTTTTATTAATATTTTTTCTAAAACTTTTTGAGCATATGTAACATATAATTAAAATTATTATACAAATCAGATAAAACTTGTATCCGTATTCATTATCATTAGAAGATTTTTGAATTTCATTATTTTCTTTATTCCATATCCCTATATTTTTTTCTTGTGCGCTTTTTTCACTTTCTTTTAATAAAGCAGTATATTTATAATCTCCATATAAATATGCTACTTTACCATATCCATTTTCTATAATTAGATTTTGTAATAATTCATTATCTATCCAAACCCAAACTAAGTTTCTATTATATTTGTCATACTTGTTTGAACTTTCATCATATTCTATTTCGATTTTATTAGCTTTTTTAAGTTTATTACAAGTATACTCGCTAGCCTCTTTTCCAAAAAATTCAATTTTATTTGTTGACTCAGGTGTATCAATAGCTAGAAATCTTGCTTTAATTTTTTCTTCATTTAAGTTGAACCAAGCAGTGTCGCCATCTACGCATTTATTTAATGTTACCGCCTTTTTTTCATATGCATAGACATTAAAAGGAATTATAATTAATAGTATTATAATTAATGATTTTTTCAATTTACTTCACCACTATAATTATAACATGATTTAGTTAAATATAGATATTTAGTTAGTTTGAAAAACGTAAGATTAACTTGACCTTGTAGTGAAAAAATGATAATATATAACTTAATTTTTAAAGAATGGAATTTTATTTAAAATAAATTATTAATGGAGTGATATAAATGGATTATGATATTGGAAGCATAGTAATGTTAGAAAATGTTGTTTTTAAAACAGCATATTTAAATAATAAATTAACTAGAAAAGTTACATTTGATCATGCAAAAAAAAGACCAGCAATCATTATTGCGGAAGATAAAGAAAACACATATTTCCTAACCATTACTAGTGGCAAATCCGGAGTTAAAAAACATAAAGATAGATATTATATAGGTGAAAAATCAAAAACAGAAATTGGAGGCTATGTGGTTTTAACTAATATTTATAAAAGAAATATTTGCTTTAGAAATGAACTTTGCTACTTAGAACCCAATGATTTGTTATCTTTGTTAATAAAATTTAAAAAGTTTCAAGAAAATATCAAAATGGATGAAGAATATATAAATATATCAAAAATAATAGATGGGAAAATAAATGAATTAACATATAAAAAAAATAAACAAAAAACGTTAATAAAAAAAGTTCAGTTTTTTTATTAATTATGATATAATGTATCAGTTGAAAGAGAAGTGTATTTATGAAAAGAATAAAAAATATAGCAATTATAGCCCATGTCGATCATGGAAAAACAAAATTAGTAGATAAATTGTTAGAAATGTCAAATACTTTTAGAGCAAATGAAGATATTAGTGAACTATCTATGGATTCAAACGCAATTGAAAGAGAAAGAGGAATAACAATATTAGCTAAAACAACAGCTATCAATTATAAAGACTATAGAATTAACATACTTGATACACCAGGACATGCTGACTTTGGTGGAGAAGTAGAAAGAATTATGAATATGGTTGATGGTGTTCTTTTAGTAGTAGATGCATATGAAGGCCCTATGCCACAAACTAAATTCGTATTAAAAAAAGCATTAGCAGCAGGTGTAACTCCAATTGTCGTAGTTAATAAAATAGATAAACCTACTGCAAGACCAAAACAAGTTGTAGATGAAGTAATAGATTTATTTATTGAACTTGGTGCGGATATAGATCAATTAGATTTCCCTGTTATATATGCTTCAGCACTTAATGGTACATCAAGTATGTCTCCAGAAATAGAAACTCAAGAACCAACTATGGATTATGTTTTAGATACAGTTATAAATACTATTCCAGACCCTAAAGTAGATTTAAATGGATCATTACAATTCCAACCTGCTTTATTAGATTATAACGATTATGTTGGTAGAATTGGAATTGGTCTTGTTAAAAGAGGCAAAATTAAAGTAAATCAAATGGTTTCTTGTATGAGATTAGATGGAACTATTAAACAATTTAGAATTGCTAAACTATTTGGATTCTTTGGTTTAAATAAAGTTGAAATAGAAGAAGCAGAAGCCGGAGATATAATAGCAATTTCAGGGTTACCTGATATTTCAGTTGGAGAAACTGTATGTGAAGTTGGTAAAGAAGAAGCTCTTCCAATCTTGAGAATAGATGAACCAACATTACAAATGACATTTGGTGTAAATACTAGTCCATTTTGTGGTAGAGATGGTAAATTATTAACAGCAAGAAAAATTGAAGAAAGATTATTCAAGGAAACAGAAAAAGATGTAAGTTTAAAAGTAGTTCCAGGAGATTCAGAGTCATTTATAGTTTCTGGACGTGGTGAATTGCATCTTGGAATATTAATTGAAAACATGAGACGTGAAGGCTTTGAACTTCAAGTTTCAAAACCAGCAATAATAATAAAAGAAGTAGATGGAGTTAAAATGGAACCATACGAAGATCTACAATTAGATGTTCCAGAAGAATGTGTAGGTAATATTATAGAACAACTTGGTATGAGAAGTGCTACTATGGAAAATATGACTAATGTTGGTAATCAAGTAAGATTAACTTATACAATTCCATCAAGAGGATTACTAGGATTTACAACAGACTTTATGACTTTAACTAAAGGTTATGGAATAATAAATCATTCATTTAAAGAATTTAGACCATATCAAAATGTAGATGTTGGTGAAAGAAAATTAGGCGTTTTGGTTTCAATGGAAAACGGAAAATCAACTGCATATGCATTAGGTCAACTTGAAGACAGAGGAACAATGTTTATTGAACCTGGTGTAGATGTTTACGAAGGTATGATTGTTGGTGAACATACTAGAGATAATGACTTAGCTGTAAATGTTGTAAAAGGTAAAAATTTAACTAATACAAGAAGTGCAGGAAAAGATCATACTGTAGTATTAAAAAGACCTAGACCTATAACATTGGAATATGCACTTGATTATATTAATTCAGATGAATTAGTAGAAGTTACACCTAATAATGTAAGATTAAGAAAAAAAGTTTTAAATACAGAACAAAGAAAGAAATTAGATGCAAGAAAATAATTTCTTTTTTTGTAAGTTGAGAAAAAAAACAATATGTAAAATATTGTTAATTTAAAGCAGACTCAATAAGATATGTAATTAGGTCTTTACATGAAAAATTTTTATTTGTAAGTAGCATAGGATACATACTGATATCTGTGAATCCTGGTATTGTATTGATTTCATTTAAATAAATTTTATCATTATAGAAAAAGTCAATTCTGGCCATACCACAACATCCTAAAAAATTAAATGCCTTTTTAGCTAGTGCTTGAATTTGTATTTTAACGTTGTGTGGAATATCTGCGGGTATTATAGTTTTAGAACTAGAATCATTATATTTAGCTTCATAATCATAAAAATCACTGTTTGTTTTAATTTCTCCAATATCTGATATAACCAATTTATCTGTTCCTCTAATTGCGCATTCTAACTCTTTTGCATTAATAAACTTTTCCACAATAATTTTATTATCATATTTTAAAGCTTCATTAATAAAAAGTTTAAGTTCCTTTTTATTAGTAGCTTTATTAATTCCTATAGATGAACCACTTTTACATGGTTTAATTATCATTGGAAATCCAATTTTTTTAATTATTTCTTTCATATTATAATCTTTAGATATACAAACATAATCTACTTGCGGAATATTATAACTATTAAGAATTATCTTAGTTAATTCTTTATCATAACAAAGTAAGTTGCTACAAGGATTGCATCCAACATATTTTATTTTAAACAATTCAAGCATACTTTGTATTTTTCCATCTTCACATGTATTACCATGAATTATAGGAAAAACAACATCAAAACCTTTAATAAACTCTATAATATTTGTAATTTTTTCTATATTTGAATCTAGCCAATTTCCATTAGTTAAAAAATCATAATTGTCATTAAAAACATACCAATCTTCTTTTATACCCACACTAGTAACTTCATATTTATTTTTATCAATGTTTTCTAATATAGTTCTAGCCGATTTGCAGGAAACGTAATGTTCATTAGAGTCTCCACCAAAAAGAATTAATACTTTTTTCACAATATACACCTCATTAAACAATATGTTTTTAAACAAAAAAAATGTTAATTCTTCTTAAACATTTGCATATTATTTAATTGTATGATATAGTTAATTTGGTTTAAAAATTATTAAGTGTATTCTATATAAGAACTCCTTTACAACTATTAAATCAATGATGTGTAAAGGAGGAAAAGTATGCAAGATAAAACTAAAGCTTGCAAAGATTGTGGAAAAGAATTTATTTTTACTGTTGGTGAACAAGAATTTTATAAAGAAAAAGGTTTTACTAATGAACCAGTAAGATGTAAAGAATGCAGAGATAAAAGAAAAGCAGAAAAAATGTCTAAATAGGATTTTTATCCTATTTTTTTTGATAGATTTTTTCTTTAAACTTAAGTACTTCGTTTTCATAATAAGGAATTATTTCAACAACATAATTATATTTGTTTGAAAAAGTTATTTTAATATTTGAAAAATCATTGTTTCTAATAACAATATTTTTTTTGTCAATTTTTTCATTAAAGTATATTAAATTAATTTCGCTATATTTGTTATTATCTGTTTCAATTTCATTTATTGTAAAATTATAAATTTCATCATTTATATTTATTATTAAATAATTATCAGATTTATCAATTTTAATTATTTCATCATTTTCATTTGCATTATAATTTTGTATATTTGTAATACTATAAAATTTATTATTATATTTTTTTTCTAAATCTTCTAGATTATTTAGTATGTCCTCTACTTTTTTGATATTAGTAGAACAGTACATATTATTATCAAAAAATTCCATATAATAATTATTAGAAATATATATATTATATAAGTTATTATTAGTTATGATTTGTAAGTTTTTTCCTTCAACTGATTTATTTTTATGACATTTGAAATTTAGTTTTAATAAATCATTTTTAATTATATTGTAATCTTCATTTATAAATACAGTATCATTATATTTAATTAAATTTATATTATCTAATTCAAGTTTTTTATTAGAACATCCCGTCATTGTTAATAAAAACATTATTATAAATATATATTTCATATTATCACCTCGTATATATTATGAGTAAAAAAAATAAAAAAAATACTTGGAATACCAAGCATTTAAATTTTATTTTCTAAGTAGTAATTTCTTAATTCTTTAAATCTTTGATAATGAATTATTTCTCTTTGACGTAAGAAAGATAAAGGACCTAATACATCTGGATCATTAGTTAAATCCATTAAATGTTCATATGTAGCTCTAGCTCTTTGTTCAGATGCCATATCTGACTCTAAGTCAGCAATATAATCCCCAGTCGTTGCTATATAAGCACTTGTAAATGGTATTCCATTTGGATCTGCTGGAAATAATGCATGGTTAAATTGAGTAAAGTGTCCTCCAAGACCTGCTTTATCCAATTCTTCGATAGTTGCACCTTCCATTAATTGAAATGCCATTGTAGATATCATTTCTACGTGTCCAAGTTCTTCGGTACCAATATCAGTTAAAAGTGCTTTACCTTTTTCATCTGGCATTGTATATCTTTGATTTAAATATTGTAATGCAGCAGATAGTTCACCATATGGCCCTCCATATTGAGCTAATAAATATTTTGCAAGTTTTAAATCCTTATTTCTTATATTTATAGGATATTCTAACTTTTTTTCATATTTCCACATATTTTACCTCCTATTTCTTTTCCCATGGCCAAGGTGCATTATCCCAAGCCCAAGGAAATGTATTTAATGAATTACTAGTTAATTCTAATGGACCATATTTGCTTTCGTATTTTTTTGTGTATTCATCAGCTTGCATTCTATATTGATTGAAAAGTTCTAATGCCCCTCTATCATTTGGATAAACATCTAAATAAAGATTTAAATCAATCATAGCAAATGTTAATGCATCTACATAAGTTAATAATTCTGCTTGTTCATTCATTGGAGTTATTTCAAGTGGTTTATTTAGTTTATAACTATTGTATAGTTCAGGAAACATGTTTCCTCTTATAAATCCATTATATGGATCATAAATTTGTTTATCTTGAATATTTTGATCATACAAAGGTTGATTATAATTATTATTTGCATAATTATAATAATCTTTAGTCATATTGTACGTATTCATTATTTCCTCCTTCAATTTATTGTATGGAATTGGTTATTTAGTGTATAGGTTATTGTCTAATTAATATTTTTTTTATAAAACCCTTGTAAAATGTAAAAAAAATTGTTAAAATAGTGTCTGTACAAGTTGAATTGTACAAGTATGAGCATGGCGAGTATGGTGAAGGGGTTAACACGGCGGATTGTGGTTCCGTTATGCTAGGGTTCGAATCCCTATACTCGCCCCATATTTTGAAATTAATTCAGACTATTTATAGTCTGTTTTTTTTGATTAGTGTAAAGAGTTTTGGGGATTTTCAATTAATTCTTAAGACTCTTTTATTATGTAATTATATTATTATATATATTTAATTGCATTTGGAGTAAATAATTTATCTTTATAATAATGTATAAATTGTTTATATTTATCAAAGATATCATAGTTTAAATGCTCAATAGAAATACTTTTAATTTTTGTTGAATTAAAGTTATTAAAAAATAATTTTTTAATATTTTGACCATTTATATTATTTACTCTTAAATCTAATATTTTTTCTATCATTATATGGGAATAACCTTTAGGTCTGGAAGAAGTTAAACAAGCAATATTATGTGATATTTGAGATTCCATAGGGCAACTCATTTTATATTTATATAAGTTTTGAATTACTTTCCAATTGGATATAATATATTCATATTTTTTATTAATTGTATCTTCACGTTTAGGATTATTATTTCTAATAAAATCAACAAGAGTGTTAAAAGACTTTTTATTATTTTCTAATATAAATTTTAATAAATATGCTTCATAATTTTGTGACATAGCTAAATTGTGAAGAGCTTGTTTAAAATGAAATTTATCTAAACAAAATATCACATCAATATCTTTATTAAATTTATAGTGCTGAGGAAGATCTTTAATCCATTTGGCACCATCACCCATAACAAAAATACGTTTAATTTTATCTGTATCATAAACATTATTAATATAATCTAAAGATTTATCAATAATGTTTTTAGTAGGAGAAGCAAATACTTTCTTATTTTTTAAGTATCTTCTTTTGCCATCTTTATTGTAACCATCAAATATTACAATGCTTTTAGTCATAACTTTTTTATCACGATCGTTCTTTTTATGTTTAGAACCATCTTTTTTCTTTGAGTAGAAATCCATTTTTCATCAGCTATTATATATAGTTCCTCAGGAGTATCAAGTTCGGCATTTATTTCTTTGGAAAGGAGTGAATTAAGAATTATATTTCTAGCTGATTGACGTGACAAGTATTTAGTTTTTTTATTTAAAGAAACACGATTACCAATTAATTCATTAATATCACGACAAGCTTTAGAAATAGAATCCTCAGAAGCTTTTTCAATTACTAAAGCTTGAATATAAGGATCAAAATACTGATATTTTTTAAGACCTAATTTTCTATCAACATAACAAAATGATTTGTTATTTAATTTACTTTTAAAGAAGTGTCTTTTAATTGTGATTTCACCAAATATAGTAAGTATAGTTCTTTCACAATAATCTTTAATATCATATTTTCGCTTTCTTTCATAGGAATTAGTATACTCCTTGTCTAGATTTTCAATGTATGATTGAATAGCTAAAATAATGCTTTTATTAATAACTTCATCGAAGGATTTAATCAAATTAATATAATTATTAACATTATCTATAGAATTAATCGCGAGGTTAACAGTAGCTTTAGAAATTTCATTAATTATTAAATTTTTAATCATTTCATTATAATTTTGTGATATACTAGTCATATGGAAGACCTCCTTGAATGTTTTCGTTAATTAAATTTTATCAAGGGTCTTCCTTTTTGTATACTTCTCCCCAAACCATTTTACGCTATCTTTTTTTGTTAAAATTTGACAAATAGTATATATGCTGATAGAATATGAGGCGATATTTTAAAGGGGGATATTATGGATAAACTAGATTTAAATGAAAAAACAAAATTAAGACCAAGAGTTGTTTCATTTATGATTGATGAAGCAAATGAAGACATAAAATTTGAAAATGGCATAGCTGCAATAAAAATTAAAATTCTTGCTTTAAGTTTTGATGAAAATTGTACATATAGTTGTGCTGGAATAATAGACGAGAAATTTAAAGAAATATTTAATGATTCAACAGAAATAGGTCAAAATTTAATGTTTTTAAATAAAAATAAAGACTTAATTAGAGTAGATGCAGAAAACTTTATTTCAATAAGAGAATATAACGATTATGATGGTTACCACAAATACTCAAATCACATAAGAATAAAAGATAAAATAGCTACTTATATTAATAAAAATTTACCTGTAGCAACCAAAACGTTTAATCCAGAAGTATTTATATGTGATAATCAGTTATATAGTGCGAAGTTAGGTAAATATATCACAAGAAAATATACAAAAATTGAATCTTTAGAGCCAAGATACGATGGTGATTACAGATACTTAGTAATAGATAAAATAAATTCAAAAACAGAAGAAGTAAATAATCCAGAAATAGAAACAGATTCATTAAATGATACCTTTATATTTGAAATTAATGAAAATGATGAAATAATATCAGGAATATATTCAAAACTAAATTTAGACTGGTATACAAATTTAAAAATCGGAAAAAATTATACATATGACGAAATAAGAGATCAAAGATTAGAAGAACTAAATACTTCATTAGAAATAGGTAAAAAATGCTTGCAAAAAATAGGATAGTTTAAAAATAAAAGATATATATATTATAGAACTAGTACATGTACTAGTTTTTTTGTGAGGTGAAAATATGGATTATACAAAAAAAATACTAAGTAAAGATAAATATATATCTAGAAAAGAATTAACAAAATTAGTAAACAATTTAAAACTCAAGGGAATAATTTTAGATAATGAAAAATTATTAACTATGGTTAAGTATCATAATGACAAATTTATAATAAAAAAACAAAAAGAATATAAAAATTATTTTGAACATATATTTGATGAAGTTGATCCAAATATAAAATTAGATGAAGAACAAATTAAAACAATATTAACCGATCAGGATTATTGTCTTGTGGTGGCAGGTGCAGGAAGTGGAAAAACGACTACCATGTCTGCAAAAGTTAAATATTTAATAGAAAAACAAAACGTAAATCCTAATAACATAATAATTATGTCATTTACAAAAAAAGCAACTGAAGAATTGGAAGATAGAATTAATAAACAATTTAAATTAGGTGCAAAAGTAACGACATTTCACAGATTAGGAATGGAGATAATAAAAAAAAGTTATAAAAAATCTATAAAAGTTATAACAGAAGAGCAAAAACAACAAATACTAAAAGATTTTATTGTGGAAAACTTATTTTATGATAAAAAGCTTTTAAAAAAAATAAATGACGCTTTTTGTAACTATTTGTTATTTGATAGAAAAGTAAAAAAATACAAAACATTTGATGATTATTATATATATTATATAAAAAAAATATATAAACAAAATAAGACAAATATAAATGAATATAATGAAAAAATAATTAAAGAAAAAATGTTAAACCATACTGCAATAAATAATCAAGAGTATAATGAAAAAACCAAGATATTAATTTCCAATTTTTTATTTAAATTAAATATCCCTTATTACGACAAAAAAAGTTTTCCACATAAAAATAAATTCATGACAATAGAAAATAAAGATAATACTAGTTTTTTTACATTAAATGATGAATTATACTATGAAGAAATAAAAAAAATAGGTTATTCTTTTAAAAAGAATATACAAGAAATATTTGATAACAAGAAAGTATATAATAAATTTGAAAAAAAATTAATAAAAAGTTGTAGTTTTAAAGAAAAAACAGATAAAGAAATTTTTACAGAACTTATGAATTATAAAAAAGAAGACTTATTTTCAAGATTTGTATCGCTTTCAATTAACTTTATATCACGGTTCAAAGAAAAAAACTACACAATAAATGATATAGATATAATATATAAAAAAATAAAAGATACACATTTGAAACAACAACTTAAATATATAAAATTAGTAATAAATTATTATAATGATTATTTAAAAAAAAATAATTTGATTGATTTTGAAGATATGATAAATTATGCATATGATACCATAGAAAACTATAAAAAAATCAACAAAAATGTAAATTATGATTACATTATAATAGATGAATACCAAGATGTTTCTAAACAAAAATACAAATTTATAAAAAAGCTTTCAGATTTATATGAAGCTAAAATACTTGCTGTAGGTGATGATTGGCAATCAATATTTGAATTCTCTGGTTCTGAAGTTTCAATATTTACCAATTTTTTTAATATGATGGGGTATGGTGAAATATTAAAAATAACTAATACATATAGAAATAGTCAAGAACTCATAGATGTAGCAGGAAATTTTATTTTAAAAAATAAAAATCAAATTCAAAAACAACTAAAATCAAATAAACATATAGAAAATCCAATAGAAATACACTATTATAATGATGAAAATATAAATGAAAAAGTTGATTTAATTATAGAAATATTAAAAAAAATTTATATTAAAAATAATAAATCAAAAATATTATTAATGGGAAGATACAATGATGATATCAATTTTCTTATAGAAAGTAATAAATTTATAAAAACAGAAAATAATAAAATAGTTTTAAAAAAAAATAAAGATATTTCTATAACATTTTTAACTGCTCATGCTTCAAAAGGTTTGGGATTTGATGAAGTAATAATAATTAACGCACTAAATTGTAAAAAAGGATTTCCAAGTAAAAAAGAAAATGACCCTATAATAAGTATTTTTGATAGTAAAGATAAAAATACTAAAATTAATTTTCCGGAAGAAAGAAGGTTATTTTATGTAGCGCTCACACGAACAAAAAATAAAGTTTATATAATATCACCTAAAAACAATCCATCAGAATTTATAACAGAAATAAGAAAAGAAAAAAGTGTAATAGAAAGATTTAATACAATTTAATAGTAAAAAAGTGTATAACAGAATATACTTTTTTTCTTTTTTTAGTAAGATTATTAAATTTTATTATATAATAAAAATAGTGAGGTAGATAAAATGGAATCAAAAAGTGAAAATATATTAGATAAATTAGATGCATATTTTAGAGCAGCAAACTATTTATCAGTTGGACAACTTTATCTTTTAGACAATCCTTTATTAAAAAGACCACTAAAAAAAGATGATATAAAAAAAGTAGTGGTTGGACACTGGGGAACAGTACCAGGACAAAACTTTATATATACACATTTAAATAGGATTATAAAACAATATGATTTAAATATGATTTATATATCAGGTCCAGGACATGGAGGAAATGCTTTAGTTGCTAACACATACTTAGAAGGTACATATAGTGAAATATATCCTGAAATAACTCAAGATGAAATAGGAATGCAAAAATTATTCAAAAGATTTAGTTTTCCAGGTGGAATTCCAAGTCATGTAGCTCCAGAAACTCCAGGTTCAATAAGTGAAGGAGGAGAACTTGGTTATAGTTTAGCTCATGCTTTTGGCTCAGTATTTGATAACCCAACTTTAATTACTGCATGTATAGTAGGAGATGGCGAAGCAGAAACAGCTACACTTGCAACTTCATGGCAATCAAATAAATTTTTAAATCCACTTACCGATGGTGTAGTACTTCCTATATTACATTTAAATGGGTATAAAATTGCTAATCCTACAGTGTTTGCTCGCATGACGAAAGACGAAATTAAAAGCTTTTTTAAAGGATGTGGTTGGAAACCATATATAGTTGAAGGTAGCAATACAAAAATGATTCATCAAAATATGTATAAAACCTTAGATTTAGTAATAAAAGAAATATCAAAAATAAAAGAAGAAGCTAAAAAAAATAATGGTACTAAAAGACCAGTATGGCCTATGATTATTTTAAAAACACCTAAAGGATGGACAGGACCTAAATTAGTACATGGAAAAATGATTGAAAATAGTTTTAGAGCTCATCAAGTACCTATAATGATAAAAGATGATTCCGATATCAAAATGCTTGAAAATTGGATGAAAAGCTATAAACCTGAAGAACTATTTGATGAAAATGGAAAAATTAAATCTGAAATAGTTGATTTTGTTCCACAAGGTGATAGAAGAATGGGATCTAACCCAAATGCTAATGGTGGAAAATTATTAAAAGAATTAAGATATCCAGATTTTAGAAATTATAAAATTGATGTTTCTTTTCCAGGAAGTGTGTATGCTCAAGATATGATAGAGCTTGGAAAATATGTAAGAGATTTAATTGAATTAAATAAGGATAAAAGAAATTTTAGAGTATTTGGCCCAGATGAAGCACTATCTAATAGACTTAATGCAATGTTTGAAAAAACTAATAGAGTATGGATGGAAAAACAACTAAAAACAGATGAATTTCTATCTAATGATGGTAGAGTAATGGATTCAATGTTATCTGAAAATCTATGTCAAGGTTGGTTAGAAGGATATTTATTAACTGGAAGACATGGTTTCTTCCACAGTTATGAAGCCTTTGTAAGAGTAATAGATAGCATGGTAAATCAACATGCAAAATGGTTAAAAGTTTGTAATGAAATTCCTTGGAGAGAAGAAATTTCGTCATTAAATTATGTTTTATCATCACATATTTGGCAACAAGATCATAATGGTTATACACATCAAGATCCAGGATTTTTAAATCATTTAGTTACTAAAAAGGCAGATATTGTTAGAATGTATTTGCCGCCAGACGCTAATTGTTTATTATCATGTTTTGATCATTGCGTAAAAACAAAAAATTATATAAATGTTATAATTGCATCAAAACATCCAAGCAGACAATGGTTAACAATGGATGAAGCAATCAAACATTGTACGAAAGGTATAGGAATATGGGATTTTGCTAGTAATGATGGTGGTAGTGAACCTGATTTAGTAATGGCATCTTGTGGAGATACACCAACATTAGAAGCATTAGCTGCAACAGCAATCTTAAGACAAAATTTTCCTGAATTAAAAATTAGATTTGTAAACGTAGTAGATTTAATGAAATTAGAATCAGCTTCAAATCATCCTCATGGCCTTGAAGAAGAAGATTATGATTTAATCTTTACAAAAGATAAACCAATAATATTTGCATTCCATGGATATGCACCTTTAGTTCATCAATTAACTTACAAAAGAACTAATCAAAATCTTCATGTACATGGATACCAAGAAGAAGGTACCATTACAACCCCATTTGATATGAGAGTTTTAAATAAATTAGATAGATATCATTTAGTAATCGATGCACTTAAATATTTAGATAAATTAGGAAATCGTGGAGCACTTTTATCAGAATGGTGCAAAAATAAATTAATAGAGCATAAAGAATATATTTATAAAAATGGAATAGATATGGAAGAAATTAGAAATTGGAGTTGGGAAGATGCAACAAAGCAATTTGATGAAAAGAGTTGCTGAATTATCTTTAGAAAATAGTATAAATGATTATAAATTTGGTGGTCCCTTTGGACCACTAATAACTTCACCAGACGGGGAAATAATAAGTGAAGCTAAAAATAGTGTTTTGTCAGATTGTGACCCAACTGCTCATGCAGAAGTAAATGCAATTAGAACGGCTTGTAAAAAATTAAAAACACATGATTTATCAAACTATATCTTATATACAAGTTGTTATCCTTGTCCAATGTGCTTAGGCGCTATAGTTTGGTCAAACATTAAAACAGTTTATTATGGTAATACTAAAGAAGATGCAGAAGATATAGGATTTAGAGATAATCAGATATATGAATTTATAAAAGGAAAAAATAATATAATTAATTTTCAAAATATTGATAGAGATATTACTATAAAAGTATTTGAGGATTATAAAAATAATTGTAATAAAATAAATTATTAACTATTGATCTTAAAAATCAATAGTTTTTATTTAAATTAAAAGAAATTTAAAGTCAATATGATATAATTATTTATAGGATGTGATACAAGTGCATGAAAAAGAAAAATTATTAATAATTCCATCAAATTTTAAAAAAATTAAAAAAATAAATAATAATTTATTAAGTAATATAAAAGTAACAACATTTAACGAAATAAAAGAGGAATTATATTTTAAATATAATGAAGAA
>URCH01000002.1 GCA_900546275.1 uncultured Mycoplasmatota bacterium
AAATTGTTATATTCAATAGAAGGTAAAATAACAGTATTTTTTAATGAATAATCCCTTAAATCAATAGAATCATCTAATTTACCTATTAATACAATTACGAATGTATTTAATGAATCAATTTTTTTTATCAAATTAAAATTTATATTTTTATCTATATTTCCATAATACCCTATTACTTTTTTATTCATAAATAAATATTTTCTTAAATTATCTGCTATTTTATTTTTAGGATTAATAAAATCCATTTCATTTATTCCATCTTTCATTAAGATTACGTTATCTCTAACACCTTCATAATAAATTTTATATTCTTCACATCTATAAGTTGCGATTAATGCTTCTTTCATAATATCTTTATAAACACCAATTGAATAATTATTATAGTATTTGTATTTATCTATTTTACCCATTATATCAATCCAAATAATTCTATCATCAACCATTTTAGCAAATGTATATTGTAAAAAATAAGTTATCAAAAATAATACTTTTCTATTTTTTAGTAAAGGTAATAATCTTTCTTGATTAGTAACTACAAATAAGTTAGGTTCAACTTCTTTTAATTTTGATTCAAAATTTGTAGTACAAAAAAAACATAAAAAACCTTTTCTAGCAAATGTTCTTAATATATTCTGTGGTCTATCTATAGGATAATAGTCTAATGCTTCTGGAAAAACAATAATACCTTTATATGTATCCAATTTTTCTTTTATTTCTAACAAATCTGAATCTATTGGTTGCATTGAAGCAGTAACATACTTTTCTAAATCTTTTGACATAATTTCTTCTGTTTTCTTTTGTTGATTTACAAACATATCAAAAAGCCCCATAAAATCACCTCATATAATTAGTATAACATTTTTTTTATAAAATAATTCACATTGATATTTATATATACAATTTATTTACAAAAAAATATGGATTATAAACTATCCATATTTTCATTATCTTTTTGTTTAGATTTTTTCTTATCCTCTTTTAACTTTAATTTTTCTTGTTTCAATTGTTCTTTTCTTTGTCTTTTTAATTCTTTTTTACTTATAGGTTCTTCTTTAATAGAATTCATCTTAATAGTTTTTTCTAATGTTTCTTCTATTTTCTTAACATTTTTGTTACTTCTAGTAGCTAATATAATTATCATTATTAATAATTCAATTATACAAAACGAACCTAACGCTATTGAAATATAAAAATACATTTTATTTTCTTTTTCCAATTTTTTTGAAACTTCATTATTATATCTTTGAAGTGTGTTTTCTTTAGCATCATAAGTATAATAAGAAATTTCACCTGTATTTAAATTCATACCATATACAATTGGATAACCTTTATTATCAGTTAAAATTTCAAGTTCCATACCATTAATATCCATTTTATCTTTTGAATATCCATTTAGTATTTTATCATCATCTATCTGATAAGGATAAATATTTATAGAATTAAAATTTAATTCTTTATATAATTTATAAGTATCATTATCATATATATAAAAATTAATATTGCTATTTTCATCTTTTAAAGCTACTAAATTGTATTTTGTTATTTCTCCATAAAAAGCTAGAACTGATTCTCCTGACAAATCAATAGTCGTTTCTCTATAATTAGTTGGTATTGTAAGACCATCTTTTTTTCTAACAACAGTATATTCTTTATCATCAATTTTAACATTTATAGGGTTTGGTTCTTCTACAGTTGCTTTTATTACATAAGTTTTAACGTTTCCATTTTCTGCTGTTACTTTTACTTCTAATTTGTTCTCACCATCTACAAGTGTTATTTCACCTATTCCACTTACTGATGCTTTACTATCTTCTGTTTTCGCATTTAACTTAATTTTATAAGTTTCTTTAGGAAGAGTAATTGTATACTCTAATTTATCTTTATTAAATTCAGGTTCTAATTTATAACCTTCTATTTCTAAACTAGATAAATTATTATTTTTACTATAACTAACAGTTGGCGCAGTTGTTTTATTAACTACATTAATACTTTTAGAACCTTTAGAAACATTTTCAGCTACTTCATTCCAAGTATAATATGATGCACTATCTATATATACCTTTGCCGTTCCTACTGCTTTTGCCTTAAATTTAAAAGTATAAGATTTTGATTTTGTACTTCCATCACCATAACCAACAATTCTTTGCGTTGTATTATCAAGAAGTGTTAATTTTGAAGTATCATAACCTACAACAAAATTCCATGAACCTAATGCTTCACTTGAAGAAATAGTAACAGTAGTAGTAATTGTGTTTCCTACTGTTACAGAAGAATTAGATTTAACACTTATACTTGTAGATGCATATGCCTTAGCACTAAATATAAATGTCAAAAAGAATGTTAATACTATAAATGAAATTTTTTTATTTTTCATACTTCCTCCTAATTAATAGTCCCTTGTCCTAATATATGTTTTTGAACTTTTAATAAATCCAATATATCAACTTTTCCATCAGAATTAACATCGGCTGCTTTTAAATATTCATTAGACAATTTTGAAGAACCAATTATATTTTTTTGAATTTTAAGTAAATCTAATATATCAATAGCACCATTACCATCAGTATCACCATTATATATTATTTTATATGTTTTAGTATCATTATTTATAGTAACAGTTAAAGTATCCCCTGTTTTAAAGCTTTTATCAGATTTTACAATACCCTTACTATCTTTAAATACTATATTAGCGCTTGCATTTTTACTTTGAATTTCATTAATCAAATCTATAGTTTCTTTATTATTTATACCATATATATATGTACCATCATTTTTAACACTTATATCATTTATAATATCTTGTACATTTGTTGAAGCAGCATTTACAAGTGCGAAATTAAATGTATAAGTTCTAGTAGTTCCATTCTCAGCTTTTACAGTTAAAGTTGCAATTTTTGTTTTTGTTAAATCTATAGTTCCTGTACCTGATACTGAGGATTTAGAACTTACTGGAAGACCTGTTATTTTAACGCTCTTAGCAGTTGATGGTAAATTTACTGTATATGTATTTTTATCTAAATCAAAAGTTTCTAAGATTTTATCATTTATTGTAACTGTTTTTAAATAATTATTTGGATTACCCTCAGATGGTAAAACTGATATTGCAGAAGGTAAATTATTATAAACAGGTATCTTAAATACAAAACTACCATCTACTGTTTTATTTTTACTATATCCACTATACGTTATAGAAGATTCACTCATTGCACCAGCTATATTAGTCATATATTGGAAACTAGTATTTATTACGCCATTTTTTACATTAAATCTTTCTAAATAAATTGTATCTTGTCCAGCTTTTACATATCCATTTGCAATAGTTGAAGCACCGCCTGCAATTGCTTTTGCAGGAGAATTCCAACCCTTATTTACAGCAGTACAAAGACCCAAAATAACTGGATTATCTGATGTATAAGCCCCTATATTATAAAAGTTATAATATCCACCATTATATTCATTATTACCACACTGAAATTTTGTAGTTCCTGATATAGCAGTTGTTGTTTGACCAATTTCTTGAGCAGAACGCGAAGCTAAATGAATTGGACTTACACCAGTCATAGTAGCAGCTGTTATAAAATCAGATGAATAAACAAGTAAGTTAGGATAATTTGTTAATGTTGCCTTAACTGCTTCCAATGTGTGCAATTTACTATCATAAGAAAGTTTTTCAAAAGCAAAAATATTATATTCATTTAAATAGTTTCTTGGATCCATATAATAAGCAACTACTTTAGAGTTGGCAGCATACCAACTACTTCCTTCTTTTACATAAAATTTATCTGTTGTATAATCATATGAACCACCTGCTGTAGAATAATATCCTTGGTACTTACTATTAGTTAAACTTACACCTACAGCTGATTCTTTAGTTACAGCTGTATTAAAATCAACATTTGTATTATATGCTTCAAAACTCCAATTAGGATGATCATTATGCATCTTAATTAAATAAGGATGATAACTACTTGGAAATTTTGAAAGAACGTTATCTTTAAAATTTTGGTCTGTATCTTCTTTAGGAATAATTGTAACCCTATTTGAATATACCCAACCTGTTTTATTATTATATTTTACATAATACCAATTACTTATTTCACTTAATATTGTAATTTTTGAACCTGATGGAATAATTAGAGTTGATGTTGTTGATGTTGAAGGACCTACCCTTAGATTTTTATCTTCAACTACAATAGCTTCTAAATTTTTATTTTTATCATTCATTATTTCTGCATAATCAGAACAAACATAACCTATTTTATTTGAATAACTAATCTTATACCATGCTTTACTGCATCCTGAATTTGAAACCTTTACTTCATCTAGAACTGCAACTACATTTCCATACGACAATGTTGAATAAATATTAGAAGAAGTTGTTGCTTTTTCTCTAAAACGTAAGGTACTAGTAGTAACAACAGCTTGTTTAATATTATTATCATCTGCTTTAACACGTAAAGGAATGATGTTAAACAAAAAACTTAAGCATAATACTATTGAAATTATTTTCTTAATTTTTTTCACATAAATCACTTCCTTATCATACAAAACTATTATAACAAATTTCGACATTTTTGTACATAACATATTATCAATAAAGAAAAAAAGTCATATATAATGACTTTTCGTATACAAATTTAATATTGTATTCCCCAAATTACATGATGTTTAGCTTTCTTACCACAACATACACATTTATCATCTATTGGCTGTTCATCTTCTAAGATACATCTTGATTTACATCCTTTAATTTCCTTTATTTTTTCTTCGCATTCTTTATTACCACACCACATTGCATGAATAAAGCCAGGTTGTTTATTTAATATATCTTCAATATCTTTTAAACTATGAGCTTCAAAAGTTAATGAATTTCTTCTTTCAAGTGCTCTATTATACATATCATTTTGTATTCTATCTAATAGTTCTTTTGTATATTTAAGTATATCTGTATCAACTGGAACTGTAATTTTTTCCCTTGTATCACGTCTTACAAAAACTAAATTATTATTAAGTAAATCCCTTTCACCAATTTCAATTCTTATCGGTATACCATTTACTTCTGCTTCAGCGAATTTAAACCCTGCTGATTTTTCACTATCATCTATATAAGCTTCTATATCATTTTCAAGTAATAAATTTTTTATAGATTGTGATTTTTCCATAACCTTTTCAGTCATTTTAATTGGTATAATTACTACTTGTTTTGGTGCGATTTTAGGTGGTAAAACAAGACCATAATCATCACTATGAACCATTATTAATCCACCAATCATACGAGTAGTTGTACCCCAACTTGTTTGATATGGATATTCTTCTTTGTTTTCTTTATTTGTAAATTTTACCCCATAAGCTTCTGAAAATTTTTGACCAAAATAGTGAGAAGTTCCAGCTTGAAGAGCAACACCATTATACATAAGTGCTTCATTAGTTAAAGTATATTCTGCACCAGAAAATTTTTCTTTTTCTGTTTTTTTACCTTTTATTGATGGAATAGCTAAAACATTATGATGAAAATTATAATAAACATCCATCATTTGTTTAGTTTCTTTTTCTGCTTCCTCACTAGTAGCATGTATAGTATGACCTTCTTGCCATAAAAATTCTCTGCTTCTTAAAAAAGGTCTTGTTTCTTTTTCCCATCTCAATACATTACACCATTGATTATATAATTTTGGTAAATCTCTATAAGATTTAACATGAGTTGAATAGTAATCGCAAAATAAAGTTTCACTAGTTGGTCTAATACATAATCTTTCTTCTAATTTTTTTTCTCCACCTTGTGTTACCCAAGCAACTTCTGGAGCAAAACCATTTACTAGCTCACCTTCTTTTTTAAGTAAATTTTCAGGTATTAATAAAGGCATTTGACAATTTACATGTCCTAATTTTTTAAATTCTTTATCTAATATTGATTGCATTTTTTCCCATATAGCATAACCATTTGGCTCTATAACAATGCAACCCTTTACTGATGAATAATCAGCTAAAGAAGCAGCTCTTACTACATCAGTATACCATGAAGCAAAATCTACATCTCTTTTTGTAATTTTTTTATTTTCCATAACACATTTCCTTTCACAAAAAAAGAATGGTATTAAAGGAACGCAATTATTATCGTCGCGTGGTACCATCCTTTTGTTTTCTTAATTTAAATAACGGTAAGACTAAAAATCAAACCGGACTTTCTTTCGAAGTCAGTTCATAGGTAGGAATATTAATTTTTTATAATTGAGTTCACACTATCCTCAAATCACTTTTATAAAAATAATTAATACTATGTCCTAATCAACACATTTATAAATAAATTATATACTAAATACAATAATTAATCAATTATTTTTAAAGTTTTCATACCAATTTTTTACTTTATCTTTTGCTTTTCCAGCAATTTCTTTTACATCATTTTTTGTTTCATCCCATACATCACTAGCAGAACTTTTTATTTTATCCTTAAAATCTTTTATTTTATTATAGTTTTCTTGTCCTAACTTATCTTTAGCAAAATCTTTAATATTATTAGCACCTTTTTTTATAAGTTCTGAAGCTTTATTATAAGCATTAGAAGTTTTCTCGCTTATTTCTTCTTTATAATTAGGGAATTTTTTCATAATTATATTATCTATTTGGGTTGCTTCATTAAGTAATTCTTGTTTAGCAGCTGTACTTAAATCATCAAATTTTATTCCTTTAATTTCGCCATCATAAAATATAAAATCAACTAGTGTAATAAAGACTTGTTTGCAATCATCTTTTATTTCATTTGCAGTATCACTATTTATAGCTTTACTGATACTATTTTTTAAACTTTTTACTTCATTTAAAACTATATTATCATTATTAGTTAACTCACTTGGCCCTTTTTCTTCAACTTTTGTTGTATCAATTGTAGTAGTTTCTTCTTTTACTTCTTTTTCAGAATAACTAGGTGTTGTAATTTTTGATTCATTTACTGTACTACTAGTAGTGCTTTCTACTACTTCATTGTTTGGTGTAGATACTTCTGTAATTATTTCACTTGAAGATAAATTATCATCATTTTTAACTGTGTTTTTAGTTGAACATCCTACTAAAACTATACCTGCCATAAAAATACTTATTATTTTAGAATTAATTTTAAAATTTCTCATAATATCACCTTCAGATATATTATACACATATTTTTTATAATTGCAAATTAAAATACAGGTTATAATGACCTGTATTTTTTTTAGCATTTTACTATTAGTTTAAATTATAATAGTTCTTGTTCTAAAACTTCTAATGGTTCATCTTTAAGTAAACCAACTTCTAAATCATAATCAGTTTTCTTATATTTTTTAGCACCTGTTCCTGCTGGTATTAATTTACCAATAATAACATTTTCTTTAAGACCATTTAATTCATCAACTTTTCCATGAATTGCTGCATCTGTTAAAATACGAGTTGTTTCTTGGAATGAAGCAGCTGATAAGAATGAATCTGTCTCAAGAGATGCTTTTGTAATACCTAATAATACTGGGCGACCAGTTGCTGGACGTTTTCCTTCGATTATTAGTTCCTTATTTATATCAGCAAAATGATTTATATTTACTAAAGTACCAGGAAGGAATGTTGTATCTCCACTATTAACAATCTTAATTTTTGAAATCATACGTTTTGCAATAATTTCAACGTGTTTATCAGAAATATCAACACCTTGTGAACCATAAACTTTTTGAATTTCAAGTAAGATATATTGTTGAACAGTAATTGGATCTGTAACAACAAGTAATTCTTTTGGACTAATTGCTCCGTGTGTAAGTCTTTGACCTGCAACTACATCGCTATTTAATTCAACAGCAAGTTTAGCACCATAGTTAGAAACATGTTCTTTACTCTCTGCATCATTTGTTATAGTTATAACAAACTTACCACCATCTTCTTCAATCTTAGTAACACGACCAGTAATTTCAGAGATAGTTGCTTTTCCTTTTGGATTACGAGCTTCAAATAATTCTTGAACACGAGGTAAACCTTGAGTAATATCGTCTCCAGCAACACCACCAGAATTGATAGTACGCATTGTAAGTTGGGTACCAGGTTCACCAATTGATTGAGCTGCCATTATACCAACAGCTTCTCCTATTTCAACTATAGAACCAGTTGCTAAATTACGACCATAACATTTTCTACAAACACCATGTTCTGTTTTACAAGTAAGAACAGTTCTAATAGGAACTTTTGTAATTCCAGCAGCAATGATCTTGTCTGCAATTTGTTCAGTAATATATGTATTTCTTTCATACATAACTTCTTTTGTTTCAGGATTGATTATTTTTTTGTTTGTATAACGTCCTACTATACGATTATATAAACTTTCAACAACAGTTCCATCTTTTTCATTAATGAATGCTTCAACTAAAACTCCTTGTTCAGTTCCACAATCTTCTTCTTTAACTATTACATCTTGAGCTACATCAACAAGTCTTCTTGTTAAGTAACCAGCATCTGCTGTTTTTAAGGCTGTATCAACTGCACCTTTACGTGCACCATGTGTTGCTAAGAAGAATTCAGATACGTTTGCACCTTCAGTAAATGATGAAGTTATAGGGATTTCTACAGCTTCTCCTGTAGGTTTCATCATAAGTCCACGCATACCTGCCATTTGGTTATAGTTACTCATATTACCACGAGCTCCTGAATCAATCATCATTGAAATTGAATTTTCTTTATGACTCTTAATAAATCCAGCAAGTTCTTCTGCGATACTGTCTTTAGCACTATTCCAAATTGCTACAACTTTTTCATATCTTTCTTTTTCAGTAATTAAACCACGTTGGAATTGTTTATTTACTTTATCAACTAAAGCTTGTGATTCTTCAATTACTTGAGTTTTTGTTTTAGATTCGATTATATCTCCTATACCAATTGATATACCAGATAATGTAGAATATTTAAATCCTAAATCTTTCATTTTATCAAGCATTATAGAAGTTTCAGTTGTTTGATAACGTTTATATATTTGAGCAATTAATTTTGTTAAAGTTTTTTTAGTAAATGGTTTAGTTAATTCCATTGAAGCTATTGCTTCTTTTATATTAACACCATGATTTATGAAATATTTACTTGGAATAATCTTTTCAATATTTTCATCACTACCCTCATTTATATATTGGAAACTATCTGGGAAAATTTCATTGAATAATAATTTTCCAACAGTAGTCACTAAATATTTATCCATATATATATCAGGGAATACTTTATGTTTAAATGAATTTACAGGTAAAGCTATACGAGTATGAAGTGTAATTTCACGTCTTTCATAAGCCATAATAGCTTCTGAATCGTTTTTAAATACTCTACCTTCTCCATCTAATCCTGCTTCTTCAATAGTAATATAATAGTTACCTAAAATCATATCTTGTCCTGGTGTAACAATAGGTTGACCATCTTTTGGTGATAGGATGTTGTTAGCACCTAGCATCAAAATTCTTGCTTCAGCTTGAGCTTCATCACTTATTGGAACGTGTACTGCCATTTGATCTCCATCGAAGTCAGCATTAAATGCAGCACAAACTAATGGATGAAGTCTTATAGCACGTCCACTAATTAGTTTAGGTTCAAATGCTTGAATACCCAATCTATGAAGTGTTGGAGCACGGTTAAGCATTACAGGATGTTCTTTGATTTTTTCTTCTACTATATCCCATACTCTAGGATCTTGATTTTCAATCATTCTTTTAGCAGCTTTTATATTGCTTGCAATTTCTTTTGAAACAAGACCATTTATAACATGTGGTTTAAATAGCTCTAAAGCCATTTCTTTTGGAATACCACATTCATACATTTTTAAACTTGGTCCAACAACAATAACTGAACGAGCTGAATAATCAACACGTTTACCAAGTAAGTTTTGACGGAAACGACCTTGTTTACCTTTTAACATACTAGATAAAGATTTTAAAGGTCTATTACCTGCACCTGTTATGTTTCTACCACGTCTACCATTATCAAATAAAGCATCTACAGCTTCTTGTAACATACGTTTTTCATTTTGAATAATTATAGAAGGTGCACCTAACTCCATTAATTTTTTTAAACGATTATTACGGTTAATAACACGTCTATATAAATCATTTAAATCAGAAGTAGCAAATCTACCACCATCTAGTTGAATCATTGGACGAAGTTCTGGTGGAATAACTGGTAATGCATTTAAGATCATCCATTCTGGACGATTACCAGATTGTTGAAATGCACTAAGAACATCTAAACGTTTAATAAGTCTTATACGTTTTTGACTTGTAGAATCTTTTATTTCTTCTATTTCTTTTTTTATTTCTTCTACTTCTTTATCAATATCAACTTCTTTAAGTAGTTCTTGAATAGCTTCAGCTCCCATCCCTACTCTAAAAGTATTTCCATATTTTTCGTAATAAACTCTATATTCTTTATCACTTATTATTTGTTTTTTCTCTAGTGTTGTACTACCTTTGTCCAAAACAACATAAGAAACAAAGTATAATACTTCTTCCAAATCTCTTGGAGACATATCAAGAACAAGTCCCATACGAGATGGAATACCTTTAAAAAACCAAATGTGAGAACAAGGAGTAGCAAGTTCTATGTGTCCCATTCTTTCACGTCTAACTTTACTTCTTGTTACTTCTACTCCACATCTATCACAAACGATATTTTTATATCTTAATCTTTTATATTTACCACATGAACATTCAAAATCTTTAGTTGGTCCAAAAATTTTCTCACAGAATAAACCATCTCTTTCTGGTTTCAAAGTACGATAATTTATTGTTTCTGCTTTTTTTACTTCCCCATAAGACCATGAACGAATTTTTTCAGGTGAGGCAATTGCTATTTTTAATCCTTCAAATTGATTAACATCCATTATTCCTCTTCCCCTTCCATCATTTTTTCAAAACCTTCTTCTATTTCTTTATCAATATCTTCTTCTGACTCTTCATAATCGTCAAAATCATCATATTCTTCTTGAACATCAGGTTCTGAAGGTTCAACATTTTCATTTATTACTTCATCATTAGATAAATAACTATCTTGTTCGTTTTCTTCTAAATCTTTAAGTTCAACAAAATTTCCCTCTTGATTTAATACTGTTATATCAAGGCCTAAAGCTTGGAATTCCTTAATCAATACTCTAAATGATTCTGGTATTCCAGGTGTTGGAATTGGAGTACCTTTAACCAATGATTCATAAACTTTAACACGACCAACTACATCATCGGATTTAGTTGTCATCATTTCTTGAAGTACATGAGCAGCACCATATGCATAAAGTGCCCAAACTTCCATTTCACCAAATCTTTGACCACCAAATTGTGCTTTTCCTCCAAGAGGTTGTTGAGTTACTAGTGAATATGGTCCAGTTGAACGCGCATGTAATTTATCATCAACCATATGGTGAAGTTTAATCATATACATTACACCAACACTAATTCTATTATCAAATGGTTCACCAGTTCTACCATCATAAAGAATTGTTTTTCCATCTTCATCAAGTCCAGCTTCTTTTAAAGCATCAACTATTTCTTCACGAGTAGCACCATCAAATACTGGAGTAGCAACATAAATACCTAAGTTTTTAGCTGCGATACCTAAATGCATTTCTAGAATTTGTCCAATATTCATACGAGATGGAACTCCAAGTGGGTTAAGTAATATATCAACAGGACGTCCATCTGCTGTATATGGCATATCTTCTTCTGGAAGAATAAGTGAAATAACACCTTTGTTACCATGACGACCAGCCATTTTATCTCCAACGCTTATTTTACGTTTTTGAGCTATATATACACGTACGATTTTAGAAACACCAGCAGGTAATTCATCAGTATCTTCTTTTGTAAATATTTTTACATCGTGAACAATACCTTCTCCACCATGTGGAACACGTAATGATGTGTCTCTAACTTCACGAGTTTTTTCTCCAAAGATTGCATGTAATAATTTTTCTTCTGAAGTAAGTTCAGCCATACCTTTTGGTGTAACTTTACCAACTAAAATATCATCATCTTTTACTTCAGTACCAATTCTTACAATACCGTTTTCATCCAAGTTCTTACGAGCATCTTCACCAACATTTGGAATATCTCTTGTAAACTCTTCAGGGCCTAGTTTTGTATCTCTACATTCAATTTGATAATCTTCTATATGAATTGATGTATAGACATCATCTTTTACTAATCTTTCATTTAAAATTACGGCATCCTCATAGTTATATCCATTGTAGTTCATAAATGCTACTGTAACATTTCTACCTAATGCCATTTCACCTTTTTCAGTACCAGGTCCATCTGCAATAACCATTCCTCTTGTTACTTTGTCACCTAACCTTACGATAGGTACTTGATGATAACAAGTTCCGGCATTACTACGTTCAAACCCATTTAAATAATATGTATCTTTACCACCCATAGTTTTTACAATTATTTTCTTAGAATCAACATAATCTACCACACCATCAGCGGATGCTATTACAACAGCTCCTGAATCACGAGCAGCAATTGCTTCTACACCTGTTCCAACAATTGGAGCTTCTGGTTTTAAAAGTGGGATTGCTTGACGTTGCATGTTTGCACCCATCAATGCACGTTTACCATCATCATGTTCTAGGAATGGAATTCCTTGTGTAGTAATTGAAACTACTTGTTGAGGTGAAACATCTATAAAATCAACTTTTTCTTTTTCTATAATTATATTTTCACCACGATAACGAACTGGTATACGATTATCTACAAGTTCATCATTTTCGTTAACTTTTGCAGTTGCTTGTGAAATATAATGTTCTAACTCTTCATCAGCTGTCATGTAAACTATTTCATCGGTTAATTTACAATTACTTACCTTACGATAAGGTGTCATAATAAATCCATAATCATCAACTCTAGCATAACTTGCAAGTGAAGTTATAAGACCAATGTTTGGTCCTTCTGGTGATTCGATTGGACATATTCTACCGTAATGTGATGGATTAATATCACGTACTTCCATACTTGCTCTATCACGAGAAAGTCCACCAGGTCCTAAAGAAGATAAACGTCTTTTATTAGTTAATTCTGCAACTGGATTTGTTTGATCCATGAATTGAGAAAGCTGACTGCTACCAAAGAATTCTTTCATTGCAGCTGTAAGAGGTCTAATATTAATCAAAGTTTTTGGAGTAACATCGTCTATTTCTTGAGTTGACATTCTGTCTCTAATAACTCTTTCCATACGACTTACACCAATTCTAAATTGATTTTGTAATAACTCTCCTACTTGTCTTACTCTACGGTTTGATAAGTTATCTATTTCATCAAAATTACCAACACCTTCAAGTAAGTTTAAATAATATGATACTGAAGCATAAACATCAGATATAGTTAAACGTTTTTCATCTATTGTTTGATCATTACCAATTACTTTAATTACTTTATCTGGATTTGCTTTAGAATATACTTTAACAATTTGAACTTTATTATATGAATCAAGTTCTTCATTAATTTGTACTTCTGTAACACCATATCCATTTTCAAATATTTCTTTTAATTTTTCCAAAACTTCTTTGTCAATTAATGTTCCCTCTGCAAATACAACTTCATTATCTACTTTAATATCTTCAGCTAATTTGCAACCTAAAATTCTTTCAGTTACATTTAATTTTTTATTATATTTATAACGCCCTACTTTCGCTAAATCATAACGAAAAGCATCAAAGAATCTTGAAATTAATTGATTTTTAGCACTATCAAGTGTAGATGGTTCTCCTGGTCTTAATTTAGAATGTATATCAATTAAAGCCTCATCTGTATTTTTATTAGGATCTTTTTCTAATGTTTTATTAATATAATCATCTTCACCAAATAAACCGATTATATCTTCATCATTAGAAAGTCCAAGTGCTCTTAATAATGTTGTAATGGTTACTTTTCTAGTACGATCTATTCTTACATAAACAATGTCTCTAGCATCTGTTTCATACTCTAACCAAGTACCACGTGTAGGAATAATTTGAGATGTAATTATTAATTTTCCATTTTTCTTATCTATTTCTTTTCCAAAATATACACTAGGTGAACGAACTAATTGTGAAACAATAACACGTTCTGCTCCGTTAATAACGAAAGTCCCACTTTCTGTCATTATAGGCATATCTCCTAAGAATATTTCTTGTTCTTTTACTTCACCAGTTTCCTGATTAAATAAACGTGCAGCTACCTTTAAAGGTGCAGCAAATGTTGCGTATCTTTCTTTGCAACCCTTGATTGAATATCTTGGTTCATCAAACGTATATTCTCCAAATTCTAACGACAAATTTCCTGTAAAACTTTCAACAGGAAAAATATCTTCAAAAACCTCTTTTATACCTTCTGTAATAAACCAATCATATGATTTTTTTTGAATTTCTAATAAATTATTTAATTCAATAGCATTTTTTGTTTTTGCGTATGTACGTCTTTCTCGGTGATCTCCAAATTTTTTAACTTTATAAGCCACTCATTTCACCCCTATAACTATAATAATATTTAATGCATATACTTGACTTAAAGTATACGCCACCAATTTACAATTATACCAAACGTAATTCAATGTGTCAATGATTTACAGCTTTAATAACATAAAAACCTTTATTTTTTTCAACTATTGTTACGTCATAGAATTGTTCTAATTTTTTTGTTATTGTTTTAGCCCCTTGATCTTTGTTTATAACTATCCAAAGTTCTCCATTTTCGTTTAGATGTTCTTTAGCTTCAAATAATATTTTATATAAAACTTCATTTCCTACCCTAATTGGCGGGTTACTTACAATAAAATCATATTTTTTATTAATTTTTTCATATATGTTACTTTCAAAAACGTTAGTATTTGCATTATTCAATCTCGAATTTTTAATAGCTAAAGATATGCTTCTTTTATTTATATCAATCATATCTATTTTTTCTTTTGTTTTTAATGACAAATATATACCAATTGGACCAATTCCACATCCAAAATCAAGTATATCTCCTTTAAATCTATCTATTTCTAAATTTTCAAGTAGAGTTCTTGTCCCAAAATCAAGTTTATTCTTAGAAAAAACTCCATTATCTGTATAAAGTTTAAGTTCAATATCATTTATTTTCGTAACATATATTTTTTCATTACTTTTTATTTCATCATTTGTAAAATAATGAGACATTTTTTATCTTCCTTTTTAACGGTTAAAGCCCATACTAAATAAATTAGTATAGGCTACCTATAATAAATTCAATTATTTTAATTCAATTGAAGCTCCAGCTTCTTCAAATTTAGCTTTAAGTTCATTAGCTTCATCTGCAGATGCTTTTTCTTTAACTACACCACCATTGTCAGCGATGTCTTTAGCTTCTTTAAGTCCTAATCCTGTTATTTCTCTAACTAATTTAATAACAGCGATTTTGTTAGCACCAGCACTTGCTAAAACAACGTCAACACTGCTTGGTCCTTCTTCAACAGTAGCACCAGCTACAGGAGCAGCTACTGCTACAGCACTTGGATCAACACCAAATTCTTCTTTCATTGCATCTACTAAATCTTTAACTTCTAAGATTGTCATTTCTTTAATTGAATCAATTATTTCTTTTGTACTTAATTTTGCCATTTTATATTCCTCCTTATTTAATTATTTTTCTAAATTTTGACTATGTAAGTCCAAACAAATTGCAAAGTCACGAACTGTACCCATTAAGCCAGCTGCAACCATAGTAAGTAATGTATCTCTTGATGGGATTGCTGCAAGTTTTTGAAGCATATTTATATCAGCAACTTCTCCATCTACTATTCCAACTTTCAATTCTAAAGCTGGATGTTTTTTTGCAAATTCACTTAATGTTTTGATTGGTGCTATTGTATCTGTACCAAATGCTATTGCTTTTGGTCCTTCTAGAACACCTAAATCAATATTTAATGAATTCATAGCTCTTGTTGTTAAAGTGTTTTTATATACTTTAAAGTCTGAATTGCTTTCACGTAATTTTCTTCTTAGTTCATTTGTTTCTGTAACAGTTAAACCTTGATATTCAAAAATTACTACTGAAGCAGATTCTTTAACTTTATTGCTTATTTCATCAACAACAGATTGTTTCTTTTCAATAATCTTAATGTTTGCCATGAAACACCTCCTAATCATAATAGTCACCAAACGTAACTTAATAAAAGACCTTACGTAAACAGTAAGGCCTTAAAAAAACATATTCTAAGTCCTCGGTAGGAAATATTAAGCATTGTGTGCTCCTACTGTCTACGGTACGGTATAATATACGAATGTGTACTAACTTTTCAAACAAACTGATTATAACATATAATCAATTAATTGTCAAAGCTATTTACATCAACTTTGATTCCAGGTCCCATTGTAGAAGAAATTGAAATATTTTTTACATATGTTCCTTTTACAGTTGCTGGTTTTGATTTTAATATTAATGCAACAAATGCCTTAATATTTTCTATTAGAGCTTTTTCATCAAAGCTTACTTTTCCAACAATTACTTGTACATTTCCATATGTATCAGTACGATATTCTACACGACCTTTTTTAACATCTTCTACAGCCTTTTTAGTATCAACTGTAACTGTTCCAGTTTTTGGGTTTGGCATTAATCCTTTTGGTCCTAATACTCTACCAATTTTACCTAAAGCAGGCATCATATCTGGAGTAGCTATCATAACATCAAAATCAAACCAATTTTCTTTTGATATTTTTTCAATCATATCCATATCTCCAACATAATCTGCTCCTGCTTCTTTAGCAGCTGTAGCATGTTCTCCTTTAGCTAAAACTAAAACTTTTTTTGTTTTTCCTGTTCCATTTGGAAGAACTGTTGCTCCTCTTAATTGTTGATCGGCTTTTTTAGTGTCTAGATTTAAACGTATAGCTATTTCAACTGAAGAATCAAAATTAGTTATAGAAGTTTCTTTTACTAGTTTAACAGCTTCTTCTAATGTATATGCTTTAGCTTTTTCTACTTTTTTACTAGCTTCTACATATTTTTTACTTTTTTTCATACTTTTACCTCCTTATGTGGTTTTAACACTTTATTGTTTCTTTGTTTAAGCGTATTAACGGTTTTTTTCCTCCCACGTAGGAATACTATTCAGAAATTTCAACACCCATATTAAGTGCAGTACCTTCAACTATTTTCATAGCTTCTTCTACAGTATATGCATTTAAATCTGGTAATTTTGTCTCAGCAATTTCTTTTAATTGTTCTTTTGTTATTTTAGCAACTATTTCTTTTGATCCTTTTGCAGAACCTGATTTAATCTTAGCAGCTTTCTTAATTAAGAATGCAGCTGGTGGAGTTTTAATTACGAAATCGAAAGTTCTGTCATCATAAACAGTAATTTCAACTGGTAAAATATCTCCCATTTTATCTTTAGTTGCATCATTATATTTTGTACAGAATTCTTGTAAATTAATTCCTGCTGGTCCTAATACAGTTCCGACTGGTGGAGCTGGCGTTGCTTTACCTGCAGGTATTTGTAATTTTATTTTTTTAGTTACTTGCTTTGCCACGAAAAACACCTCCTATAATTTTTTTTCGCGTGTGGTCATAATGATATACGCTTAGACTCAATCTCCCACTTGCTCTATATTTAACAAAATATAGCAATATGATAATAACATATTTTATATATTTTGTAAATAATTATTTTTAACTTTTAGATATTTGTGCGATTTCTAATTCAACAGTTGTTTCTTGTCCAAATAAATCAAGTAAAACTTCAATTTTATTATTTGGAATATCGATGCTTTTAATTTTACCATACATTCCAGAGAATGGGCCATCATTTACTTTAACTACATCGTCAATATTTAAATCATTTCCAATATCGATTCTGCTCATTCCCATAGAAGATAAAATTTTATCTACTTCTTGTGGTGTTAAAGGGAAAGGTTTAGCTCCTTTACCAGATGATCCTATAAATCCTGTAACGCCTGGTGTATTACGAACTATGAACCAAGCTTCATCTGTCATAATCATTTCTACTAAAATATATCCAGGGAACATTTTTTTTACTTTTTCTTTCGAAACTCCATCTTTTATTTCTACTTCTTTTTGTTCTGGAACAACTACTCTAAAAATGTAATCTTCCATCCCCATTGAGCTTGCACGCATCTCTAACTTTTCTTTTACTTTATTTTCATGTCCAGAGTAAGTATTTACTACATACCATTCTTTTTCCATTAAATAAACACCATCCTTACTCCAGCTATTATTAAATCAGTTGCTATAAAAAATAGTCCAAGTACAATCATAAATACCAATGTTGCAATACTATAAGTAATCATTTCTTTTTTTAAAGGCCATCTTACTTTTTTTAATTCGCTTTTTACGTCTTTAAAAAAATGTTTTTGTTCTTTTTTTGGAGAACTCTTTTTTGTAGTTTCCTTTTTAGTTTTTTGTGTTGTTTTTTTTGCTGTTTCTTTTTTTGTTGTCTCTTTTTTTGTTGTTTCTTGTTTTGTTTTTTCTACTTTTTCTTGTTTTTTTGTCATATTAACTCCCTCTTTTAATAATATGTTTTTTTGCAAAATAAAAACACCTTCGTGCAATTAAATTGTAACATAAAGGTGTTTATATGTCAATCTATTATTTATCATTTGGAAGTTTAGCAAAACTGCTATTAAATTGTGAAACCAATTGTTTAAATTTAGCACATGATTGAGCCAAGTTTTCTTTTTCAAATGAAATTTTCTTTTCTTCTGCTTCTTTTTGTTGTGCAAAGTGTTCTTTTGCTGTTTCTAAATCTCTTCTTTCATTTTGAATAGTTTGAAGGCTTAAAACAGTATCTTTTTCTAATTGAGCTTGTTCATTAGCTAATTTTTCTTTTTCTAAATTTAATTTTGATTCTTCTGTCTCTCTATATTTATTAAATTGTTCTTTATCTGCTTCTAATTTTTCGCGTTCTATTTTAATTGAATCCTCTTTAAGGTTTAATTCTCTATTTTTAACTTCAGCTTCAGCTTTTAATTCTTCTTCTTCATCTTCTAAACGATTTTTTTGGATTTTCATATATTCCTCAAATTGTTTTCTTTCTAATTCTAAGCTTTCTTTTTGAGAATCCATATATTTTTCAAAATCTAATTTTTCTTTTGCTAGTTCTTCTTTTAATTGATTAATGCTATTTTCATTTTCTTTTATGTTTTTTTTCTTTTCGATAATTTCACTAATTAAATTATTTGCACCTTCAACATCTTCATATAAGCTATCAAAATATGCATCAAAATCATTTGATTCTTGTTCTTCTACACCATTATTTTCAAGTGAAACAAAATCATCTTTTTCCATTGGCTCAGCTGTATCAGAAATAGTTTCTTCTGTAACAACAGGTTTTTCATCTAAAGTAGTTGGTGCAACATTTAAAACAACATTGTCATCAGTATGCCAATTATCATCTAATATATTATCCATTTCTTTTGCTTCAAAAAAATCATCTGAAAAATCATTAGCATCATTACTAGTGTCTATTTCATTTACAATAGGTTGTTTGATTGGTTCATTAACATTTAATGTTTCAATATTCTCGTTCATTTTTATTCCCCTTCACTATTCCATGCAATTACAAAATGCACTATCTTATTTTATTCGATACTATTATAACAAAGTTTTTTGTAAAAAAAAAGACATTTTTCAAAATTTCTTATTTTTATTTATCAGCAATGGCTTTTTTCATTTTTTGTTTTAATCTTTGAATAGCATTATCTATTGTTTTTGGATCTTTTTCTAAAATTTCTGCTATTTCCTTATAATTAAAACCACTAATTTTTAAATCAAATACTTGTTTTTCTAAATCAGTTAGTAAATTATGTGCTTTTTCTATTATTTCTGTTTCTGTTTCATAATTAATCATCATATCTTCTGGATTATAACTATTATCTCCAACTACCATTTCAAATACATCTGTTTCATTTGTTTTTATTTCAAAAGAAACAGAATCGTTAAGTATTTTATGTTTTAATCTGCATGTACTTACAACTAAACTTATAATTTTTCTTTCAATACACTTTCTTGCATATGTATAAAAACTTGCATCTTTGTTTTGATCGTAATTTTTTAAAGCTAAATTAAGTCCAAGCATTCCTTCTTGTATCAAATCATTGAGTTCTAATCCTTTGTTTTTGCAATATTTATATAATTTATTTGATATATTTACTATTAATGGTTTATATTTTTCAAATAATATTTCATTTGCTTCTTCATTATTTTCAGAAATATAATTTAAAAGTTCATAATCATTATATTCTCTATATTGCATTGTTTTGTTTCACCACTTCATATATTAATATTCCTGCTGCAACAGATGCGTTTAAGCTATTTGTTTTACCAATCATAGGAATGGATGCAATAAAATCACAAGAGTCTTTTACCAATCTTCCCATTCCTTCTCCCTCATTTCCTATTATAAGAGCAATTTTACCTTTATAATCTAATTTTGTATAATTAGTACCATTCATATCTGTACCAACAATCCAATATCCATTTTTCTTAAGATAGTTTATAGTATTAACTAAATTAGTAACTTTTGATATTTTAACATTTTCAATAGCTCCAGTTGAAACCTTAATTACTGTTGAATTAACTTGAACACTTCTATCTTTTGGAATTATTATTCCATCTACACCTGCTGCCTCACATGTTCTTATAATTGCACCAAAATTATGAGGATCTGTTATATGATCTAAAATTACAATAAAACTATTTTCTGATTTTACTAAATTTTCTACTTCTTCGTATTTATAATCATCAACTACTAATATTATTCCTTGATGATTTTCACCTACTAATTTATCCAATTCGTATTTTTCTAAATAATTAATATTTATATTTTTTAGTTTATCTAATATTTCTCTATCATTAAATTTTTTATATACATAAGCTTTTTTTATTTTCTTTTTATTTTCTAGTGCTTCTTTTACTACATTTTTTCCATATATATACATATTTACTTTACCTCCAAAATGTAATTCATTATATAATTTACACGTTCAATATTATTATTTAAATATAAATATCCAATAATAGCTTCTAATCCTGTTGAATGTTTATATGTAATTATATCTGTATTTTTAGGATGTCTATTACCTTTATGGTTTCTTGCTCTGATTATTATTTGCATTTCATTTTCTGTAAAAACATTATTATCAATCATATTTTTTAGAAAGTAAGCCTGATTTTTTGCAGAAACATAATTAACTGCTTCTTTTTGTAATTGTTCTACTTTAACTATACCTTTTTGTATTAAATATTTTCTAATATAAACTTCATATATTGCATCTCCAATGTATGCTAAACTAAGAACATTTAGTGTATTATAATTCATATTCATCATACCTGTCAAATGTTATTCCTTTAATTGATCCATCTTTTAAATCGTTTATTACAACTGATAATGCCTTTTCATAATCAATTTCTCCACCTTTTATTAAGCATCCTCTTAGTTTTCCAATATGTTCTAAATTAACAATTATATCTTCATCTAATTCTGTTAATTTATATCTTTTTTCTAATATACCTGGATAATATTTTAATAATGTATTTAGTATATATTCTGCAACATCATAAAGTGGGAGAACTTCTTCTTTAATGGCTGTTAAACTTGCTAAGTTAAATGCAACATTTTTTTCATCTAATTTAGGCCATAATATTCCAGGTGAATCAAGTAATTCAATATCATTGTTTATTCTTATCCAATTTAATTCTTTTGTAATACCTGGTTTATTTCCAGTATTAACAGCTTTTTTTCCAACCAATCTATTTATCAAAGTTGATTTTCCAGCATTTGGAATACCTACAACTAAAACTCTTGCTTTTCTTGGTAACATTCCTTTTTGTTTTCTTTTTAAATTTATTTCATCCATTAGTTTTTTTGTCAAATTTAGTAATTGTTTCATATTAGGATTATGTTCTAAATCTATAATCAATACATTATATCCTTTAGATTCATAATATTTTTTCCATTTATTTGTTTCTGTTATATCACATAAATCTGATTTAGTCATGATTATTATTCTTGATTTGTTTTTTATAAAATTATCTATATCTTTTATTTTTGATGAATAAGGTATTCTTGAATCAATTACCTCATACACTATATCTATTTTATCTATATTTTCTGATATTAATCTTTTTGTCTTAGCCATATGACCTGGATACCAGTTGATACTTGTTGATGGTAAACTTTTTGTATCTTCATTCATTTTTTTATTTTTTCTCATTTCTCTTTTTTGATGCATATCCATTATTTATCACTTCCTTTTTTCAAAATCCAAATCAGTTACACTATATCCAAGCTCTTTTAATTTATTATATATTATACTAGGGGAAATACCTAATAAAGTATTATAATCACCTTCAATTTTATCTATAAACAGAGATGCTTTACCTAATGGTACAAATCCACAACATTTAAAAATTTTTTCTTCATTATTTACATACCATTCTATTTCTTCGTCTTTTATTTCATTAAAATACACATCTACTTTAGAACTTGAACATATAATTTTTTCTTTATATAAATCAATTAATGTTATTCCCGTATATGCTGTACATTTATTATTTGACAATTCTTTTAAATTTAAATATGCTTCTTTTTTATTTTTTGGTTTCTCATATATTTTATTATTACAATATATAATGGTATCTGCAGAAATAATTATCGCTTTGCTATCAATTTGTTTCTTAACAGATTTAGCTTTATTTAACGAAAGCTCTTCAACATATTTATTAGGACTAGTTTGATTACTTTCTTCAGGTTCATTGCTAGTAATAACATCATATTTTAGTCCTATCATATTAAAAATATCTTGTCTTTGTTTTGAAGACGAAGCTAATATTATTCTCATTTTATACCACCTTTACTTTATTCCTTCAAGTTTCTTATTTTCTTTATTTTCTATTTGTTTCTTTTCTCTTTCAAGTTCTTTTAAACTCTTTTTAGGTGTTGGCATTTCTTCTGGCATCATACCTCCAATATCAGCAATTGCTTTCCTTACTTTTTTACCTACCTCATAATGAACATCTTTTGCTTCTTTTTCTCCTTGCACATTATCTTTTAAGAGTTTTTGCTTAGTTTGATTTATTCTAAATAAATTAGCTACTAATTCATCTTCATTCATATTGTCCAAAATATCTTCTCTATAACGTAATTTTTTTCTTTTAAATATATCATCGGCAGTTTCTCCATTATATAATCCTTTATATCCAGCATTATGAAATTCTGCCATATTTTTAACGCCTGCAGCTGAAGCAACCTTTTGTAATGTATAATTGCCTTGCTTTGTTAATTTTCTTTGATAAAATCTTTTTTCATCATCTGATAACGAATCATATTCTTGCTCAGTTATTTCTTGTTTTCTTGTTTGAATAGCAAAATAGGTTTGTCCAAGGGCAACAACTTCTTTACTTGGATCAGCATTTTGCACTATCAAATAACATATATATCTTGATAATTTATAGTCTTTAACAAATTCTTCTCTGCCTTTACCAGTTTTTATTGGCTTGTTGACCTCAACAACCCAATCTTCTTCAACTGAAATACTATTTTGAGCAGATGTTACTGCTTTATCTATTACTTTTTGAAAATTTCTCCAGTCTTTGTATTCTAATACTTTTTGTAATTCACGTGCATACCAAAATTCATTACCATAATCATCGGTGTGTTTTATATTTTCAAAAGTACTACTAGTATATTTATTTTCAATTTTCTTCATTGTTACCTCCCTCTTCATTGTTTTATATAAAAGTTTTCCATAAGCCGTTATTACCCCTATTTTCTTTAATTCTTTATCATTTTTTGTCTATAAAGCGCAAAAAGCAATTAAATATGAACCCTTGTAAAATAAGGCTTTCTAGGAAAGTTAATTAAAGTCGGTATATACCAGTTTATATTTGTTTTGTTTTCATTATTCATTATTCTCACTTTCTCTTTTATGAATTGAGATTTATTTTTTTGAATATTTTTTTAAAAATTCCTCTAACTCTATTTCATTACTAAAAATTGTTTAAAAAATGTTATACAACGTATCAGTATTTTCATATTCACCTATTGCATAACATTTTTCCCCTAAACCATACGCAATACCTGATTCAATATGTGCTGCTTTTCCGGCTGGTAAAATTAACAACAAATTTTTCGAGCTTCTCCTTCTAAATCATTATTAAACAAGTTTAAAACTATATTATTCTTTAAATTTATTGATTCAAATTCTTTTTGTTTTTCTTCTGGGGACTGATTTTTATTTCCATATCCCCAATTATCATAATTCTTTAAAAAGCAATAATAAGAAATCTTATATTTATCCAGCAATTTACATATTTTTAATATATTTTCTTTATTTCTAGCTCTTCCTTCTATAAAAAATTCATCTTTATTTTCCATAATCATTCTCCTATACAACTTACTATTTATTTGTTTCATCTATATCCAAATACAAATTATTTTTTCTTCTGTTGGTAATAAATTCAGCAACTACATTAATTATTTACTACTTTTCACTTCTTTTATTTATCAATTAATGACAAATTTGACAAGTTTTCATTAATTTTTAATTTATTACTATTTTTTCTATAATACACTGTAAGTATTAAAATAATTAAACAAAAAGAAAATTCTAATGTTGTTTCAACTCTTAACATAAACTCATTAGAACATAAAAATGCATATAATGTATAAGAAAAGCTACTTACAACCCATATTATCCAAGAAATTGCACTTAAATCATTGAATTTTTTTGTTTGAATTAATTTAATTGCCTGTGGTAAATATGACAATAATGTACATAATGTTACTATTCCTAATAATACATCACCTAACACTAAAAACACTCCTTCTTATTTGATTTGAAATATTTATTATAAAATTAATACATAAAAATAAATATTTTTGATTTTGTATCATATTATTTTTTCATACTAACTTTTAAGTATATTATATATAATATTAATATTAAAGTAAAACAAATCCTTTCAAATTTTATAATAAAATACTAAATAAATTTCTATTTTGTCTTTTTAAATTTTTAAGAATTAACTATATTTTTTCTTAATTTTACCTCATATTCTGTAAAATCCAATTTTTTATAAATACGTTTAGCTAATTCATTTTTTTCCATAACATTAATATCTATATATTTAACATTTAATTTTTTACACCTATCTATTGCCTCATTTAATAAACTACTTGCTATTTTCTGATTTCTATATTCTTCCAAAACATATAAACCATCTAACAAGCATAAATTTTCATTTATTTTTCTTATTAATATATACCCTACTATCAATTTATCTAAATAATATGCAAGCAAAATAACATCTTCATCATCTAACATTTTACTAAAATGATTTTTAATTACAATATTATCATCTATTAAATCATTATATTTTCTTTCATCTAATATTAACTTTGTTAATAATTCATCACATTTATTTGCGTCCTCTACGTTTTTTACTTCTTTAATCATAAATAATCCTCCTAGTGAATATTGTATCATATTTTAAATCAAATGATTATATTGTAAACTTTGCTAGTATCTAAAAACAATATTTACAACTTACTTAAATCTTGCTTTTTTCAAAATATAAACAAATTGGTTTTGTAATCTTTTATCAACTTCTTTTATTAATTTATCATCAATACCATATTCAGTACTATAAAAAACATTGTTTTCAATTATTTTTGTTGTATAAACTGGTTTTATTTTTTTGTTTGTTCATACTCATAAATACTTCCTGCTAAATCTCCAATTATTGCACCATACATTACACTTCACCAATCAATAATTAAATTTTAACATTTAAATTATAAAAATGTAAACTTTTTATAAAAAAAAGAAAAGATTTACTTTTCAATTATATTTATAATATTCTCTGCTGTTTTTTCTACACCATACTTGTCAACATTAAATGATAAATCATAATTACTGAAATCTTTCCATTCTCTATTTGTATAAAATTTATAATGTTTTGATCTTTCTTTATTAATTTTATCTATTTTTCTTAAAGCTGTTTTAGAATTTAATCCATAATATTTTATAGCTCTTTTTTCTTTTGACTTTGAATCACTATATAAAAATATTTTTATTACATCTTTATTGTCTTTTAAAATATAATCTGCACATCTTCCTACTATAACACATGAAGATTTAGCTAATTTTTCTATTACTTTTTGTTCAGCAATAAATAATCTATCATCATTATTATTAGAATAACTTGCTGATTTTTTCTTTTCATCTGCCATTTTTACATATTCTTCTGATAATCCAGATTCTTTTGCTGATAATGAAATTAATTCTTTATCATAAAAAGGAAGTCCAAGTTTTTCCGCAACTAATCTTCCAACAAATCTTCCACCTGAACCATATTCTCTAGAAATAGTAATTACAATATGTTTCCCATTGTATGTATTATTTGTTTGTTCTTTTTCTTGATACGTTTCATTTATAACTTCTTTTCCTAATTTTTTATATTCTGATTTAATGATAAAAATTGTAATTATAAAGCAAAGTACATCCGCAATGCAACCTGCATATAATACTCCATATATTCCTTTATTAAAAACGAAAGCTAATATTAATGATATTGGTATTAATAATATTATTTGTCTTATAAATGTAACAGCAGTTGATTTTACTACATTTCCCAAAGATTGAATAACAATACTTGTAGTCATCTCAAGTGCATTAAGTGAAATTACTAGTAAAAAACTATGACACATAAGGACTGCAAATTCCATAAATAGATTATATGAAGCATCATTACTTGATATAAATATCCCAGTTATTTGTTTTGGAAATAAAACAAATAATAAATTAAAAATTATACCTATTATAAAGTTAATGATTAAAACTTTTCTAATTGTTTCTTTTACTCTAGATTTATTTCCTGCTCCATAATTAAATCCAATAATTGGTTGTGAACCTATAGATATACCTAAAACTGTTGAAATATATAAACTATTTATTTTTGATATAACACCATAAACAGATAATGGTATATCAGCACCAAATTTTGTATTTGCACCTAACTTTGTCAATATATTATTCATAAATATAAATAGTACCAAAATAGTTGCTTGTGTTATAAATGAAGATATTCCAAGCGCTAGTATTCTAAAAACATCTTTATCTAATTTAAAATCATTTCTTGTTAGTTTTACTGATTTAATTTTAAATAAATAAATGATTGCTATTACAAAAGATACTATTTGACCTATTATTGTTGCTAATGCTCCACCTTTTACTCCCATATTAAATCCAAATATAAATATAGGATCTAATATTATATTTATAATTGCACCTATAACTAACATAATCATTGAATATTTAGGCGAACCATCTGCCCTAATAATACTTGAAAATGATGAATATATTAACATAAATGGTGCTCCAATAACTATTATTCTTCCATAATCTACAGCATATTTATAAACACTTTCTGTACATCCAAACAAATATACTAATTGTGGTAAAAATATATAAGCAATACAACTTATTACTACTGATAAAATAATAGTTAAACTAACTGCTTGTCCAATACTTTTTGCAGCAGCTTTTTTATTTTTTTCACCCAACTTAAGTGATAAATTTGCAGCAGCACCATTTCCAATAAGACCTGCAACTGCATTAAAAATTATAATTAACGGAAATATAACATTTGTTGCTGCATTTCCAAGTGTTCCAACTCCTTTACCTATAAATATTTAATCAACAATATTATAAATTGAATTAATTAACATACTTATTACACAAGGTATTGAAAACGATAAAATTAGTTTATTTATTTTGTCTTTTCCTAAATTTAATTCCTTCATACTACTCCTCTTTTCTATTAAATAAACACAATAAATTTATGCGACTTGTTAATTGTAGCACAAAAATTTTTTTGTGTAAGTTTTTTTATAAAAAAATGAATACTTTTTTTGTATTCATTTTAAATATATCTTTTTATTTATTATATCTTTTTAATAGTTCTTTTTCTTGAATGTCATAGTCTTTTAACAGATAATGACAATTAGAAGCATGCGCTAACAAATCACTTCTTTTTAATTGAAAAAGCATTTTTGCTTCTGTAATACTTAATTTTTCATTTATCAAATTGAAACTTTTTTCTTTATCAATTCTAAAATCATGAAAATATATTAATTTTGAAACTGTCTCAGTTAATTCCTCATCCAATTCATATTTTTTTGAAAAATTCAAAAATATTTTGTTTGATTTTAGAAAATGCCCATAAAAATGTCCAAGTCCTGAATCATCTTTAAAATAAGTATATGGTTTACCTATGTCATGAAAAAAAGCAGCTAATCTCACATATATATTTTGTGGCACACCATCAACAACATGAAGAATATGTTCGTAAACATCATATATATGATATGGATTATTTTGATCAAAGTTTTTACATTTTTCCAGTTCAGGTATCATTTTAAAAATACAATCCTCATTATCTTTTATAAGTAAACTTGGTTTTTCTGATAAAAGGATATCAAATAAGTAATTTTTATCATTATTTTTCATATTTACTCCTTACAATATACATATATTCTAATAAAAATATAACAACATTTAAATGAATTGTCAAATTAAATAAGGTCTTACATAAAAACGTAAGACCTTATTATAATTATGATATTCTAACTATATTTAAATAAGCACTAGTATCTGAAGCTGGTGATATTGTAGCAGCATCTGTAGATTCTATTGATAAACCTATTTGATCTCCAGCAGTAAATGCATTAATTGTACTACCTACAAAATCAGTATCAACATTTGCAGTCAAGTTTTTACCAATTGTTGTACTACCAATAGGTGTTGCATTTTGTTTTAAATTTATTGTAACCTCGGTATTGGTACTTGCACTACCTGAAAAATAATAATCGACTTTATAAACTCCAGTAGTAGGAATTGTTAATTTATTTTGCGTTCCTAATGTTATACCATTTGCTGGTCCATTACTTCCAAGTGGTATATCTTGTGATATATTTGCTTCTAAAGTTATACCTGTTTGCGTTGTATCATATTTACGTCCATATGTATTTGTTTGAGATATTGTTTCACCTCTAGGTCCTGTTGGCCCCGTAGGTCCAGTTGGGCCTTGTATCCCTTGTGGACCTATTGCACCAGCTGCTCCTGTTGGACCAGTTGGGCCTATTGGACCTGGTAAACCTGCTGGGCCTGTTGCTCCTGCTGGAATTGTAAATGTTAATACAGCATTTTGATTTGTTCCAGTATTAGTTACTGTAGCATCAGTTCCAGGATCTCCTGTTATCGTCTCACCAATAGTTATAGTTGCTGGTCCAGTGGGTCCAGTCGGACCTGTAGGTCCAGTTGGGCCTTGTATCCCTTGTGGACCTATTGCACCAGCTGCTCCTGTTGGACCAGTTGGGCCTATTGGACCTGGTAAACCTGCTGGGCCTGTTGCTCCTGCTGGAATTGTAAATGTTAATACAGCATTTTGATTTGTTCCAGTATTAGTTACTGTAGCATCAGTTCCAGGATCTCCTGTTATCGTCTCACCAATAGTTATAGTTGCTGGTCCAGTGGGTCCAGTCGGACCTGTTGGTCCCATAACGCCAAGTCTTTCCTTACAACGTCTTCCTTCTTCTAAAATCTGTTTAATTCTACAAGAATATTCTTTATCCATATATATTTCTCCTTTCTTTATTATTTTATGAACAATAAAAAAAAGCAAATATTATTAATGACTAAAATAATACTTACTTAACATTTTTTGATAATTTATAAATTTTTTGTTTTGAAACTTTTTCCAAACTATCTTTTTTATTTATTAAATCTTTTGTTTTTTCTAAATCAATTTTTAATTTTCTTTCTACAATATTTAACTTATCTAAAACCTTTTTATATTCATCTGTTCCAGCATACATATGATTATTTATCTCAAATGAAACTTTTAATGATGTTAAATTATTTAAAGAATCTTCTTGGACATCAAAAATAGATTCAAGGATTTGACCTTGTTTTTTTATTTGATTTAAATATTCAGGAACTATTACGTTTATATTTTTATTAAGCTCTGTTTGTTTTCTTATTTTTTTTATTGAATTATTAATTAAAATACTACTTACTAAAGTTCCTAACATTTTATTTTTGAAAAGGGCAACTGGAAATAGATTATATATTACTTCTAGTGTCCTATCAATAAATGTATCAAAGGAATTTATTTTTAATTTACTTTTTATATTATCAGAATTTTGACTAAATATTTTATATTCTTTATCAAAAAATTTTTCTTGTTCCATTAAAGATTTTTTAATAATTGAAATTCCTTTTTCAAGTTCTTTTGAATCAATAAATACTTCTTCTTTTTTTCTATTTTTTTCTCTTTATTAGAATTTAAAGTAGAAATATTTTCAATCATCGTTGATTTTTTTTCTTCTAAAGAATTTAACTTTTCGATATTTAATTTATCATTTTTATTTAATTTATAATCTTTTTCTAGTTCAACATTATCCTGTTTTTTTATTTTACTATCTTTTTCTAATTCGTTGCTTGGTTTTACTTCTTGTAAACCAATACCTTTTTTGTGTAACATTACTACTGTTTTTTCATAACTTTCTTTTTTATCACTATTTTTGTTACTTTCTTTAAGTGAATTATTTAAAGAATTATTTAATATATTTTTATTTTGTTTTTTTAATGAAAATTTATTATCATGTGATTTATTTAATAATAAATTACTACTTATAAAAACTAAATCCACATCACTTTTTTTATCATTACATAAATTAGGAATCGGTTTTAAACTAGAAGTTTCAATTTCAAAAACAGTTGTATATATATTTACTTTATTTGAGATTTTAGAATTTTTTAAACTAATTTGATTATCTTGTTTTTTTAAATTGTTATTACTAACTATCTTCTTTTTACTATTACTCTTACTATTTGATATATTTTTTTTAGAAAATTTATACTCAAAAAATCCAAATATAAAACCAATTATAATAAGAAAAAAATTTCTGATTTTTGAATTTTTTTTAATCTTATTTACTTTGTAATTTTTTTCCTTATAATTCTTTATTTTTACTTTAATCTTTTTTTTATTTAAAAGTATATTTTTCTTATAAACTTTAAATCTATTTTTTAAACTTCCTATTTCTCCCATTATTTAACAACACCAATTTTATTTAATGGAAATAGCCTAAATACTCCTACACCGCATATATCTTTTTTAGAAATAAGTCCAATTATTCTACTATCTTGTGATACACCTCTATTGTCACCAAGTACAAAGTAATAATCATCTGGAATAACATCATAACCCAACTCTTCTAAAAAGAAATTATCAGTTGAAACATCTAATTTTACATCATCAATTTTTTTATTATTAATATATAAAATTCCATTTACATATTTAACTGTTTCACCAGGTAAACCTATTACCCTTTTTATTAGTTTAGAATTATTATAATTGAATACAACTATATCAAATCTTTCTATATTTTTATCAAATTTTTTTAATAAAACTATGTCATTATCTTTTAAAGTAGGATACATTGATGTACCACTTACTCTTACTGGTGTTACTACAAAGCATCTAATAAGAACAACAATTAAAATTATTACTAAATATGGAATAAATTCCTTTATTACTTTCATAATAAGCCTCCTTAATAGCAAAAATAAGGCAACAATGCCTTATTAATTTCTTTCTTTAATTCTTGGTTGTTTAACTGATTTTCTTAAGTATCCACCTATTTTAGCACGTCTAACTTTACCTTTTCTAACAACTGTTACTGAATCAATTTTTGGTGAATTAACAGGGAATGTTCTTTCAACTCCTACTCCACCTGATATTTTTCTAACGATAAAGTTTTTAGAAACTCCGCTACCTTTAATTGCGATTACTAAACCTTCAAATGCTTGAATTCTTTCACGGTTTCCTTCAATAATTTTAACGTCAACTCTTACTGTATCTCCTACACGAAATTCAGGAATATCAGTTCTAATTTGACTTTTAGTTATTTTTTCAACTAAATTCATAATAAGCCTCCTTTTTTATTACAGCGATCATAAGTATTTAATAGTCTCAGCGGATCACATGAAAAATTTTATCATATTATTAAATAATATGCAAGTATTTTTAAAGTTTATCTTGTTTTTTTACTTTTTAATTCTTCCTCATATTGCAAATCATCAACATATATTAGTTTTTGTTTTAATTCCTCTTCAAGAAAATTTATTTTTTTTAATAATAATGTTATATATTTTTCATCTAAATATTTTTTATATTTATTTACTATAATACTTTTATATCTTGATATTTCATTTAAAGATTCTGATATATCACCTGGATCATTATCTTCATCTTCTACTACTGCAATCATTAATTTTAAAAATGAATCAAGTTTCTTTTTTATCTTTTTTTTCAAAATTTTTTCTATAAAACTTTGATTCACAATTATCATAGAATTAACTTTGATTCCAGGGTAATTTATTTTATTTAAAGGTTTAATATTAAAACCATTTTTTTCATAATTAATTAAAGTAACATTTGAATTTTTTTTATCTTTACATATTATATAACATTGTTTTTTCATATGTTTCAACTCTTTTCTATTAAATCAGGTCTTCTTTCATGTGTTTTTTCTAATTGCTTTTCATATCTCCATTTTCTAATATTTTCATGATGTCCAGATAATAATACATCTGGAACTTTCATTCCTCTAAAATCAACTGGTTTTGTATAGACTGGATAGTCAAGAAGTCCGTTACTAAATGAATCATTTTCATGTGATTCTTTTTCTATAACACCATCTATTAATCTTACAACACTATCAATAATTACCATTGAAGGTAATTCACCACCAGTTAGAACATAGTCACCTATACTTATTTCCTCATCAGCTAAAGATCTAATTCTTTCATCAAAACCTTCATAATGTCCACAAACAATTATAATATGCTTTTTTGAAGTTAAAGAATAAGCTTTCTTTTGATTATATTTGTTTCCTTGAGGAGTTACTAAAATAACATAAGAATCATTCGTTTTTAATGCATCCACTGCATCAAATATTGGTTGGGGCATAAGTACCATTCCAGCACCTCCACCAAAACCATAATCATCTACTTTTTTATGTGGATCTAATGTATAATCTCTAATATTATGAATATTAATTTCAACTTTATTTTGAGTTAAAGCTCTTTTAATTATTGATTCTGATAAAAATCCTTCAAACATTTTAGGGAAGAGTGTTAAAACATCAATTTTCATCTATAAGTCCCTCAATTTCATTAATGTATATTTTCTTATTTTCTAGATCTATCTTTTCTATAAATGGTTTTATGTTAGGAATTAAAATTTTCTTTTTGTTTTTTTCTATAACCAAAATTTCATGGGCTTTAGATGTTATTATATCTGTAACGCTTCCTATTAATTTATCATTTGAGTAAACCTCTAAATTAATTAAATCTTCAAAAAAATAACCATCCACTTTTATATCATCTTTATTTATATATACGTTTTGTCCTTTATATTTTAATACCTCATTTATATCATTTATATCATAAAATAAAACCATGTCATACATTTTATGTTTTCTATAACTTTTAATAATCATTTCTTGTTTTTGTGTTCCAATATATAATTTAAAATTTTCTTTAAAAATCTCGTTTTTATATTTAAAATCTGAAAGGATTCGTATTTCTCCTTTTATTCCATGAGTATTAACTATTTTACCAACATATATGTATTCCATGATTTCACCTACTTAATTCATACAAAATTATACTAGTAGCAACTGCAACATTTAAACTCTCGCACTTGTCATTCATTTCAATATAAATAAATTCATCGCATAATGAATTTACTTCGTTACTTACCCCTTTTCCTTCGTTACCAACTATTATAGCAAATTTTTCACCTTTTTCAACATTTTTTATACTTTTTCCATTAACTACATTTGTACTAAATATTTTATATTGATTTTGCTTTAAGTTAGATATAAATTCAGTTAAATTTTTTTCTATTATATTAATATGAAAAATCATACCTTGGGTCGCTCTTATAACTTTTGGATTATACAAATCTACAGTGTTTTTACTTAATACAATTGTATCTATATTAAATGCTACTGCGCTTCTTATTATTGTTCCTAAATTACCAGGATCCTGTATATCATCAAGTATAAGTACTCTATTGCCTACTAAATTTTTATTTAATTTTTCACATATACCAATTATTTTATTAGGTGTATCTAAATTACTTATATATTTTAAAACATTATAAGTAGCATAATTAGTTTCAACATTTAAATTTAGTTTAGTATTTTCCTCTAAAATTAATTCTTTTAATACCCCATTTTTATATGCTTCTAAAACCAAATGTTCTCCTTCTACAATAAACAAGTTATTTAAATCTCTATATTTTTTTGTATTTAATTTTTTTAGTTCTTTTATTTTTTTATTTTCTATTGAAGTGTATAGCATAACAATCACCATATATATTTTACCATTTTATATGTTTTTTTTAAATATAAAAAAAATAAAAAGTCACAAAGTGACTTATTTATTTAATTGAGCAGCTACTTCTTCTGCAAAATTTTCTTCTTTTTTCTCCATTCCTTCTCCAACTTCATAACGTATCATGTTTATGATTTTACCGCCATTATTTTGAACGAATTTTGAAACTGTTTCTTTATTTTCTGCTTTTACATAGATTTGATCTTCTAAGCATACTTCTTCGTAATATTTTCTAACTTTACCAACTAAAATATTTTCTATTTTATCTTCTGGTTTACCTTCATTAATTAATTGTTCTCTAATTATTGTTTTTTCTTTTTCTAATACATCAGTCGGAACTTCGCTTGATTTTAAATATAAAGGTCTCATTGCTGCTGCATGCATTGCAACATCTTTAGCAATTTCTTCATTTGCACCTTCTATAAGTGTTAATACTGCGATTCTTCCTCCCATATGGATATATGAACCAAATGATTCATTGTCTTTTTTAGTTATTTTTGAAAATCTTCTAAGACTTAATTTTTCTCCAATTGTAGCTGTTTTACTTACAATTAATTCTTTTATAGTTGAATTTCCATTTTTTAATTCTAATGCTTCATCTAATGTTTTTGCATTACTAGAAACAAGAGTTTCTAATATTGTATCAACTAATGTTTTAAATTCTTCATTTTTAGCAACAAAATCTGTTTCAGAATTTATTTCAAGAATTACAGCATCATTTCCTTTTATTAAAACTGATGCGATTCCCTCAGCAGCTATACGATCTGATTTTTTAGCTGCTTTTGCTATTCCTTTTTCTCTTAAATAATCCATTGCAGCATTAATATCGCCATTACTAGCTTCTAATGCTTTTTTACAGTCAAGCATTCCTGCTCCACTTTTGTCTCTTAATTCTTTTACTAAACTTGCAGTTATCATATAAAATTCCTTTCTATTATATAAAAAGATGATTCATAAAATCATCTTTAAAGTCTTATTTTAAAGCATCAATTAATTCTGCTTTTTTCATTGTAGAATAACCTTTAACGTCTTTATCTTTTGCCATTTCACGTAATTCAGCAACTGTTAATTTACTTAAATCTTGTGATTTAGTGGCTTTTTCTTCTTTAACAGTTTTAACTTCTTTTACTTCTTCATTTTTTTCTACTTCTTCAGTTTTTTCTACTTTTTCAGTTTTTTCTACTTTGTTAAATGATTTTTTTTCAAATGGTTTTTTATCTCTTGGTTTACGATCATCAAATCTTCTTTGTCTGTCTTCTTTTCTTTTAACAGAATCAACAGCTTTTTGCATGATTTCGTTAGGATTAACTGTTTTTTGCGAATCAGTTGTTACATAATCTACTAATTTACCACCGTTTGCTTCTACTATAGCATTTGCCATTACACCAATTATAAGTTTAACAGCTCTAATAGCATCATCGTTACCTGGTATTACATAATCAACCATATCTGGATCACAGTTTGTATCTACTATACCAAATACAGGGATATTCAAAATTCTTGCTTCTTTAATTGCTATATCTTCTTTTGAAGGGTCTACAATAAATAAAGCATTTGGTAATTTATTCATATCTCTAATTCCACATAAAACTTTATTTAATTTATCATATTCTTTTCTTAATTTGATTACTTCTTTTTTAGGTAATACATCAAATGTTCCATCTGATTCCATTTTTTCGATTTCTTCTAATCTTTTAACTCTTTTTCTAATTGTTCTAAAGTTAGTTAAAGTACCACCTAACCATCTTTCATTAACATAGTAAGATTCACTTCTTAAAGCTTCTTCTTTTGTAGCTTCACTAGCTTGTTTTCTAGTTCCTACAAATAAAACCTTTCCACCATTTTCTGCAATTGTTTTAAGTGCAGCATAAGCTTCTTCAATTTTTTTAGCTGTTTTTTGTAAATCAATAATATAAATATCATCTCTTGAAGTAAAGATGTATTCTTTCATTTTAGGATTCCATCTTTTTGTTTGATGTCCAAAATGAACTCCAGCTTCTAATAAATAATTCATTGACACTACTGTCATATTTCTTCCTCCTTTTGTTATTTCCTCCGATCACTTCTAATTTACACCACCTATAAAGGCACTAGGCATAAAAATCCATGTCGTGTGTATTAAAAAAGCCAAAACCATTATATCATAATTATATGTTTTTTCAAGACTTTTTAATATAAAAATTGTTTTTACTTATTTAATTTTTCTCTAACGATTTTATTCACTAATCCTAAATCAGCTTTTCCTTTTAATATTGGTGTTAATTTACCCATTATTTTTCCCATATCAGATACTGAAGAAGGTTTTAATTCATCAAATACATCATTTACAGTTTTGATAATTTCTTCTTCACTTAATTGCTCAGGCATATATTTGTTAAGAAGTTCAATTTCTTTTTCTGTTTTTTCTACTAAATCTGTTCTTCCACCTTTTTCAAATTCTTTAATTGATTCTTTTCTTGTTTTAATTTCCCTTGCAATAATAGTTATTACTTCATCATCATTAAGTTCATGTTTTACCTTAATTTCTTCTAGTTGAATTGCTCCTTTAACCATTCTTACAACATTAAGTAAATCTTTGTTTTGATTTTTCATAGCGTTTTTTAAATCGACTAATATTCTTTCTTTCATTTTAATTTCCTTTCTAAAAAAAGAACCCATAACGGCTCTAGTTATACATTCTTTCTCTTCTACGACTATTTTTAATTCCTTCTTTTTTAGCTTTTCTTCTTTTAACTCCAGGTTTCATATAACCTTCGGTTCTTTCTTTAACTGTTTTTAGGAGGCCTTCTTTAGCATTTTTTTGTTTCATAGTACGTAGTGCACCATCAACATTTCCATTTCTTACAACTACTGTAGACATTAGTATTCCCTCCCTTCTGTGACGCTAATATTATAACATTTGTTTTAATTTATTACAATAAAAAATTTAAAAAAAATTAGGCTTTTACTGATATTTTTGAACTTTTTTTGTAAATTAATACAAATTTAAATTTTTTTAGGCTTTTTCTTTTAATATTTAATAATTTTAATGAGTATTTAAAAAGTTATCATTCAAGATAACTTTTTATAAATTACACACATTTTATATAATAGGTTCTGATAAAACTTCCAACTAATTTACCACCTTCAAATAATATTTGACCTATTGTCTGCAAAAGCGGTATTAAAAAAGGCAATAATAATATTAAAATTATAGTTATGATTATTTTTTTATTTTTTATTACACTGGACATATATTTTTACCAACTATTCTTCGTACAGCAGAACCTAAGCTTTTACCAAGTTCAAAAATAAAAGTAACACCTTTTGTAATAGATGAAATCAAAGTTCCTGATATTCCTCCTCCATCTATTAATAATAATTCTTGTTTATTTAATTTTAACACATATACCCCTCCTTAATTACATTTTAGTGGTCTAACATAACCATCTATTACACCTATTAAAAAGACAATTCCAGCACCTATTAAAAATCCAGCCCCTATACTAAAACCGCCTCCATTTACATTCATTAATTCGTTTTTATTTAATTTTATCATTACATCAACCCTTTCTTTAAAAAATTAAATATTTCTTTTAATAATGTTGTTTTTTCTAATTCAATATATATTTCTAATATATTGTTATCTATTTTATATTTATCTTCCAAATTAATATTAAGTATCATTTCATAATAATTTTTATTATCTATTATCATATACTCTTTACTTATTTCCTTTATTTCAAAATCATATTTTTTATTATCTATGTATAACCTATTTTTAATTTTATTGATCTTGTCTGGAGAAAGTTCTAAAACTATGTTATTTCCTTTTACTATGCCAATACATTTTTCATATTTATTGTATGTAAAGAAAATTCCAAAAACAAATATAAATATAAGAAAAATAAGTAATATTGTGATCCATGAAATTATTTTTATTGGTACTTTTTTAAGCATAATAACACTTGAATTATTATATATATCTATATCATTCATTTTTAAACACGTCCTTAACTATTTCTCCATTTTTAAGTTCAATTACTCTATCATACAAATCCATATTATCAAGTCTATGTGAAATAACTATCATCATTTTATTTTCATACATTTTAAATAAATTTTTAAGTATTTTTCTTTCAAGATTTATATCCATTTGACTTAAACCCTCATCTATTATTAAAACTTCAAAGTTTTTAAGTAAAGCACGAGCTAATATAATTCTTTGCCTTTGTCCACCTGATAAATTATACCCGTTTTCTTCTATAAGCATATTTAAACCTAAATCATTTAAAAATTCATCGATAAAGCATTTTTTAGAAATTTCTATTATTTGTTCATCTGTAATGTTCTTATCTATTTTCAAATTATTGTAAATAGAATCTGTATATAAAATTTCATTTTGAGATATATAAGAAAAATTTTGTTTTATTACATCATCTTTATAATCATTTATGTCATATCCATTAATAGTAATTTGATTTCTAGGTATTTCATAATACTTCATCAATAATTTAAATAAAGTACTTTTACCGCTTCCACTTTTACCTAAAATAAGTATTTTTTGTTTTTTTAGTTTTAGGTTAATGTTTTTTAATTGTTTTTCTTTATAATCATATGAATAAGATAAATTATTAAAAGATATTTCTTTTACTTTTAAATTATCTATGAAAGTTTGTTTTTTATTTTCGTTTTTAAATAGCTCTAAAATACGTCTTAATGAATTTTTTGCTTCTTTTATCTCTGAATTTAAATCTATTATGTTTTTTATTGGTTCTAAAAAATAATTTAATAAATTAACAAATACTAATAAATCGCCAAACGTCAAATTTCCTAATATAACCATTTCTGCGCCTACATATATTATTATTAAATATCCCATGGCATTTACTAGATCTTTTAGTATTGAAATTATATTATTGTAATTATCGAATTTAAATATATTTTTTAAAAACTTAACATATTTTTTTTCGAACTTATCAATTATTTGTGCTTCATTTCCTACACTTTTTACAGTTTCAAAACCATTTATTGTTTCAATCATATATGACATTGTTTCAGATTTATTAACTTGAATTGTATTAATATTATTAGTTATTCTATTTTTTGAAAAAATCATTAATAATAAATATATGAATACTATAATCAATGAAATGAAAAATAATTTAGTATTTATAATATAAAATATTATGAAAGTTACTAAAGCAAGTGGTAAATCGATAAATAAGGAAAGTGATACTTTAGTTATCATGTTTCTAATAATAGATAAATCGTTTACTCTTGAAATTATATCACCAGTTGTTCTAGTATGATAATAGTTATAAGGAAGTGAAATTATTTTTTTATAAGTATCTAGTGTCAATAACAAATCAATTTTTTGATTTAAATATATTAATAATTTATTTCTAAAAAAATCACTTAAAATTTTAAATATATTTATAAATAGAAAAAATATAAATATAATTGTTAAATTATTATAGTTTATAGCATCTAATATATTTTTCATATAAAATGAGCTTATTACAGAAAACATTGTTATAAATATAGATAGCATTATTAAATGCTTTGTGTAACCTTATAATTTTTAAAAGAAAATCTATGAAAGAAATGTTTTGAGTTAGTGGGAGTTTTTTTAAAGGATAAAGTGTTATTAAAACACCAGACCACATTTTTTGAAATTCTGAAAAAGTAATTTTTTTAATACTACATGACGGATCTGCAATTATGATTTTTTTATTTTTAAAATCAATTTTATAAATTACAACAAAATGTTTGTATTTTCCATCAATAACTACATGAGCAATGCAAGGTAGAATTAGATTTTCTTTATTTAATTGTTCTAATGAAGTTTTAATGCCCTCTGCATTAAATCCTATACTTTTACAAGCCTCTATTATATGAAAAGCAGTTGTACCATTTTTATCAGTTTTAGTTAAATCTCTTATTTGATCAATTGGTAAGTTTCCCCCATAGAAATTAATTATCATTCCTAAGCATGCACAACCGCAGTCTTTTATATTATCTTGTTTTATAAAAGGATATTTTCTAATATTTTCACCTCCTATAAATAAGATATCACATGTCAAATTATTTTCCTTTTTATTTCAAAAAAAAACAACTATTTTTTTAAAATAATTATTTTTTTACTCCCATATTTTCTTTCTTTAAATATTTTTAGATTATTTGTATTTATTTTTTCTGTTTCATATTCACAAATTATAATTCCATTATCTTTTAATAAATTATTTTCTAATATTATATTGATTGCTGGATTTATAAGATTTAATTTGTAAGGAGGATCTAAAAATATAACATCAAATGTTTTATTTTGATTACTAAATTCTTTAAGTGCATTTTTAAAATCTTTTTTTATTATAAAAGCATTTTCAATTGTATTAATATTTTTTTTAAGTATATTTATAATATTAATATTATTATCAACAAAATAACACTCTTTAGCACCACAACTTAATGCTTCTATTCCTAAAGAACCACTTCCTGCAAATAAATCCAAACAACTACTATCACTTATATAATCTTGTATCATTCCAAATAATGATTCTTTCACCCTATCCATAGTAGGTCTTGTACCATCTATATCAAATCCAGTAATATATCTTCCTTTATATTTTCCACTTATTATTCTCACATTACCACCAACAATATTTTATCACGTATAATACTGATTAGTAAATAAATTAGATTTAAGTAATTTAATTACTTTATTTTAGAGTTGATAGCACATTTTGAATCATTTCAATAGTTTTCAATGTTTCCCCAATTCGATCGGTAAATTTTAGTCTATAGTTGTGTTTAACTTCATCTTCAAAATTTTTAAAGGACTGAGGCGACCTATTAAGTATTTTGTACCAAAAAGAGTTTTCTCTTAAATATTTTTGATAGTTAGGATTATTTTTTATTTTAAATTGAATTTCTAAAGTCATTAATCCTCAAAATGCTTATACATTGGTCTTGGTTTATATTCTTCTTTTTTTGTTTCTTTTGTACCAAAATCACCAAGTACACTTAAAACTCTTTGAACACTTTGAACTCCATTTTGGATTGAATCAAGATCTAGCGATTTTAACCAAGTTAAAAAACCTGCTGTAGCAGTTGCTGTTGATGCGGCTTCTACAACTTTTTCTTTTGTTATATAATCTTTCCATACATTTTCATCTTCACCATACATATCATATATTTCATAATATTTTTGCCAAGACATACTACCATCTTTAACATGTTTAATCAAAGAAGGATTTTTTTTGACAAAGTTTTTAAATTCATCCTTTTTATTCACAACTATCACCTATATTAATATATGCCTATATTTTTAAATGTTAACCAAACAAGAAAAAAGATGATATTTTTCATATCACCTTAATCTAATCCATTAATTTTAAAATCATCTAAAAAATCATCAATAGTCATCATTTTTTCATCTATTTTTTCTAATTCAACAGGTTTAGATTCTCTTTTTTCATCTGACTTTTCGTCTGGTTCTATATTACTAAAATTTTGTTCTTCAAGTAAATTAGTTTCTACAAATATTTCATCAATATTTTTCTTTGATATACTACTACCTGTAGAATATCTATCCATTATTGGAAATTCAGTATTTTTAATAGAAATAAAATCATCATTTACCTTTATTATTAAATTTGTTTTGTTGCTTACAATGAAGGCGTTTAATATATAATATGGGTTAGTTTTAACATCCCTTATTATTTGAACACCTTTTCTAGCTCTAGACATAACTTCAAAATCACTTATTTTAACTCTTTTACCTGTATTTTTTTCTGTAATTACAGTTATATACTCGTCTAAATCATCAAATAAAGCAAAGCTAACTACTTCATCATCTTTTAAACTAATAGCTTTAACACCAGCACCTTTAGTACCTATTGGCGCTACTTCGTCTAAATTAAATCTTAAACCATAACCATTTTTTGTTACTACAAATATTTGATTTTTACTAGTAGCGCATGTATTAATTAACTTATCATCTTCTTTAAGTTTTATTGCAGTTAAAGGTTTATTATAACGTTGAACTTTAAATTCATTTAATTTAGTTCTTTTTATCATTCCATTTTTTGTTACAAACGTAACATAAATATTATCTTCAAAATTGTATACTGGCATGCAAGAAATTACATTTTCATCTGGGTTAAGCTTTATAATGTTGCTTACATGTTTTCCTAATTCTTTCCACTTTAAATCTGGTATTTCATGTACAGGTATATATAAATAATTACCTAAATCTGTAAATAAAAGTATAGTATCTAATGTATTCATTTTATATAAACCAAGCAAATAATCTCCATTTTTAAGTGCAGTTTCTCCATCTGCTTGTGAATAGCTTCTATTAGATACCCTTTTAATATATCCCTCTTTTGTTACTACTACTACAACCTCTTCTTTAGAAATCATTTTTGTTGTGTCTATTTTGATTTCCATTATTTCATCTTTAATTTCAGTTTTTCTTGGGGTTGCATATTCTTTCTTTATAATTTTAAGTTCTTCTTTCATAACCGATTTTAACCTATTTTCATCAGTTACTATCTCATTTAAAGTTTTAATAATTAACTGTAATTTTTTATTTTCTTGTTCCAAATCTAAAACATCTATATTAGTTAATCTATAAAGCTGTAAATCTAATATTGCTTTTGCCTGTTCTTCTGTAAAACCAAACTTATTCATTAAGTTAATACAAGCATCTTGTTTATTTTTGCTTGCTCTTATTGTAGCAATTACTTCATCTAATATAGATAAAGCTTTTATTAAACCATCAACAATATGTAATCTTTTCTTAGCAACTTCTAAATCAAAATTAGTTCTTTTTAAAATAACTTCTTTTTGATGTTTAATATATGCATCTAACATATCTACTAATCCAAGAGTCATAGGTCTTCTATTTACTATAGAAACCATATTATAACTATATGAAATCATTAAATCAGTATTTTTATATAAATAATTAAGAATTAATTCAGAATCTGCATCTTTTTTTAGATCAATAGCTATTTGAAGTCCATCTCTATCAGTTTCATCTCTAACTTCAGCGATTCCATCAACTTTCTTATCTATTCTAATTTCATCTATCTTTTTTACTAATAAAGCTTTATTAACATCAAATGGTATTTCTGAAATTATAATTTGTTCTTTACCTTTGTTTTTTACAATCTCTAACTTAGATTTTACTATTACCTTTCCTCTACCTGTAGTAAAAGCATCTATTATTCCATTTTTTCCTTCTACTATTGCACCTGTTGGAAAATCTGGACCCTTAACTATATCAAAAATTGTTTCCGCATGGCAATTTGGATTTTCTATTCTTTTAATAGTTGCATCAATTATTTCACCTAAATTGTGGGGTGGAATATTAGTTGCATATCCAGCACTTATTCCTGTTGCACCATTTACAAGCAAATTAGGGAATTTGGCTGGTAAAACAGTTGGTTCCAATAAAGTATCATCATAGTTAGGTGCCCAACTGATTGTATTTTTATCTATGTCTTTTAAAAGTTCATTACTTATTTTAGCTAAACGTGCTTCTGTATAACGCATTGCAGCAGGTCCATCGCCATCCATAGAACCATTGTTACCATGCATATCAATAGTCATCAAATTCTGTTTCCACCATTGACTCATTCTAACCATGGCTTCATATATACTTGAGTCTCCATGTGGATGATATTGTCCCATTACGTTTCCTACAGTTTTTGCGGATTTTTTATATGGCTTATCATATGTATTTCTATCCCTATACATAGCATATAAGATTCTTCTTTGAACTGGTTTTAATCCATCTCTTACATCAGGAAGAGCTCTATCTTGAATTATTGCTTTTGAATATCTTCCAAATCTCTCTCCCATTATTTCTTCTAATGAATAATCATATATTCTTTTAATTACATCTTGCATTAATATCACACCTTATCTTTTTTTAGGTTTTGCTTCTTCCTCTTTAATATCAGGCATATCATCGATCATTTTGAATTCTTTAGGCACCTTTATTAATGAGCTGTATTTTCTAAATATAGACTCTAGGTAAGTTTGTTCTTCTTTATCATTTGAAAATTTCATTAATTCATCATAAATATCCCTAATAAGATAATGAGTACATTGATATTTTTCTGCTGGTGTACCATTTTTTGAAATTGAATAATCATTTAACATTCTTTCAAAAGTTTCATCATATTCAACTTGGTTACCATTTTGAATATTTGTTAAATATCTAGATGTAACTACTCTAGCAAATTGATCATTTTCACTAATTTTTTCGCATAGATCAACACTGTAGTTATATACTTTTCCTATTCTTTTACTCATTTCTATTTCTTCTATTGTTTTTGTTTTCATAATATCCTCTTTTCTACGCTATTTTATAATTATCTTCTAAAGAAAATTCAACATTTTCTTCTATCCATTCTTTTCTAGGTTCTACTTTATCTCCCATTAGAACACTAACTCTTTTTTCTGCCAATGAAACATCATTTATATTTACTTTAATTAAACTTCTTGTTTCTGGGTTCATTGTTGTTTCCCACAACTGATCATAGTTCATTTCACCTAAACCTTTGTATCGCTGAGTTTCAAGTTTTACTTTACTTTTTTCAAGTATTTCTTTTCTTTCCTCATCACTCCAAGCATAATAAACTGTTTTACCATTAAACAATTTATATAAAGGAGGCATAGCTATATAAAGTTTTCCAGCTTCAATTAAAGGTTTCATATATCTATAAAAGAAAGTTAACAATAATATTTGTATATGGGCTCCATCATCATCTGCATCGGTCATGATTATTATTTTATCGTAATTTGAATCTTTTACTTCAAAATCACTACCAACACCAGCACCTATTGTATGAATTATAGTATTTATTTCTTCATTTTTAAATATTTCTTCTAATCTTGTTTTTTCTGTATTAAGCACTTTTCCTCTTAGTGGTAATATAGCTTGATATTTTCTATCTCTGCCTTGTTTTGCACTTCCACCTGCAGAATCTCCTTCGACTAAAAATAGTTCATTTTTATTTGGATTTTTTGTTTGTGCAGGAGTTAATTTATCACTTAGAGATCTTTCTTTTTTATTTTTATCTTTACCATTTCTAGCTTCATCTCTAGCTTTTCGTGCTGCTTCTCTTACCATTTTACTTTTTACCATTTTATCAAGTATTAATGTAGCAATAGCTTTGTTTTCTTCAAGGAAAAATTGAAGTTTTTCACCAACTATTTTATCTACAACTGTTCTAGCTGCAGGTGTTCCTAGTTTTGCTTTTGTTTGACCTTCAAATTGCAACAAATTTTCTGGAATTTGTAAACTTATGATTGCAGTTAATCCTTCTCTCGTATCACTACCTTCTAAATTTTTATCTTTAGTTTTCAAATATCCATTTGTTTTAGCATAATCATTAAATACTCTTGTTAAAGCAGTTTTAAAACCAACTTCATGACTACCACCATCATTTGTTTTTACATTATTAACAAATGAAACTATATTTTCAGAATAAGTATCTGTATATTGAAATGCCACTTCTACATTAATATCATCTTTTGATCCTGAAAAAGATACAACATTGTGAAGTTGTTTTTTATCTTCATCCAAATATTCAACAAATGACTTTAAACCATTTTCATAATGAAAAGTTTCTTCTTTTTTATCTTCAATATCTTCTACAATAACGGTTAATCCTTTAAGTAAAAAAGCACATTCTTGCATTCTTTCACAAATAGTAGTAAATGAAAAAGTTGTAGATGAAAATATTGTATCATCAGGCATAAACCTTACCTTTGTTCCAGTTTTGCTTGTTTTACCTAAGCGTTGTAATGGAATATCTAACTTTCCACCATCTTTAAATCTTATAAAATGTTCATAACCATCTCTTTTAATAGTCACTTCCATCCATTTGCTTAAAGCATTTACAACACTCGCACCAACCCCGTGCAACCCACCTGATACTTTATATCCGCCACTTTCAAACTTTCCTCCAGCATGTAACACAGTATAAATTACTTCTGGGGTAGACATACCAGTTGAATGCATTCCAACAGGTACACCTCTTCCTTCATCTTCTACGCTTATGCTATTATCAGGATGAATAATGATTTTAATTTTTTTACCATAACCATTGATAACTTCATCTATACCATTATCAACTATTTCCCATACTAAATGATGTAAGCCCCTTTTATCTGTTGAGCCTATATACATACCAGGACGTTTTCTTACTGCTTCTAGTCCTTCTAACACTTTTATCGAGTTTTCGTCATATTTTGCCATGTTATCACCATAGATATTATAACACAAAAGATTTTTTTTTAAAACTTTTTATGTTTTATCATATAATTTTGCTATTATTAATAACCTTTTTTTATTATAATTTGAACAAGTTACCAAAGTTAGTAGTTCATCATCTGTATCATAAAAATAGTTTATTTCATTAGGAAATATTTTTATTATTTTATAAACTTTATATTCTCTTCTATATTTAAAAGTATTTAAAATAATAATATCATTTACTTTCAAATATTTAATATTTTTAAATACTCCTTCTCTATTATGACCAGCTAAAACTATATTTTTATTATCAAATGTTTTTCCACTTAATAATCCTACATATTCGTTATCTAAAATATTTTTGCTAGTTCCATATTTAATTATTTTATTTAAATTTATTCTAGGTATTTCTAAATATCCGATATATTGATTTATATTATTTTCAACTTTAAAATCATTAATTAATTTATTTTCAATCAATTTATTTTTATATATAGTTGTATATTTAAAAATCAAATATAATAAACTAATTATTATTAATGATATACCAATTATTTTATGTTTCATTTTTATGCATTATAAATATAAATCCAATTATAATATTTAAAAATATAATTAATACAATATTTACATTAGATGATGTATTAGGCATTTCATATTTTTCTTTTTTATTTTCTTTTTTTATAGATTTATCTAATTCTTTTTCAGAACTTTTTTCATTTTTACTAACATTTATTATTTGTGTAATATCATCATTTTTAATGTTATCTCGATTATCATCCTTTTTTATTTCATCATTTTCCAGATTGTCATTCTTTTTTGTTTCTTCTTTTTTTGTATTTTCAAAGTTTTCATCAGTAGTCTCACAATTTAAAACTAAATCTAAATTTAAGTTATTAAATAAATAAAATTCATATAATTTTGTATCATCCTCTATTTTTAAATAATATTTTCCAAGTACATAATTACTCAAATATATATAATCTTTTTTTCTAATTGAAAATTCTTCTATTTTTTTGTTAAATGAATTATAAACTTCAATTTTTTTATCTATAGAACAATTACTATCAATTTTTATTTTAGCATTATATTTTTTTAAATAATTAATTATTGTACCTATGTTAATACTTTGATAGTCAATTGTAGTATCATTTATAGAAAAACTATATTTATCATTATTCTGTTTATAACCATCTAACTGTGTAATTTCTTTTACATAATAATTCGAGTAAGGTAATATTAAATCAATATCAATTATTCCTAATCTATTTGTAAAAACTTTTTTTATCATGTCACCTTTTTTTAAGATTAAGTTATTATTTACCTTTAAATCATTTCCTAAAAATATTCCAAATTCTATATTATCTTTATAATCAAAATTGTATTCATTCGATTCTGATAAAACTTCTATAAATTTTCTGAGTTTTAATTTTGTACTTTTTCTCTTTAAACGAATTTTTAAATCTACATTATTATAACTTTCATTAATTGAAATATGATTTTCGCAATATCCATTATATTCGTTTGGTTTTATACATTTTACATAATAATTTCCAAGTGGTAATTCAAGAAAATATTTACCATTAACATCTGTATTAAAAGATGTTATTAAATCATTTTTATGATATATTATTTTATCATTTAAATCATATATATCACTATATGCATATATGAAAAACTCAATATTTATTGGTAACATTTTATAAATGAAATCATCATTATAATCAACAAGTTGTTCAGCTTGTGAATCTATATTTAATGTTCCCTTTGATATTTTGCTTTCATAACCAATATTAAAAGTAATTGGTTCTATTCCTTCACTATAAATAAGCCTTTGTGAATTAAAAGCATCATAAATATAAGTTCGATATTTAGAAGAAAAATATCTGTATAATGGCATGTCATTATATATTTCCTCTTTTGAAAGTATTTTTAAAGTATTATCCTTTATTGTAATATTTTTATCCATTGGCTCAAATTTATTTATTATATTATTTTCATCGACTAATATATATTCTTCATTTATTGGAATTTTATGTTTTGTATTAGAAAACGAAGGAAGCTTTTTAGATTCATTAACTAACTTAAGTATTTCACTTTTTTCTGTTTCAATATCAATTTTTTTAAAAAATTTACCATTTTGTATATGCCAATCTATTTCATAATCAGTTATTTTTTCCCAAATTAATTCTTGTGTAGCTAAAAAATATTTTATATCTTCATGTCCAGTATAATTATATCCAAAATACATAACCTCCTTTATATAAATCACTTCTTGTATAGTTAAATCTGAATTATTAATGTATTCAAAAGAATCATAATCTAAAGTAGTTACTTTTAAATCTGGTTGTAAACAATATAATTGTTTATCGTTATCTTTATAAATTGACAAAGCTACATAATTATTATTAATTGAGTAAAAATAATTAGTATTTTCTTTTTCTATTGTTAGTGAAAAAACATTATTCTTAAACAAAAGAAATGATAATAAAAACACAATTAGTAACATTATTTTTTTCATATATTTTCTCCTTTCAAACGCATTTTATATTGATTTAAATATTAAATCAAATAATAAATATTAGATATTTTTACTTTAATTCGTTTTAATAAAAAAATAATGCAATCAAAAATAAAAAATTTGAATATCAAATATATAAAAAAACAAGCAAATTTTTAAAATTGCTTGTTCTTACTATTTATTAGTTTGTTTTTCTTTTAATTTATTTTTATGTTCGTTATAAACTTTTAAATAAAAATCTTTCCACATTTCAAGTACATGTTCTTTTGAATAAAATTCACTTATTTCTTTAGAATATTTACTATATTTTTTATATTCCTTCTCATCATTCATTAACATTTTAATTTGTTTTACAAATTCTGTATTTTTATTTCCATATAAATATTTTCCAAATAAGATTCCTCTATATAAATCTAAATCTCTTAGTAATACTGGTTTTTCTGAGTTTACAGCTTCCAAAATTGACATTGGAAATAATTCATTATAAGAAGGCATGAAAAGTACATCAGACATATTATACATATCATTCATTTCTGTTCGTGGAATTATTCCTAAAAATTTAACATTCTTAGGTGGATTATCATATACTTTCTTTAATTCGTTATATCCATCTGTTATTTTTCCAAATGAGAATCCACCACACCATACAAATTTAACTTTTGGAAGTTTTTTAGCAACTTCTATAAAATCTAATACACCTTTTCTTGTTTGTACTTGTCCAACTCCAAGCACAACAAAATCATCCTCTTTTATACCATATTTTTCTCTTATTTTATTTCTAACAGATTTTTTTTCTTTAAAAAATGATTCTTTTGAAACATAATTAGGTATATATGTTACTTTCTCTCTAGGTATTTTAATTTTCTCAAGTTCATCTATAAATGAAGGATTTACTACAACTAAATGATCTGCCTTATTATAAAAATTTACAACATATTTTTTAAATACAGCAAATGCTGGTTTTGGAAGTTTTATACTTCCATCTAATGTAGTTGGCAAAAAATGAACGTATGCTACATTAACACCTTTAGTTTTTCCCATTTTAAGATAATGTGGTAAATCAACTGTATGATAATGCATTATATCTGCATCTTTTTTATCATTAATTTTCACATCAAATAAGTCTTTTGCGCCTTCCTTAACCAACGATACTTGTTCTAGATATGCACTTCCAACGCCTTGTCCATCTACTTTATCAGCAGATGAAAGCATATTAATTGTTATTTTTTTCATTTTTTCACTTCCTAATACTATTATAACAATTTTTAATTAAATTACAATACTTACAAGTATTACGTCTTCACCTATTTTTTCTATTTGTTCCCACTTTATTTGAATTTCTCCTTTAGAAGTAAAACGTGATAATATAAATTTACTTTTTTCTACAATTAAACTATTCATTTTACCATCAGACATTATTTCGACATCTATTATATTACCAATTTTTGTTCCATCTTTTGTATTTACTACATCTTTGTGTTGCAATTCTGATAACCTCATAAAACCACCTATTTAATTTTATGAAATTATTAATTTATCATTCTTTTTATATTATCTAATCCATTTTTTTCAAGTCTTGAAATTTGGGCTTGACTTATTCCTATTTCCTCAGCTAATTCCATTTGAGTTTTGCCTATTATATATCGCTCTAAAATTATGTATTTTTCTTTTTCTTTTAATTTGTTTATTGCATCTTTTAAAGCAATTTTTATATCCATATTATACATTTCATCTTTCTTATCTTCTAATTGATCTTCTAGATAAATTGTATCTCCACCATCGTTATATATTGCTTCTGCCATACTTACTGTTTCTTTTATTGAATCAAGTGCATTAGCAACTTCATATTCTGTATACCCAAGTTCTTGTGCAATTAAGGAAACACTAGGTTCTTTTCCTAATAAATTTGTGAGTTCTTCTTTTTTCTTTAATGATTTATAAGCAATATCTTTAACACTTCTAGCAATTCTTAAACTACTACTATCTCTTAAATATCTTTTTACTTCACCTATAATCATTGGAACTGCATATGTAGAAAATTTAACTTCGTGTGATAAATCAAAATTATCTATTGCTTTTATTAAACCAATACATCCAATTTGAAATAAATCATTCATATTATCTGTTCTATTATTATATTTTTTTAAAATTGATAGTACCAATTTTAAGTTTCCTTCTACTAATTCTTCCTTTGCTTTAGTATCACCATTTTGATATTTTTTAAATAGTTCTATCATTTCATTGTTTGTCAAAACTTTAATATTCGCAGTATTCACGTTCGCAATTTCTACCTTGTGACGTGACATAAAAAAATCTCCTTTCATATCAATTTTGATACAAAAGGAAATTTTTTATTCACATTATTAAATTTTTTACTTATTATAAATTTCTAATAATTTTAATTCAACCAAAATTAAAAACATTTAAATTTTGATCTATTTGATAAATACTCATTCATATCAGCTTCTAAAGATAATGATTACAACAAATTAATGTATATAATTTTAGTTACATAGTAACTTAAAAATTCTTATATCAAATTATCTTCTTTTAATTTATCAAGCACATATATTGTGGCATATTCTATAAAATGTGTTATTTTATCTAATTTTAAAATTAAATTATATTTTGTTGAATTTATTGATATTAAACCAAGTTTATTTATTAGTATATCAAATGAATTCCTTGATACTTCTTTTATATTAGGATTTGGATATTCAAATTCTTCATAAAACAATTTAAGATTTAAATTGTAATAATCTATTATTTGTACATTTAAATTTGTATAATCATTATATATAATATCTTTTACTGTTAACCCTTTTAATAACACATTATTTCCATTATTATCCATTATTATTTCATCAGATATAATAAAGTTAGGAATAAATTCTTTAAACCACAATTCATCAGTTAAAAGATGTATATAATATCCAAGATCATAATCACTTTTTATTTTATCAATATACAGAGATTTAAAATATTTGATATTTGGCACGTCTGTATTTTCATTTGGTTTTATAAAATGTGTTTTTTTTCTATCCATATTAATTAACTTTGCCACATCGGGTGCAATTGCACCTAAAAATAAATCTTTTTCATTTCTTTCTATTACTTCATTTACTTTTTTAGCAACTGCTATATGTATGATTGCTGATGCCATAAAACTTTACTCCTATCTAAATTTTCAATTTATCTTTGTTATTTCTTTTATTTCTTCATTATCTATATATGTTATATTGATTTTAGAATTAACTTCCAAAAATGGCAAAACATTTGAATTTATTTTAATTGAAGCTTTGTATTTATTATTGTCAAAATCAATCAAATAATAATATGTATTTCCATCTATTGTTACTTCATTAATTTTATTTATTATTATACTAGCAGTTTTTTCATTTGTGCCTATAACAGAATTTCCTAAATAATTTTTGATTGCCTTTTCTATTCCTTCACTTGAATCTGTTACTGCAACTTTCTGATAATCAGCAACGTCAACTAAAGCGTACATTTTTACTAAACCTGCTTTATCTTTAAGCGATAATAAGTAAGTTGGTTTATTATTTAGATTTATAAGTAGTGGAAATGTTGAATCATAATTCATTTGTTGAACTTGGCCTTTGGCACTCTCCATTGCCGAATATTCTTCTGCACCAGACACTGAATAAAAGAAAGTTTCTTTAGTTCTTAAATTGCAAAGAATAAACCCTATATTAGATTCGTCACTTGCAACAGATGTAATTCCAGTATATAAATATACATCGTCATTCATTACTGTATAATTATATCCATCAGTTGTATTTACAACACCTTTTTGCCCAAAAATAGAATTTATGAAACCATTTTTATATGTTCCCCAATCATCTAATTCTTCTATTATTAAATCGGAAGGATAAACATGGTCAACCCAACTTGGAATTTCACCTACATTATATTTTTTACTTGAACCTGTTTTTGGATCTAAAATAATAACTCCACTTACTTCTTTTTTTAATCCAACGCCTGTATATTTAAGTGTTGGAACTATCCAATATGGATTCCCTTCATTATCTATTTCAAAGGATGCTTCACCAAATATTTCAGTTAAATATGAAAATCTAAGTTTACGATATAAATTTTCATTCAATATAGCTGATGGCATATATTTCATTCCCTGATCAAGTCTTACAAGTTCTGTTTTTCCAGTTACAGAATTAACTTTTATATAACCCGGTACTCCAGATTTATGGTTAGTAAAGTATTTTATAACGTTAGCATATTCTAATGGTGTTACACGTGTAATTTCATCATTATAATTTATTTGAGTATATAAATCTGATACTGTAAATTGTGACACTAAATCTGTCATTTGTCCCATTACTCTATCACCTAGTTTTGAACTAGAATCTTTATCTAGAAGAGGTAATTTAGATGTATCTACAAGTGGGACATCATTCTCAAAAACCCCAGTTTCATTTACAAATATTCTATTATAATATGATTTTGCAGAAAAAATAGGAGAATTTATGATATTAACAAAAGATATTGCTAAAAAAATAACTATAAATCCATACCATATATATTTAAATTTATCATTTTGTCTAGGTGTTTTTGTAATTAAAATATTATTTTCTACCTTTAGATTTGAACAAGCTGCTATTAAAGTATAAAATCCTATTATTAAAACTAAGTAAATCCAAAATGCAAAACTTGATGGATTAATAGGTGGTAACATAAAGTAATATAATATACCTGAAAATAATATAGTAAATAATATTACTATAAAATGTTTAATAAATTTTTTATCATCATATTCAATTATTTTTTTCTTCATTTTTTATTCCACCAAACCTTCTATCTCTTCTATTATATTCAAGTAGTGCTAAATCAAATTGCTTCTCATCAAAATCTGGAAAATAAGTTTTTGGAAAATAAAACTCCGAGTATGAAAGTTGCCATAACATAAAATTACTAATTCTGTTTTCTCCACTTGTTCTAATTAACAAATCAATTGGAGCTAAATCTTGATATAAATATTTTGAAAACATATTTTCGTCTAAATCGTTTATATCGATTTTTTCTTGTTTAACATCATCAATTATTTTTTTTGTAGCATCTATTATTTCACTATGACCACCATAATTTATACATATATTAAGTATTCCTCCTGTGTTGTTTTTTGTTTCAATTTCCATTTTTTCCATCATTGAAATTACTTTTTTAGGAAGTGGTGACTTTCTTCTTCCAGAAAATATTACCTTGATGTTTTTTTCATTAAAATATTTTCCTTCTGTTTTAAATTTATTTACAAATAAGTTCATTAAAAAATTTACTTCTTCTTTGCTTCTTTTAAAATTTTCAGTTGAAAAAGCATAAACACTTAATATTTTTACACCTTTATTTAATATATAAGGGCTTATTTGTTTTAATCTTTCAAATCCAGCTGAATGTCCCTCACTTCTAGACATTCCTCTTTCTTTTGCCCATCTTCCGTTTCCATCTAAAATAATTGCAACGTGGTTTGGTATTTTTATATTCTCATTCATTTTTATCTCCTATTTCATCATAATCATCTAAAAAATTATACTCATAATTATCTTTATGATAGCCTATGATTGTATTTAAGTTGACATTGCATACACTTTTAAATATATTTTGATCAATGTTCTTATTTATTTTCCTAAATGATTTTATTAATTCTTTCATTTCTAATCTTTTTGATGTTTTCATATCTTTTATATAATTATCTTCTGTAAATTTACAAGCGCAATTTATAAATGATAGTTCATTTGCTTTTGAAAATGAAATTATATCTGCTTCTTTAATAAAATACATTGGCCTTATCAATTCCATTCCCTCAAAGTTTGTACTATGAAGTTTTGGCATCATTGTTTTGATTTCACCACCATATATTAAACTTAATAAAATTGTTTCAACGACATCATCATAATGATGACCTAACGCAATTTTATTGCATCCTAATTCTTTTGCTTTACTATATAATGTTCCTCTTCTCATTCTAGCGCATAAATAACAAGGACTGCCTCCTACATTATTTACAATCTCAAAAATATTTGAATCAAATATTTTAATTGGTATATTTAATATCTCTGCATTTTCTTTTATTTTTTTTATATTTTTTTCTGCGTATCCAGGGTTCATGACGATAAATTCTAATTCAAATTTGACCTTTCCATGTTTTTGTAATTCCTGAAAACATTTTGCCATTAAAAATGAATCTTTTCCCCCAGATATGCAAACAGCAATTTTATCATTTTCTTTTACCATTTTATATTCTGAAATCCCTTTTACAAATTTAGACCAAATATCTTTTCTATATTTTGTAATAAGATTTCTTTCAATTTCTTTATATCTTTCCATATACTTCACCATACAAATAATTATACCATTAAATAGTATTTTATACTACAAAAAAAGCATATATTATGCTTTAATACAAATGTATATAATATAAAATATTACAATAAATATGGCAAAAATAAATGGTGCAGATAAATTTGTGCCTCCACTATATGCAAGCACATCTTTATAGTTTTCTTTTTTTATTATTCTTTTTATTTTAATTTTAGAAATTGCTAAATATATTGAATTTCCAAACATAATAAAAAATAAAAAGTTAGCTAGAAAAAGATAAATAAAGTTTAAATTAAATACATTAATCCAAATATAAAAGATAGTTAATTCTATAATAAAGAGTATAAGTGCAAAAGTGTAACATTTTCTATAAAAATAATATAAAAAATTAAAAATCCCTGAATAAATATTAAAATTATTATAAATTATTTTTTCTGAATTTTTGCCAATAAAAATGTCTAAATCATTTTCATGTGGGGAAGTTTTGGGCATTAAAGTAACATCAGTTTTAGAAAATATACCACATTTACTACAGTAACCATTACTACACTCGGTATTACATTTTGGACATAACATATTATCACCTATATTTATTATACAATAGATTAAATAAATTTCAAATATTAGCTTTTAGTAACACTTCTAAGTCTTCTAATTACTTTTTTTTCAATTCTTGAAATATATGACTGACTAATTCCAAGTAAATTAGCAACATCTTTTTGTGTCATTTCTTCATTATTATATAACCCATATCTAAGTATCATTATTTTTTTATCTCTATTATTTAATTTATCAATTTCTTTATAAAATAATTTTTTATCATTTTCATTTTCAATTTCTTTAGTTACTATATCTGAATCAGTGCCTAATATATCTTCTAAATGTAATTCATTTCCTTCTGAATCATAACTCAAACTATCTTCAAAACTTACTTCTCCTCTTCTTTTTTTATTTTTTCTTAAAAACATCAATATCTCATTATCTATACATCTTGATGCATATGTTGCAAGTTTAATATTTTTATCTAGTTTATAAGTATTTACTCCTTTTATTAATCCTATTGTACCTATGCTAACTAAATCTTCTAAGTCAAGGCCAGTGTTTTCATATTTTTTAGCTAAGAAAACAACTAATCTTAAGTTATGTTCTATTAAAATGTTTTTCGCATTTTTATCTCCATTCATTGAACTTTCTACATATCTTGTTTCTTCTTCTTTTGATAAAGGTTCAGGAAGTTTATCTGCGCTTCCTACAAAAAATATACTATGTTCTTTTATAAAACCTAAAATATAATTTATTATTTTTCTTATCATATTTTTCCCTCCAATAGTTCTATATTTAATATGCAATCTACTCCATTTATATTAATATTATTCTTTGATATTCCAAATATTACATCATTAAATATCCCAATTCCTTCTATGTTTATTTTTTTCACTTTAAAAGTCTTGATAAAATCTTTTCCAGAAACTGTGTTTATTGGAATTAAGGTTGGTGGTGGTAATTTGTATTTTTTTATTATGTTTTCATTAATTATAGTTATTGGTTTATTTGAATATGGACTTTTTAGTTTATTTCCTGTATCTACAAATCCAATACATTTTATATCATTATCATCTAAATATATATCTATATTGTAATATGAATTATAGTTATTTTTTAATGTTTTGACTTGTTTTATATAAATATATATTATTATTGGTGACAAAATAGCTAAACACAATAAATTTATGCTTAAACCGTTATTATAAAAAACTAATCCATTATTTTTATATGAAAATTGCGTATTTATAAAATATATAAATCCCCCTAGCACAATACTATTTATATATAAAAATAATAAGTTTTTACAAAAATATTTTATATTTTTATAGTTAAATGAAATTAGTAGCATTAAAATACTTGTTATAAATTTTATTAAAAATAACTGAATTGTATTTATTTTTATAAAAAGTAATAATACACTTAAACTACCTATAAATGCTGCAATCATAAGTTTATGAATTTTTATAATTCTTTTTAAAATAATGGCAACTGATAATAATAAAAGAAAATCTAAACCAAAATTTATAAATAATATTAAATCTATATATATTTTCATATTATCTCACCAAACTCATTATAAAAAAAACGACCATATTATTATGTCGTTTTTTCAGATTCATTTGTATTTTTATCTTGAGTTTTTTCTACATAATTATCTTTTAAATCTATTGTAAGAATAATATCATTTGTTATAACTGTACCAGGTTCTATGCTTTGATTTGTAACATATCCATAACCATTCATCTGATAATTTACATTTATAAGTTTCATTAATGCTTCAACTTCTTTTTTAGACCATCCAGATAATGACGGCATTTTTATTTTATCAGAGTTTGTAATCAATATAACTCTTTCATTTTCAATAATTTTTTGATTGCTACTAGGATATTGATTTATTATTTTATCTCCATCTCCAATAACTACAACTTTTAAATTTTGATTTTTTAATTTGCTTGATACTTCTTTAACAGACTTATTTATATAGTTTTCTACTGTATATTCATTCAATGTATCTTTTTCATTGTTTGTTCCATTGATATTATAATATTTAGCTGTATTTTTTATTATATCTCGTATAGCTAAATAAAGTCCTCTTGATTTTTCTACAACTGGTTTTTTTATTGCTCCATATATAATTAGTTGTGGATCATCTTTAGGATAAATCAAAGCTGCTGAATAAATATATTGATTTAAGTATTTTCCATTCTCGTATAGTTGAGCTGTTCCTGTTTTTCCTATAACATCTAACCCATCTACTCTATATGCAGTTCCTGTTGTACCCTCGTTTTTATTATTTACAACGTTATACATTAACTCTTTCATTTTTTCTACTGTTGATTCTTTAACTATCTGTTCACTTTCCTGTTTAGTTCCTTGATAAGTTACTTCACCTTTGTTATTAACTATTTTATCTATTATATATGGTTTTAGCATTTTTCCATTATTACTAATAAGTGTAAGTGCTTGTAACTGTTGTATTGGTGTTGTTAATATTCCTTGACCAAAAGCTGCTGAATAAACTTCTATTTCATAATTAAATTTTATTTTTCCAGATACTTCTCTACTTAATTCGATTCCTGTTTTTTGACCAAATCCATATTTTTCATAACACTCTTTTAATTCTGATTTAGTAATAATATTATTTTTAACTAAATATGAAACTCCAACGTTACTTGAATATTCATATCCTAAATCATATGTAATTGATCCCCAACCAGTTCTATTCCAGTCAAATATTTCTTTATCTCCTGATTTAATCGAACCTGACTGAAATGTATCACTTCCGTTATATCTTCCATTTTCTATTGCACACATATAAGCATATGTTTTCATTGTAGAACCTGGTTCAAAAGCATATGAAACTAAAGGATTTTCGTAATTAGTTATATTTAATATATTTGGATTATATGATGGTGTTGCAGCACTACCTAAAATTTTACCTGTTTTTGCATCCATTACTGTTATAGTCATCCAATCTGAAGGATAAGAAGCCTCAGCTGATTTTATTGCATCTTCTAAAAATCTTTGAACTCCTGAATCTATAGTAAGATATATATCATCTCCATTTACAGCATCAATTTTTTCTTCTGGTGTATCTGGAATTTTATACCCATAAATATTTCTTTGATATTTTAATGAACCATCTGTTCCTTTTAAAGCATCATTGTACTTAGATTCTATACCAAGTTCACCAATTATTTCACCATCTTCATTTTTTTTAGCATAACCTATTATATATGAAGCAAAATCACCGTTCGGATAATATCTTTTTTGATCCTCAATAAAATCTATTCCTGGAAGTTCCAAATCAGCTATTTCTTTTTTCTTAACCTCTGTTATTCCACGTCCACCCGGGCCTAGTTCAACTTGATATGCACTACTTGATAATAAATTTTTTAAAGTTTCTTCTGACATATTTAATATTGGAGATAGTTTAGAGGCAGTATAATCTATATCTACAACATGCTTAGGATTTGATGAATCAGTAGTTCTTGTACTTGAAAGATAAGCAATAACAGTATAAGAAGTGACATTTATAGCAAGTGCATTTCCAGATGAATCAAATATATTTCCACGCGAAGCTCTAAGGACAGTAGATACAGTATTTCTATTGGTTGCAAATTTTTTTATATTTATTCCATACACAGATGGAAATAAGGAAATATAACCAAACTGGAGTATAATAATGCAAAATAAAACAAGAAAAATAATAAACACTTTTATAGGATATTTCCATGTTTTATTATTATTTCTTGGTTTCATTTAAACACCTCGTTACTATTCATTAACAACTAATATATTATCATTATTATAAGCCAAACCCATTTCTTTTACAACCTCTTTTACATAATCAAATGATGTTAATTCATTAACTTGCATTGTTAAAGATTCGTTTTCTTTTTCTTGCGTAGTAATCTTTGCTCTTACTTTTTCATTGTTAATGCTTAAATTACCTAATGTTGCTCCGCAAAAAATTTTAAGTACAAATGTAAATAAAAATGCTATAACTGAAAAACTATAAAGTAACTTTTCTCCTCTTGTAATTTTGCTTTTTCTTACTCTTTTTTCCATATTATTTTACCCTTTCTATTACTCTTAATCTTGCACTTCTTGCTCTTTTATTCTTTTCTATTTCTTCTTTAGTTGGACTTATATTTGCTACTATTTTAAATTTTGGTTGAAATTCTTCAGGTATTATTGGAAGTTTATTTAGTTCTTTATCAACCTTACTTACTTCATTAAATATTTCCTTGCACATTCTATCTTCTAATGAATGAAATGTTATAACGCATATTCTTCCACCTATTTTTAATAAGTCTAATGAATCTTTTAAACTTTTTTCAAAAACATTTAATTCATCATTTACTTCAATTCTTATTGCTTGAAATACTTTGCGTGCCGGATGTTTTTCTCTCCTATATTTTTCAGGAACAGAAGATTTAATTATTTCAACCAATTCTAATGTTGTTTCTATTTCTTTTGTTTCTCTTGTTTTAATAATTTTTTTTGCAATCGAAGAAGCATATTTTTCTTCACCATACTTATAAAATATTTCAGTTAGTTTTTCATATGGATACTCATTTACTACTTCATAAGCACTAAGGCTTTTTGTCTGATCCATTCTCATATCTAATTTTGCATCATTATGAAAACTGAAACCTCTTTCATCTTCATCAAGTTGTGGGCTTGATACACCTAAATCATATAATATAGAATCAACTTCAGTTATGTTTCTTTTGTTTAATTCTGATTTTATATTAACAAAGTTATTTTGTATAATTTCAAAATTGCCTGATATTTCTTTTAATCTTTGATAACTGTTTTTTATTGCTTCACTATCTTGATCAAAGGCGAATAAGAACCCCTTCTTTATTCTTTTCAAAATATTACTACTATGCCCACCATATCCTAATGTACAATCAACAACTATATCTTCTTCTTTTAAATTTAAATATTTTAGGCATTCTTCAAGTAAAACACTTATATGCATATGTACCTCCTAAATATTTAAGTTAGACGCAAATAAATTATCTGCAATTTCTGATAAATTATCTTCGTTTTCGTGGATAAATGTTTCCCATCTTTCTTTGCTCCAAATTTCAATTCTTTCATTAACTCCAATAACTACACAATCTTTTTTTAAATCTGCATAGTCGATTAATGGTTGATTTATATTGACTCTTCCTTGTTTATCTAGTTCGCAAACTATTGCACCAGACAAGAAAAATCTCATAAAATTTCTAGCATCTTTAGTATTAGGTAATTGTTTATATTTTTTTATAATTGATGTCCATTCATCATTAGGATAAATAAACAAGCAACCATCTAGCCCACGAGTAAGTATAAAATTTTCACCTAATTCATATCTTAGTTTAGAAGGAATTGTTATTCTTCCTTTTTCATCTATTGAATAGTGATATTCACCCATGAACATATCAATCACCCCACTTTTTGACACTTTCATCCACTTACAACCACTATTTTACGCTATTTTTATGTTTTTGTAAAGGTTTTTAAGAAAAAACAACAAAAAAAGAGGGTTACCTCTTTTAAAAAATAACTGCTCCTAATATTATTGCAAGTAGAATATATAATACTATCAATATTATATAATTTATATTATTTTTTTTAGGAGTGCTATCGCATGATTTTTCGCATGACATAATTTAAACCTCCTATTTATTTATCTATTAAATGTATGCTCCAAGTATGATGATTAAAAGAATAAATAAAACTAGAACTATAGCAGCTCCGCTTACTCCTGTATTACACATATATCTCATCCTCCTTTTTGTCTTTCTAAAATATTTTATGGAAATTAGAAATATGTGTGAATACTTAAACTCAAATTATTGATTTTTTATATATTTTTTGTTATTATTTAAGATGTATGATTAGTTACATACTAAAGGAGGAAATTAAAATAATATGAAAAAGAAAGCATTAGTATTTACAATATGTGGTTTACTAATTTTTACAGGATGCGCTAAATCACCAAAATTATCTGATGGAAAACAAGTTGTAGCTTCTATTGATGGTAAAACTGTAACAGCAGAAGATTTATATGATTCAATGAAAGATCAATATGGTACAAGTTCACTTATAGCACTACTTGATGAATATATAATAAAAACTGAAATTCCTGATGATAAGGATTATAAAGAACAAGCTGATATACAAATAAAACAATATAAAATTAATTACAAAAATGAATGGGAACAATTTTTAAAACAATATGGTTACTCAAGTGAAGACGACTTAAAAAAAGATATAATCAATCAATTAAAATCTGAGGCAGTTGCTAAAAAGTATATTAAAGAAAGCGTTACTGAAGATGATTTAAAAAAATATTATGATGAAAATATATCAACTGAATTAACTGTAAAACATATTCTAATTAAATCAACTGCTACTGAGAATTCTACTAGTGATGAAAAGAAAGCAGCTGAAGAAGCAGCTTATAATAAAGCTAGTGAATTAATTAAAAAGCTTGATGAAGGTGCAGACTTTGAAACGCTTGCTAAAGAAAACTCAGAAGATACTGGTTCTGCAAGTAACGGAGGTTTAATTACTGGTGTTAACAAAGCTGGATATGATGCAGATTTCTATGCTGCTGCTCTTGCACTTAAAGATGGTGAATATACAAAAACACCTGTTAAAAGTCAATTTGGATATCATATAATTTATACTGTTAGTCGTACAGAAGCTGAATCTTATGATACATTAAAGGATAGTTTATATGATAAAGTAGTTGATCAAAAAATATCTAATGATTCTTATTTAACTTACAAAACATGGGATGAAATAAGAAAAAAATATAACTTAAATATAACTGATACTTCATTAAAAACTTCATATGAATCAGCTATAAATAATATAAATAAGCAATAAAATAAACAGTAGATTTTAAAAGTCTACTGTTTTTATATATTCTTCGATTTCTTCTTTTGTAAAACCTTTTTGATATAGTTTATTTTTTAAATTATAATATAACTCACTTCCATCAAATTTTTTACTTAATTTATTATATATTTTTTTGAATTCTTTTTCTATTACCAAATCATTATCAAAAACTTTGTTTTCAAGAATTTGTTTTATCAAAGCTACATCATAACCTTTATTAACTAAATCGGATGTTATTTTTTGATTTAACATATAGTTAGAATATTTTGTGTTAGATTTTATTTTTTTATCTATTATTTTTTTACACTTGTTATATATGGTTTCTTTATCTATTTTATTTATATTTTCTTCTATAATTTTTTCATCTATACCATAATTAAATAACTCCTGCTTAATTTTATTTGGCCCATCAGTACTTAAAAAAATCCTATCTGAAATATATGCTTTGGCATAGTTTTCGTCATTTATCACATTTATTTCTTTTAATTTTTTTAATATCTTATCTTCATACCCCATTTCTGAATACTTTTTTAAATATTCTTTTATTTCTTTTTCACTTCTTAATTTTTTATCAATGAATTTTAGAGTTTTATTGTAGCAATCATAATATAAGGTTTCATTATTAATTTTATTTAAAAGTCCTAAATCTATTTCTTTATTAAATAATAATGAATTATTCAATATAACATCATCATATGTATTTATAATATCTCCACTATCTAGTTTTATTTTATATTTATTATTTTTAAGTTTTTGTATTTTTTCTATTTTCATATATTCACCAATTTAATTATATAATATGAACGTATGTTTGTCAATTGTAAAAAAATAAAAAGGAGCTATTCTCCCTCTTTAATATGAATTAATCCTTTTGAAACTTCCTCAAGGGCTCTTCCTATGCTTTTTTTAGATACATAGTCTTTTTCTCTCATTTGTAAATGTTCAGTTGTTTCAATTTCTTTAGCTCTTTTTGAAACAATATTTACAAGTAAGTATTTTGAGCCTACTTCGTTTAATAATTTATCTATTGAAGGATATATCACACTATCACACTCCCTATTATGATAATATAATATATTTGTTTCTACTTCAAGTAATTCGTCTAAATTTTACATATGTTGACAATTATAATATTATTTCTTTTATTAGTTTTGTTTTAACTTTTTTATCAGTTATTTTAAAGCAATCTAAAATTTCTTTTATAGACATATCTTTATCATCTAAATATATTTTTAATATTTCTTCATCTTTATTTACATAATCACCTAGTTTTTTACTTAGTACAATGCCTACCCCATAATTTATTTTATCTTCTTTTTTTGTTCTTCCTCCGCCTATTAATTTAACTATTTCGCCTAGTTTTTGTGTATCTATTTCAGTAACATATCCACTTTTTATACTTTTTACTGAAAACACTTTAGGTGCGACTTTTATGTTTTCTATGTTTCCGCCTTGAGCCTTCACAAATTCTTTAAATTTATTATAAGCATTATCATTTTTTAGGTTTTCCTCAAGTAAATTTTTGGCTTCTTTTAGTGATATGTTTTTTGCTAAACTGACCATATAAGAGCCTAACTTTAAAACTAGTTCTTTTACATCTTTAGGCCCTTCATTTTTTAATACTTGGATGCTTTCTATTACCTCTAATGAGTTTCCGATAGCATTTCCTAATGGTTGATTCATATCACTTATTATACACACTACTTCTTTATTATTATTTTTCCCAATTTCTATCATAAGATTTGCAAGTGTTTTTGCATCTTTTATATTTTTTATAAGAGCCCCATTCCCTACTTTCAAATCAATAACAATTTTATCCGCACCACTAGCTAATTTTTTGCTCATTATACTAGAAGCTATTAATGGAATTGATTCTACGGTTGCTGTAACATCTCTTAATGAATAAATTTTTTTATCTGCTGGTACTAGGTTACCCATTTGACCAACAATTGCTACCCCAATCGTATTTACTTGGTTAACAAATTCTTCAAATGTTGTTTCTGTATTTACTCCTATTGATTCTAATTTATCTATTGTTCCACCAGTATGTCCTAATCCTCTTCCACTCATTTTAGCAACATTCACGCCACATGAAGCTACAAGAGCTGCTAATATAAGTGTTGTTTTATCTCCAACGCCACCTGTTGAATGTTTATCAACAACTACACCATTTATTTTTGATAAATCTATTTTCTCACCACTATTAAGCATTGCTTTTGTTAGATCAAATGTTTCTCTTTTTGACATTCCATTTATTGTTATTGCCATAAGTAATGAACTCATTTGATAATCTTTTATATTGTCATTTAAATAGTTATCTATAACGAATTGTATTTCTTCTGTGGTAAGTTCTAATTTATTTTTTTTGTTTTCTATTATTTGTATTATATCCATGCTATCACCTATTTTAATTATATCATAGTGATTAAAAAAAATAAAAAAATATTTATTTTATTAAATAAAAAAAGAATTATATGTAATTTTTGGTAAATATATATTGAAAAGAAAGGAAGGAAAAATCATGGTATTTAATAAAGATATATCCGGTATAAACAATGAAATTGAGTTTGTAAATTATTTAAACAATAAAAAAATATTTGAGTTAAATCCTATGTTTTATAGTTTTATAAAAGATTTATTTATAGATTTAAATAATGAATATATAATTACGTGTTGGAAAAATACTAAACCACAAAAAACTGATATTTTTATATGTATCAATAACACTACAAAAAATATAAGTATAAAAAAAGGTATTAAAAATTCTGTACATGTAGAAAGGATTAGTGATTTTGTTCATTTTCTAATTGAAAATAATATTGATAGAGAAATTATTATTGAATATTTGAAATATCAATATGCAGATGGTACTACAAATGGTACTGGTAAAATAAGATTATCAGCTACTGAATACAAAAAATCATATCAAAATAAAATTGATTTAATTAACAAGTATTTTAATAAAAAAAGATATTATTGAAAATGCTATAAACAGGTTTATACTAAAAGGTAAAAACAGTGATGAAGAAATTGATGCAATAATATATGGAATTGTTGAAGATTTTATTTGGATAAAGTCAGAAAATATAAAAAAAACAATAATTTCAAAAAAGGATGAGTATTCAACAGGTGTTCATTTTAGTTCTTTAACTATTCAACCAATGAATAGATGTTTAAATAAAAATATTAAATATAATAGTAAAAGATTTTGTGTTCAAGTCAAATGGTACAATCTGTGTGATGATATTATTTATAATATGAATAATAAAATAGTCGATTAGTAAATATTTAAATTAAGTTTTTATTAAATAATAAGTAATGAGCCAAGCTGACTGCGTGGGTCTTCAAACAAAAAAACGAACTAATAAATAGTTCGATTCATTTCAATGGAGCGATAACAAAGGTTATTCGAAACTCCTAATAGTAAAAGTTGATAAACAACTAATCACTAATATAATAATACCATATTTCTAGAAAATAATAAACAAATTTTTAAAACTATGTTATAATATTTATTGTATTATAATAAACGGAGGTAAAATATGATTGAAGTAAAAAATCTTTGTAAAAAGTTTACTAAAAATATAAATAAAAACGAAAAGATTACTTTTTTAGCAGATGATAATTTAACTTTTACTGCTAAGCCAGGTGAAGTTCTTGGTATTTTAGGACCAAATGGTGCAGGAAAAACTACTTTATTAAGAATGATAGCAGGTATTATGGAGCCAACAAGTGGCGAAGTTATTATTAATGGTTTAAATTATAAGAAAAATGAGATTGAAATAAAAAAACAAATTGCGTTTTTAAGTGGAAATACAAAATTATATAAAGATATTTCCCCTTATGAATTGTTGCAAATGTGTGGTGAATACTATAATATTACACCAAATGAACTTGAAAAAAGAATTAAAGAAATAACTAAAGAATTTGATATGAGCTCGTTTATTCATCAAAAAATTGATAATCTATCAACAGGTCAAAGACAAAGAGTTGGACTAGCAAGATGTGTAGTCCATGATCCAAAATATTACATATTGGATGAAGCTACAAGTGGTTTGGATATTATATTAAGCCAAATAATTTTAAATTTTATCAAAAAGGAAAAAGAAAAAGGAAAGTGTATTTTATATTCAACACATTATATGGAAGAAGCAGAAAATATATGTGACAAAGTAATTATGATACATAAAGGAAAAATTATTAAAACGGGAACACCTAAATCAATTGAAAAAGACACTAATACTAATAATTTGAGAGATGCTTTCTTTGCTTTGATTGGAGGTGCTGATAATGAATAATGCAATTATAACGACAATAAAAAAAGAATTACGAGGTATTTTAAGAGATAAGAAATCACTTATGATGATGCTACTAACACCTTTGATGATACCACTATTTATATTTATGTTTTCGTTTGTATATGATAGTATGATGAATGATGATACTACTGATAAATATCAAATTGGTATTAACTATAATATGAATAATGTTGAACAAGAAATTATTAAAGATATGGACTTTGAAACTAAATACTATTCAACAAAAGAAGAAATGCAAACAGCATTTGAAAAAGGTGAATTAGATGCTTATGCAATTAAAAGTAATAACAATTATTTAATTTATTCTAATGAAAAAGGACAAGATAGTTATTTTGCTAGTATAAGTTTTAGTAGTTATTTAGATGCTTATAATAATTATTTAGCACAGAATTATTTATCTAGCATCAATGCTGATATGAATAGAGTTTATAATAACATAAGTTATGATTTCGAAGAATTACATGGTTCTAATGATATGGTAAATGAAATCATAACAATGGGATTTATATTTGCAATTATGGCTATATCATTAACAGCAATATATTGTGCTACTGATTCTACTGCAGGAGAAAAAGAAAGAGGAACATTAGAAACATTCTTAACATTCCCAATAAAAAGTGAAGAATTAATTATAGGAAAATTTTTAGCAATATTTATTTCATGTTTAATAACATCATTGATAAGTACAATATTGGCTGTTGTATCATTTGGTCTTGCAAGTAATATGTTTGAAATATATAAAGATACTGTTTTGAATTTTAATTTTGTTACTATAACAATGGGATTACTAATTATGGTTGCATTTTCAGTATTTATTAGTGGATTATGCATTGCCATTGCTAGTTTATCTAAATCATATAAAGAAGCACAGTCATCATTAACTCCTGTAAGTTTATTGACAATGATACCTATGTTTTTAGATATACTAGAAATAAATATGACACCAATACTTGCTTTAATACCTGTTGTAAATCATACAATGTTACTAAAAACCGTATTTTGTGGAACAATTCAAACTACAGATCTTATAAATATTATAATTATGTTTGTTTCTACAATAATATATTCAGTAATAATTATTAAATTAATTACAAAACAATATAAATCTGAAAAAGTATTATTTTCTATATAGTAAAAAAGATTCGGTTATTTAATTTCCGAGTCTTTTATAAATACATTTATCTTTCAAAATCATCTTTTTCTTTGCTTAAATCTAATTCTTCAATATCATCATCATCTAAAACGTTATCATTGTACATATCATTAATAACATCAATATATTTATCATCTTTATTATACCAACTGTGAAGTTTATCGTGTAAGAAAGATATTAGCTTTTCAAATTTATCTTTCCAATATTCAAGAGTGTTTTTTAAATCGTGAATTTTAGATTTTAAAAATGATATTTCATTGTCTTTTTCTCTAATCATACCATTTAATGTTTTAACTCTTAAATTTAGTGCTTCATTATTTTCAGTAAGAGTTTTAATCTTATTATTTTTATCTTTTAATTGTTCGTGGGCATTAACTAGTGTATTAGATAGATTTTGTATTTTATCATATTCTTTACTAGTATTATCTACTTGTTCGATAAAGTCGATAAAAGAATTCTTATCTTCTTTTGATAAAATATAATTATCTTTATTTAATTTAGAAATTTTTAATTTATTAATTTTATCTTTTATATCTTTAGAGTTTTGTTTTAACTCTGAAGATTTTTTGTTTGCTTGTATTAGATTTTCAGTATTCTTTTCAATTTGTTTTTTCATTTCGATATAGTTATCCATATCAGATACATGAATATCTCTATTTCTACCTTTTTGTTTTTGCTTTAAAGTAGAATCTAAACTATATACTTGATTAAATTCTTCAATACATAAAGTTCTCATTTTATCTTGTAATCTAATTAGTGATTCTTTAGTAAATACATCTGATTTACCAACTTGTTTTTCCATACCATTTTTATTTTTATATTTAATTGGAACACCAACTATATGTAAGTGTGGGCTTGTTTCATCATAATGAATAATTGCACTAGCTACTTTAAAGTTAGGAACAAGCATTTCTAAATCATCAACTTGTTTTTTATAAACTTCTGACATTTTCTTTTTAAATTTTTCATCTTTAGTATCCCAGTATTCTTTATCTCCAAGTTCAAGAATAATTTCACAAGCAAGATCTTTCTTTTCATTATTAGATACATTATCAAAATAATTATCTATCATACGACTAGGTCTAGATTGTTTTGAATTGTATTCTAATCGTGCCTCTTCAAATTCACTTAAATATAATTCTTTTACATCATCAAGTGGAGAAGAAGTTCCTCTTACTATTTCTATAAGTTCTTGATTATCATCATATTTTCTATAATTATGTTTATCTACTTTCGATAATTGTCTTATATTTTGAATAGCATTATTTGGTAAAGAAGTTGTTCCACTTAAATTATTTTTACCATTTTGTTTAGATATGTTTTTTCTATTTTTATCACTACCTAAATGCAATGAATAAGCAAGTTCTGGCATAGTTTTCCTCCTTTCTAGAAGTGACCACTAGAGTGGCCATTTTGGTCATCCAAAATTTCTAACCCTCTAGGAATTTTGTACGCCGAGCATACAAAATATCCAGTGGGCTAAGGTTTAACACCTTAGAATCCGTTTACTTTATTCCGTAATAACCAAAACTTCGTAATGGTTAAAACTACATAAAGTATTAATTTTTAAATTACTATCACCACTTTCATTTACTTCTTAAACAAAACGTGCCACGCATTTTAAAAATCTTCTTCAGTAACATTATCGGGTATTGTTTCAAATACATCTCTAATGTTTACCTTTATATCATTCGGATTATTCTTTGTAGCAAGCAGTCCCATTGATAACCAATTCTTATCTCCATTATTATCTTTTTGTAATGGGAACACTCTAATAGGAACTTCATTTCTTTGAAGCGGTCCTATATCTAATTTTTCAGTTTCTTTATAATAAGTGCCTTTATATAAATTAACTTCATAATATTCATTTAATCTATATAAGTGTTGCATAACATCTTTAATTGGAAGGTATCCACTATATCTTATATTTGCATCGACACAAACACCATTAAAATCGTATGTAAGAGGTCTTTTCTTATCGATATAACCTTTCTTATATAATTCTTCAAAATCGCTATAAAAGGTACTTCTGAAGTTAATTTGTTTAACTTGATATTTATTATGTTTTAATTCTAATTCTATATCATCGATATATCTCATAACTATATCTGCTTTAGTATCTCTATCTAGTAAATCCCAGTTTTCATTAAAAGCATAATAAGATATTGGCAATTTAACTTTATTAATAAAGTCCATATCTCTTTTTAGTAATATATCTTCAGTAGTGAAGTTTAATTGTTCAGCTTGTGAGTTTTCTAATAGTTTAGAATTAATAGTTTCAATTTGATTTTCTATTAAATTAGATTCTTGTTTAAATTCTTCTTCGGTAAATAATTCATCAATATATGCTTTTCTAATTCTTTCCTTTTTATTATTTAAGTTCTTTAATTCTTTTTCTAATTGTTCTTTAGGATTATCTACTTTTGATTTTAATACTGGTAAGAAGAACTCATTAACAACATTATCGTATTCCAATATATCAGCAAGTAGAGTTTTAATTCTATCTTCAATTTTATCTTCGTGAATATTGTTTTTACAATTCTCACACCTATAATAGAAATACCATTTATCAGATTTAATCTTATGTGAAGCACCACCAGCAAGTATTCTTCCACATTTAGGACATTTTAATTTTTGTAAAAAGATATAAGTTTGTGTTCTCATATAATTTTTTTGATTTTTCTTCTTTTGAACTTGGCAATTTTCCCACATTTCTTTACTTATTATTGGTTCAACAACATCTTTATAGTATGTAGGGTGTTTAGTTCTTTTTCCGTGAACATAATCTCCTTTATAAACCTCATTTGAAATAATTCTTAATATTCCTGTATCTTTCCAATTAGTTCTTCCTAAAACTTGTTCTTCATTAAATATAGTTGCAATATTATAATAACTTTTACCCTCAAAATATAAATCATATATTCTTAATACAATATCTTTTGTAAGTGGGTCAGGAACTAACTTTTTATTTTCATGTTTATAACCGAGTGGAGCACGAGCAGGAATATGTCCTTCTTTAATTGCACCGGCTAAACCGAATTTAGTTCTTTCACTTGTTCTTTCAATTTCATTTTGTGAAACACTTGTAAGCATTCTAGCAACTAATTTACCACTTGAATTAGTAGTATTGATTTCTTCATTAGCGCAATCTAGGTAAGCATCGTTTTCTTCTAAAAATCTCATGATACCCTCTAAATCAAATACTGAACGAGTAAGTCTATCTAATTTTAATACAACAATAGTATTACATTTTTTATCTCTTATATCTTGTAGTAGTTCTTCAAATGCAGGTCTTAAATTACCAGTTTTAGCACTTATACCAGCATCTTTATAAAGTTTATATATTTCATAGCCTTTATACTCACACATAGCCCTTAATCGTTTTTCTTGTTCTGGTAAACTAAATCCTTCTCTTGCTTGATCTTCGGTAGATACACGAATATAAATTCCAGCAATTTTCTTATCATTATTCATTATCTTCTACTCCTTTTACTAAAAAAGAGGAGACAATAGTATCTAGTAAAGTCTAAATACTACTGACTCCTCATTTAATTCAATATTATATATTTTAATTTTATCTTTATTTTTTATCATCGGTGTACCTCCATTTCTAGAGAATACCTCTTTTATTGGTTATATATAATATCACTTTTTTATGATTTGTCAATTCCCTCTATAGGGAATAATAGTATTTAGATAGTTTTTAAATAATCTTCTAATTCCGATAATTTTATCTTATTAGATAAATTTTCAATAAATATTTCATTAGAATAGTTGAAAGCAAGAAATGTAGTATTATTAATAATTATTCTATGTGGTTCAATATAAGTTAAATTAGTTTTATCAATTTTTCTAATACTACCATTAATAATAGTAGGTTTATTATTAGTAAAATCACAAATAAACTCAATTTTCTTTCGCAAGTGTTCTTCTAATGATAGTTCTTCCTTAATAATATTTACCATAGTTCCATCCTTTCTTTATAAAGTAGGATAGTCTTTGTATTCTTTCAAGCTGAAACGTGGGGAGTTCGAAACACAAAAAAACTAATCCAAATTGGATTAGTTATCTATCAAAACTCGAAAAGTTCGAGCAGATTTCACTATGGAGCGGGTGATGGGAATCGGACCCACGTAGTCAGCTTGGAAGGCTGGAATTCTACCATTGAACTACACCCGCATAATTAAGTAGGCAAGTATAATTATACAGATTTATTACTTTTATGTCAATACCTTAATAAAAATAATTTAATTTTTTATAATATTAACTTACATAAGAAATTCCAATATCTTTAACAAATAGCTTTTATCTACTTTTTAACAACAACTTGATTGAGCAATAAATCATATAATGTTTGTTTTTTTTCTGTGCTAACAACCATAATCACTGAAACCAATAGTAATATTGGTAAGATTAATGTTAAGTATTTTAATAGCATTCTTAAAAATGCATCTTTACAAGTTAAATATTGATTATTTTGATTTAAAACAACTATGTTTGTTTTTAACATTCCTTTAGAAGTATGTGACTTAGAACACTCACAAATAAAAGAATATAATGTTTGCCCAAATACTAAAAATAAAATTGGAACTGAAATATGTAAAACTGTAAATATATCAGAAATTTCTACATCATTCGCTTGTAATACAACTTTTATTATAAAAAACAGAGTATACCATACAAACACAACCCACCACATATGTAGCCAGTCCTTTAATAGAGCTAATACTCTATTATCAAATTTTGCATAAACTGGCTCATTATTAAATTGGTTTTGAAAATTAATTACATTATTATTATCTTGATTCATTTTATTTTTCTCCTAATAATACTTAAAATATACTGATGAATTATAAACATTTATAATTCATCAATAATATTTAGTCATTTGATTCATAAATTAAAAATTACTAACCACTCCATTCTACAAAATATAGTACCATATTTTTTTAAGATAAGTACAATGTTATATATAAAAATGTAGTATGGGTACCACCTTCTACTGTAACAGTTCCCCCTCCTCTATCTGTTCTGATTGCTGCCGAAGATGTACCAGATATATTAATAGTTAAATTGTACGCATTCATGTTTCCTCCCCAAGTTGTCATTATTACCCCCTGAGTTATCTTTAAGAGTTGTAATACTTGAGTCACTAATTGTTATTGTTGTTCCATCACTTGATGAATTATTTGTAGTGGCAGATCCACCATAACTAAATACTCCATTTGCACTTGTTGCATTTGTTTTAACTGATATATTTTTCAATGTTAAATTAGCTCCAGACTTAGTAATTATAGCTGAATTAGTTCCATAAAAACTTGTATTATCTCCACCATCGGAATCACCTGTTTTAGTTACTGATATATTTGATAATGTTACAGTAACACCACCATTTACTGAAATTGTATTTTCATCTTGCGATGTTGATTCAAAAGTTCCTTCGTTAATTGTAGTATCTTCGGTTATTTCTTTTTTTGAAGAATAATTAACTGAACTATTTTTATTATTATTTTTATCCGTTTTATTTGTTGATACATTTTTATTAATTAGTTTTGTATCCAAATAAGTTATACCAGATGATAAAATAATAATAGAAAGAACTGATATAATGGCTTTATCTGTATTAATAAATGTTTCTTTAAAATTTTTTTTATTAAATGAATATTAAATATCAATATAAGTATACAAAAATTCTAATATTACCCAAACATTATTTATAAAATAACATACAATAATCATGAATGAATAAAAGGAGGATTATATGTTAGAATGGTTTAGTAGTTTAAATTATGTAATTCAAGCATTAATTGCGACTATATTTACTTGGACAGTAACTGCATTAGGTGCGAGCATCGTTTTCTTATTTAAAAAAATAAATAAAAGTATTATGGATGCAATGTTGGGATTTGCAGCAGGAGTTATGATTTCAGCATCTTTCTGGTCATTACTTTCACCATCAATAGAAATGTCTAAAACACTTAATTTAAATCCTTGGTTAATTGCATCTATTGGTTTTATACTTGGAGGATTATTGTTATTTATAGGAGACAAAATATTTGATAGATTAGAAAAAAACAAAAATAAGAATGAAAAAAATAAAATGAAACGTTGTATGATGTTAATATTCTCTATAACTCTTCATAACATTCCTGAAGGTTTAGCAGTCGGTGTTGCATTTGGTTCAATTGCATATGGTTTGGTTGGTGCAACAGAAAGTGCAGCAATTATGTTAGCACTTGGAATAGGAATACAAAATTTTCCAGAAGGAACAGCTATTTCTATTCCTCTTAGAAGAGAGGGAATGTCTAGAAAGAAAGCATTTTTTTATGGACAATTAAGTGGAATTGTAGAACCAATATCTGGAGTAATTGGTGCATTAATAGTATTAAAAATTAGATTTTTACTTCCATTTTTATTAGCGTTTGCAGCAGGTGCAATGATATATGTTGTTGTAGAAGAATTAATTCCAGAAAGTCAAACTAATAAAAAAAAGGAGCTTATGGCCCTTTTCACATTAATTGGTTTTATAGTCATGATGATTTTAGATGTAGCGATAGGTTAATTCCTAGTTTTTTTCTTTAACTTTTTATTGTAGTAAATAATTATAAATATTATAAAAGCTATTAATAAAACTATAAAAGCTAATTTTGAATATGTATTAAATATATTAACTATATCATGCCATCTTTCACCAAGTAAATTTCCTAAAAATACTAGTACAGTATTCCAAATTAATGAACCTAAAAAGGTATAAAGTAAAAATTTTGAAATACTCATTTCTGACATGCCTGCAGGTATAGAAATTAAGCTTCTTACTATTGGAATAAATCTGCAAAAAAACACAGTTTTATTTCCTTTATTATCAAACCATTTATCAGCTTTTTCTATATCTTCTTCCTTTAATCTAAGAATTTTTCCTATTTTACCAGATACTATTTTTTTTAATCTTTCTTTATTAAGTATTTTTCCAACATAATATAAAACAATTCCACCTACTAAAGATCCTAATGTTGCAAATAAAATAACGAGTGATATATTAAGTTTTGAGTGAGCTGTCATAAAACCACCAAAAGCAAGTATTAATTCGCTTGGTATCGGTGGAAATATATTTTCAATAGCTATTAAAAGAAAAATACCAAAGTAACCAAACTCATTCATCATTGAAATGATTAATTGTTCCAAAATATCAACCTCACTATTTTAATTATATAATATATTTTTTTCTATTTTCTAGCAATTCTAATCTGTTTTTATAATTTTGTATTATATCTTTTTTATATTCTAATTTAAAGTTTTTATTTTTTAGTTTAATTAAATAATCTGTAAAATATGGGTTTAATATAAGAAGTGGTCCTAACAATTGTGTGGCAAAAAAATTTCTATAATGAATTCCTTCATATTTAGAGTTAGGATTAATTCCAACACAACCGTCATGTACTTCTATAAATGGATATTTATTATCTCCATACATCATTGTAAATTGACTTTTATTCCCAACAATTTTAAATTTTTCAAAATTACCAAGAAATAATGAATTATGTCTTTTGGTTTTATTTCTTTCAAAATAAACATCAAATAAACCTAAACATTTTTGTTTTTTATCATTTTCTATAATATAATTTCCAATTATTTCTGTTGCCATTCCTGTAAATAAAACAATTATATCTTTTTCTATACATTCAATTAAATTTTTTTTATATTTAATTAGTTTTTCAACGATTATTTTTTGATATTCCTCAGACATAGAACCTAAATAAATCATATCAACTTTATTTTTAATAAAATATGGTTCTTTGTTAATTGAAGTATAAATAAATTTAGCTTCTGGCATACATTTTTCAAGATATGTAATGTTTGCATAATCACCAAATATATTTGTTAGTTCTGGATACAATATTTCTACAACCATTATTTTTTCTCCTTTAACCATTTTTCTCTTATTTTATCTCTTAGTTTTCTTGGTCTTGTAATATTTTCAACGTCATATAAAATCATAATTCTATCAATTTCATCAAATGTAACATGTTCTAATGTTGAATCTTCATCTGGAACACAAATAATTTTTCTTTGATCAATTCCTGCCATCATCATTGCAATTTTATAATCAAGTGCTAAATAACTTCCAACAATTATTTTTTTAATATTATCTTTTTTTAAATAACTAAAATCTGTTTCATAAATCCATGTAACTGTTTCTGATTTATCTTTTATGCAATATTCTTCAGTGAGTAACATTATTATTTCTATGTTTTCATCTATTTCATTTATATGTTCAAAAATTGTTGAAGCAGAAGAACCATTTTGACCTTTTGCTACTTGTAAATCAAATTTCATTCCATTTTCATTAATAAAATTTTCTCTTGAAATTGGAACTTTAATTTTTTCTGAAAGTTTTTGTATTTTATTATCATCATATCCCATAACTTTAAATAGTGTTATAACAGCTAGTGTATTAAAAACATTAAATAAAGATGGGGAAGTTATTTTATATTGATTTATTTTTTTAGAGTGTACTACATCAAAGGTCATATTTTTGTAATCTATATTTTTACCTATATATTCAGCGGTTTTAGATTTAAATCCACAATTTGAACATTTTACTTTTCCTAGATGTCTATAATGTTGATATTCATATTCTATTTTTTCATAGCATTTTGGACATACTGGAAAATCAGTATTTTTTGGAATCGAAATAACATCATTTATTTTATCTATTCCATAAAAATATGTTTTGTTTTTAATTTTCATCATACTACTAATTGGATCATCTGCATTTAATATAACTACAGTATCTGGAACCAAATTAAAAGCTGTTTCTAGTCTATCAAAAATAAAGCTTACATAAGCATTTCTTTTAATAGAATCTCTAAATAAATTAGTTACTACCATATAATTTGGTTTAATATATGGTAATGTATAAGGTGCGGTCATTTCATCTATTTCAATAACTGCAACATCTTTTCTTGGTTTATTAAAAATAGTTACTGCATCTAATAAACATCTAGTGTGTCCAGCTAAATTATTTGCGCCCCAATCATTATATGAAACTGTTTTTCCATCTAATCTTAATATATCAGTAATAAGACTTGAAACTGTTGTTTTTCCATTTGTTCCAGTAACTCCTATAACAAGTTTTGGTTTGCTTATATATTTTATAAAATTATCACAAAATCTATAAGCTAAAAGTCCTGGTCTATCATTTTTTTCAATTCCTCTAATTTTATATATTAACATTAAAAATTTAGCTGCCCATAAGCCTAAAAAAAACTTAACTTTTTGCATACAATTCTCCTTTAATACTTAATTATAATAAGTTTCTACGTACGATTTAGAAGCTTTTTTATCTATTTCAAAATCAAATTTTCTAAATTTGAAATCATTTTTTTTATTAATTATTAAATTTTTAATAAATTTTTGTGAAAAACTTGGATTTCTAATTAATAATGGACCTATAATATAAGTTCCATAAAAATTTTTATAATGAATTCCTATTTCTGAATTATTAAATATTGGATTGTTATTATTTTCAATTACTGTATCTCTATTTTGAAACCCTATTATATTATCTAATATTACATCTCCAACTAATCTAGTATTTGAATAAGAAATATTGCAAGCAAATATATTTAAAGCTTCAGTATTACCTATTTTTTTTGAAAAAACATTAATACTATTTCCTGTTACAAGCATAAATTTATTATTTTCAATATATTCTTTTACTTGTTTTTTATATTTCTTTAAGTCTTCTAATACAAGTAAAGTAGATTTTTTTGTACCAGACCCCATATATATTAAATCATATTTTTCAAACTCAATTTTATCGTTTAGTGATAATTTATCTATTATTACATTAATTTTTTGTTTTTTTAATTGATACTCGATTACCTTAAGGTTTCCTATTTCACCATACAAATTCATTAAATCATAATAAAGATGTGCGACTCTAATTGTCATATTTTTCCTCCATCAAATTATTAAATGGTATTACATAATCAAAATTAAGGATTGCAAATATATCGCCTTTTGATTTGTTTTTTATCATATTTTCTGCTTCTTCTAAATTTTTATATACTTTTATTTGTTTATTATTAAATCCAGCATACTTCATTCTTTGAGCAATACTATATGCATCTCTACCAACACATATAATTTTATCTGTTTTTTTATCATTTAATAATTCAAATTCTATATCATATAACCAAGACATATCATTAAATTTATATCTTCTACTTATTTCTTTCCAACCTACTACAATTGTTTTTTCTATCTTTTTATTTGATGTAAATAATATTGCTTCGTTAAATGTTGTACTATTTTCATTTTTACTATTTAAAACATATACTTTTCTATTTTTATAAGAATATGAAGTATTTAATTTTTTGTTTTGTTCATCAGAAATAAAAGTGGATATATTTTTTTCATCTATATTTAAAAGTTTTAATACTGTATATGCAGCAAGTATGTTGTAAGCATAATAAAGTACATCAAATGATATATTAATTTTGTTATCGTTAACAATCATGTATTTTTTATCTAAGTCAAGTTTTTGAGCTAATACGTCAATTTTTTCTCTTTTAAAATCACAGTTTGGACAATAATAATCACCTAATGATTCAAAGTGATAATAATTATATTCTAATTTATTACTACATTTTGGACAATATGTAATATTTATATTATTAAATTTATTTTTAGAATAAGAATATTTGTTTTGATTTATACCGTAATATGATACTTTATATTTTTTATTTAAAGTAAATTGTTTTAAGTATGGATCATCACCATTTAATATTAAGTGCATATTTGAAGTTAGTGCTTCATTTATTTTTTCGAAAACTAAATCACAATCGCCATGTCGTGGAGGTTGATCTCTAAATATATTAGTTATTACTACATATTGAGGTTTAATTATTTTAAATACGTCTTTTGTATATCTTTCATCTACTTCTACAACTAATGCGTCACTTTTTATCCTTCCGTGAATATCTGAACTATCAATTAGAAGTGATAATATTCCTCTAAGTAAATTACTACCATATTCATTATATGATACTGTATAACCACTTTTTTTTAAGACTTCTGCAATTATTTTAGTTGTAGAACCTTTTCCTGCACTACCAGTTACTGCTATAACTGTTTTAGGCATTTTAAAATATCCTACGTAGTTCTTATCTAATTTTAGTAATAATTTGCCTGGAAAACTCGTTCCACGTCCTAATTTTCGTAATATAAAATTCACTATTTTACAAATTAGTAACTTAATTGTTTTCATATTTGTCACCTTTACTTTAAATCTTTTATTTTTCCAAGTGCTGCTTCATATTTAGGAAGAACTCCTGTATTATTTACTCTATGTGGTGGTAATTCACATAAATCATGTCCAGGATATTCATTTCCCTCTATTATTACAGGTCCTTTATCAGTAATTGCTATATCCCAACCAACATATCTGATTTCTGGTATAACTTTAGCTGCAGTTTTTACAAGTTTAATTGCTTCTTTATATTTTGGGATTTTAAATCCAACTATTTTAGTTTTTGTCATAGGATGTTCATAGTAAATATTTTTTTTCTTGTCCATAGCTGGAAACTTAATTATACCTGTTTTTTCATCTATTGGAGCAGTCATTCCACCACCGTTAAAATTATCTACAATGTGACCATTATTACCAATTCTTTGATAAGCTGCAATTATTTTTACTTCTTCATCATATCTATATACAGTAAGAATTCTTACTGTGTTTATTGCACAAGGATATAATTTATTCATTTCATCGCATTGAACAACAACTTCTTCTATTAATTTTAAATTCTTATTATATAAATAATCATATAAATTTCCTTTAAAATCTTTTATAACAATTTTTTCCATTAGAGCGCCATGTGTTCCACTAATTGGTTTACAAAAAATTACAGTTTTATTTTTTAAGAATTTTTTAAATTCGTTTTCGTTTTTTCCATTTAAAATAATATAATCTCTATTTAAATATTTTTTGAATTTTTCATTGAATTCATCTTTATTATAAAAAATATGATTAAATTCTTTTTTGTTATAATATTTAACAAATATATTATTTTTACCTCTTGTTAATATAGTTTTTCTTTCTTTAGAATTTAAATTCCACATTTCAAAAATATAATAATCAACATAACCAGCTTGGTATTTTAAACCACAAATAATTACATCAAAAAATAAATATATTCTGGATTTATGAGTTGATTTATGAATTTCATTTATTATATTAAACATTCTTTTAAAATCCATATTTTTAATTCTCAAAAACAAATATTTTACTCTTCTCATATATTCTCATTCCTTACTAAAATACTATCTATATTATATCACGCTAAAGTTTATTTTTTCAATATAACAAGCTTTAATATATTAGTTTTTATGTTATAAATTTAATAAAAAAAAGAATATTTCTATTCTTTATTTTTAATAACATAATTAATCATTTCAATAAAATCATTTTTTGAAAGTGTAATTGTATCTTGAGTTCCAAATTTACGATAGCTTATGGTATCATTATCTCTTTCTTTATCACCAAGTATTAATGTAAATGGAATTTTTTTTGTTTGACTTTCTCTCATTTTATAAGAAAGTTTCTCTTCTCTAGAATCTAATTCTACTCTAAATCCATTTTGTTTTAAGAAGATTTCTATCCCTTTTGCATAATCTAAGTGATATTCATTATTTACAGGAATGATATTTATTTGAATTGGCGCAAGCCATGTAGGTAAATTTCCCTTTGTTTCTTCAAGTAGGAATGCAGTAAATCTATCAAATGTTCCTAAAATAGCTCTATGAAGAACAACAGGTCTTTGTTTTTCACCATGTTCATCTATATATGATAAATCAAATCTTTCAGGAAGTAAAAAATCCAATTGACAAGTTGATAAAGTTACATCATGACCAATTGCTGATTTAATTTGGACATCTAATTTTGGACCATAAAATGCAGCTTCGTCTTCTGCTTCATAAAAATCTAATTTTAAATCAGTTAAAACTTTTCTAAGCATATTTTCTGCTTTATCCCACATTTCATCATTATCAAAATATTTTTCTTTTTCTTTTCCTCTAAGTGATAATCTAAATGTATAATTATCAAAGTGGAAATCTTTATAGACATCTAAAATTAAATTTACGACTTTAGCAAATTCTTCACCAACTTGATCAAGTCTAACAAATAGGTGTGCATCGTTTTGACACATAGCACGAACTCTTTCAAGTCCGCATACTGCTCCACTTGCTTCATATCTAAAATCATGTCCAAGTTCACCAATTCTAATTGGTAAATCACGATATGAATGAATTTCATTTTTATATATTAGCATATGATGAGGGCAATTCATTGGTCTTAATACATATTCTTCATCATCCATATGCATTACTGGGAACATATCATCTTTATAATGATCCCAATGTCCTGAAGTTTTGTATAAATCTACACTACCTAGAGATGGTGTATATACATGACTATATCCTAGGGAAACTTCTTTATCTACAATGTATCTTTCTAATGTTCTTCTAATAGTTGCACCATTAGGAAGCCACATAGGAAGGCCTTTACCTACTAAATCATTTGTCATAAATATTTTTAAATCTTTTCCTAGTTTACGGTGATCTCTTTGTTTAGCATCTTCAAGCATTTCTAAATGTTTATTTAAATCTTCTTCTGTTTCAAAACAAACACCATATATTCTTTGAAGCATTTTATTATTAGAATCACCTTTCCAATATGCACCACTTACTTTAAGTAATTTAAAATATTTTAATTGTTTTACTGTATCAACATGTGGACCTCTACATAAATCAGTGAAATCTCCTTGTGTATAACATGATATAACTGTATCATTCTCATCCATTCTATTTATTAAATCTATTTTATATGGATCATTTTTAAACATTTCTAAAGCTTCATTTTTAGAAAGTTCATGTCTAACTATTCTTTTACCATCTTTAGCTATTTTTTTCATTTCTTTTTCAATACGTGGTAAATCTTCTTCTTTTATTACTTCATCGCCTAAATCTATATCGTAATAAAATCCTTCTTCTATAACAGGTCCTACCCAAAATAAAGCATTTGGATATAAATGTTTAATTGCTTGCGCAAGTAAATGTGCACAACTATGATTCATTACACTTAATTTTTCGTTTTCTTTTATATTTATCATACTATTTTTCCTCACTTGTGGATCCAAATCCACCCTTTCTTTCATTTTTTATTTCTTCTTCATTATCTACTGTTAAATACTTTGTAAATATTCCTTGACATATTGCTTCACCAGACTTTACAGAGTAATCTTTATTACCTTGGTTTTGAATTTTAATCCAGATATGACCTTCATTAGATTCATTATTATAATAATCACCATCAAGTATTCCCACTTGATTACATAGTCTTACATTATATTTAAATCCTTGACTACTTCTAACAAATAACATAAGGACTTCATCATTATTCATACTAGCTTTTATGCCTGTTGGAATTTTAATTATTTCGTTTGGTTTTAAAGTAAAATCATATAATGAATAAAAATCATATCCAGCACTAAGTTTGGTGGCTCTTGAAGGTAATTTATATTTTTCATACAAATCTATATTATCTTCTATATCTTTTTTAAATTGATCAAAACTTATTTTTTCAAATTTTCTCATATTACCTCCTAAAAACACAAAAAAAGATGATGCCAAGGAGTGCTTCTATTTTATAGCATAGCACGGTACCATCCTTTATTTAACTCTTATTGATAACGATCTTTTACGACCGGACTTTCTTTCGAAGTCAGTTCATAGGTAGTAATTATTAATATATTTGTTATTTTGCACCCAACAATAACTCTCTTTAAAATATTAATTAATAATCATGTCCTAATCAAAACTTTTATAACTAAATTGTATCACAATATTAATATTTGTCAAATGCTATTTTTTTGCACTTGATTTATAGTATTCTTTACAATACCCTTTTATATTATTCTTTTTATCGTTAAGATGTTTAACTAAATCTTCTAAATAATCTTCCCACATATAAATTAATCTATCATCTATTTCATTAAATATAAAATCATGTTCTAATCTTTGTATGGTTAGTGATGCATAATTTCTTATAGGATTAGTTGCTTTACAATAAAATTCCATGCCTAATCCTTGGTGCCCTTCATTTGTTGTTGAATAATATGATGATGAAAAATTTTCTTTTATCATTTTTAATATGGCAGAAACATTTTCTGTTTTTTCAGCACTTAATTTAATTTGATTAATTATTTGTTTATTATTAGTTGATTTATTAACAGAATATAAAAATGGTAACTGCATTTCATTAAATAATCTTGCTTCAAAGTAATTTGTTAAAACCATAAAATCTCTAATTATTTTTGAACTAATTGAAGAAATTTGACTTTGTTTTGAACTAGTTAATTCAGAATTAATGGAACGTTTAATTTGTTTTATATCATAATATTCTGAATTAAATATATATGAATTATTTAACTTTTCATCAAATTCTAATACATTAAAAAAGTATTCTTTGTACACTGAATTTTTATTATCATTTAGTATTTTATCTACTTGGTCATAATTATAATTTTTATTAACATTTATTATGGCATTATATATATTATAATTTATAAAATCCATATTGCTTGAAAACTCGAACCTATGGCATACTGCATATCTAGTTTGACCTTGTATAAGTGAAAAAGTTATATCTGCAAGCCTAGGCGGAAACATAGAAATATAATTTTTAGGAAGTATTATTGAATTTGTTCTATTGTAAGCTTCTCTATCAAAATTAGAATTCATTTTTATATAAGCATCAACATCTGATATATATACTTCTAAAATATAACCATTGTCCGTTTTTTCAAATGAAAATGCATCATCTATTGATCTTGTGTTCTTACAGTCAATACTTATAGTAAATTTATCTCTAATATCAACATATGATTTATTTGTGTATGGAATTATATTATCAGCATCGTGTAAAATTTGTTTGTTAAATTCTGATGTAATTCCATATTTTTCTTTTAAATTACTTAAATCTAACTCCTTAATTGATTTCTTTTTAACTGATAAATTTGATAAGAAAGAACTAATTAACAATAAAGAATCTGATTTTAATTCTTCATCAATATCTAAGTTTTTTATTTCACATTTTTTATTCTTAATTTGTTCAATCATTTCATATTTATATTCTTTAGGTATATTTATTTTTTTTACTTTAAGTAAATACTCTAAAACATCTTTATAATATTTTGCTTTTATATAATCATCAGTAAGATGTATAATATATTTTTTAAATACCTTTTTTACTATTAATATATTTTCTTCAAATGTTGATAAAGCAGGAATTTCATCAAATAAATTTTTTAGTATATCTAAGTTTTTTCTTCAAAAATTATTACTTTTAAAATATTATAGATATCTAGTGTTTCTAATTTATCTTCATATCCTAATTTAACTAAAATCAATACACATTTTTTTAAAACATTATCAAGTTTTCTTTTATCATTACTGACCATATAAGGCCTTTTTGATAATTTTTGTATTTGTTTATTAAGTGAAATAATATTTTTATAGATGTTTTCTATAGAATATGCAATTTCCTCTTTATCTGATGTATTTATTTTTATTTCATCATATATAATATCAAATTGTTTACATATTTTATCATATAATCTAAAAAATAATTTAATATCTTTTTGCTCAATTATTTCATTTAACATTTGAATTTTAATTTTCAAATCAGAAACATTATTATTCACTATTTTAACATTTGTTATTGTTTTTACTACTTCTTCCATATAATCAATTCCTTAAGTTTTTACTTATAACTTGTATTGGGGTACTAAGTTGTTTTACTCTTTCAATTATCCTACGTGATTTTATTACCTCTACACCATCTTTACTAACTGAAAAGTGTTGTTCTAATGAATCAATATCTAAATTAGATGTAAAAAAGGTTGGTAGTTTTTCTTGCATTCTATATTGAATTAATGGGCAAAAAATTTCATCTCTTCCCCAACTACTAGTTGTACTTTCAGCACCAATATCATCAATTAATAATAATGGTACTTTCTTAATATATTCATATTTTTCATTAAAGTCTGTTGAAAAACTTGATTTTAAGTTTCTTAAAAACTCAGGCCAAAATACTATAGCGCTTCTTACATTTTCTTTTGCAAGTTCATTAAAAAGTGCTGAAATTAAATATGTTTTACCACATCCAAAATTTCCATATAAATATAATCCTTTTTGTTTATTATCCTTTTTATATTCAACTAAAAATTTATGAATTGCTTCAATAGCCTCAAACCTATTTTTATCTTTTAATATAATTTTATCCATTGAAGCTTCTTTTATTTCTAATGGTTCTTCTAATATAAATATATTTTTTAAATATTTAGTAGATAAGTCTAAATTCTTTTTAAATTTGCACGGTTGATAGTTAAAGTTTATTTTTTGATCTACAACTTTTGGTAAATAACAATAACCCTTTATATCTTGTTTACATTCTAAGATGTTTTTACAATTTAAACAAGTTTCATAATTTTTACTACATTCTTGTAGTTGTGAAGTATATTTCATTAATATTTCATCACTTAGTTTTAACTTTTTAACAAGTTCCAAAAACATTTCACTTTTACAAGCTTCTTTATATTCTTTTTTTAGTGTATCTTTAAAATTATATCCCATTGTCTTTACTTTGTCATTTAACTCTAACATATTTCACCTACTTCATATTTTTTAATTTTTTTTCAAATTCTAATTGTTCTTCTTCTGATACGATACTTTCATCTATGTTTTTATCAAACCAATCTGGTTTGTCTTCAACTTTTATTGTTTTTAATTTAACACTACTCTTTCTTGATTTATATTCTTTTTCTGCCAACTGCATTGCCTCTTCTACTGTTTTTACCTTACTTCTAACCCATTGACTTGAAATAGATGTAACAAATGTTTTAACTAATTTGTTATTATTAATTCTAAGTACATAATCTATTAGTACGTTAACAACACCTGGATTTAGGTTTTGTTCTAACAATAAAAACTCTAATATTTTTAAATCAGAAAATGATGGTTTTGTAAAATTATTTTTTTCATATAAAAATTCATATGGGGATGTTGTTTCAAATTTATATATTATTTTTGATCTATCTGACGTATCTGTTAAGTTTTTTCTTAAGGTTGTTGGTTGTTCTTTATAAATCAAATTTGTAATTTTTCCTTTATTTTCAAATGAATAATATTTCCTACAATTTGTTTTTAAATTATCTATATCTATTTTCTTTTCTTCATTTACCGAGCTTAATATAACATCGTATAAATCCTGTTCTGATAAATTATATACAAATGAAAGTTTAATTATTATATTTTTAAGTTCATTTGTAATTCTTCTTTTATCTAAAACTTCTGTTGGAATCATTTCTATTAAATAATCAATATTTATTTTTGATTTAATATTTATACTATTTTTAGATATTTTTTTTATTTCTTGATACTCATTATTTGAAATATTTGATACATTTTCGAACACATCAGTAAAAGAACAAGTAATATCTTCATATTCACTTTTTTTTATATTTGGTAATTTAAAATATTGTATTAATTTTTTATAGTTTGATTTTCCCACATTATTTAATAATGTGACATCTAAAATTGGATTATTAAAAAATTCATATGCACTTAATGGTGAATATAACTCGTATACATAATTGTTTACATTTCCTTTTTTTAAATAAGTTTTAATTAAACCTACGCCTTCTAATTTTTCTCTTGCTTCTATTATATCTTCTAAACTTAATTTCATATTTGACATCAATTCATGATGGGTATATTGCTCTGATATTATTTCTGATTTATCTAAATAAGACCAAAAAGTAAAAAAAAGGCTTGAGGAAATAGAACTTATTATTGGTTGATATAGCATTGTAATTATTTTTCTATCTTGTTCTGTCAAAACAGTTTTGTTTATAACTACAAAAGTATCTGCAGGTAAAACAACATTTTTCATCTATATCACCACTTTTCACTAATATTATTTTAACATAAATTTCATTAAATACATAAAAAAATTGTTTTTTTACAAACAATTTTATAATTCAACATTATGATATACTTGATTAACATCTTCTACATCATCAAGCATAGCTAAAACTTTATTAAAAGTTTCTAAATCTTCACCTTGTAATGTTACTTTTTCTTTTGGTAATTTACTTATTTCATCTATTTCAAATTCTACGTTTTTAATTGATAAAATAGCATCTTTAATTTTAAATAAATCTTGTGGTTCACCATAAATAACGACCATATCATTTTGAGTTTCAATATCATCTATATCAATATCATTTTCTATTAATGCATTTAATGCATCTTCTTCATTTATTCCTTTAAATCCAACAATGCATAAATTATCATAGTTATATGAAACACTTCCAACGCTACCCATTTTAATATGGCATTTATTTACAACAGCTCTTAAATCACTTACACTTCTATTAAGATTATCAGTTAAACAATCTACAATAAATGTTGAACCTGCTGGTCCAAACATTTCATAAGTAGCACTTGTATATGAATCATCTACTCCACTATTAACTTTATCTATTGCTCTTTTAATTATATCACTTGGAACTTGTTCTTTTTTTGCTCTATCAACAAGTCTTTTTAAACTTGCATTTGCTTCCATACTAGTTCCACCATTTTTAGCTGCTAAATATATTTCTTTAGCATACATAGAATATATCTTACCTCTTGCAGCTCCTGTTTTTTGTATACTTGCTTTTCTTACCTCATAAGCTCTTCCCATAAATAACCTCTTTCTTGACTTTCTATATTTTACTTTATTTTATGCTTTTTTTCAATATTAATTTTGTGCTTTTTTTAAAACATCTTTTGCGGCTTCTTGTTCTGCTTCTTTTTTACTATGAGCACTTCCTCTACCATAGATAATATCATCTATTTTTACAACAACTTCAAATGTTTTATTGTGAGCAGGTCCTTCTTCTTTTACAACTACATATTCTAAACTTCTTTTATCTGTTTGAACGTATTCTTGTAGTATTGACTTATAATCGTTAAAAAAGTTAATTTCACCTGATTCTATAAGTGGTATTATATTTGAATATATAAATTTTTTTACTGTTTCTAATCCTTTATCTAGATATATTGCTCCCATAAAAGCTTCAAATATATCGGCAACTATTGCTTTTCTATTTCTTCCGCCAGTCTCTTCTTCGCCTTTTCCAAGAAGCAAAAATTCATTTAAACCTAATCTGATTGAATACTCATACAAAGCGTTTTCACAAACATAATGACTTCTAAGTTTAGTCATTTCACCCTCTTGGTATTCTGTATTTTTATATAAATATTCACTCATAATAAGTTCTAAAACCGCATCCCCTAAATACTCAAGTCTTTCATAACTTTCTTTATCATGTTCATTAGCATATGAAGTATGAGTAAATGCTTTTTCATATAAAGATTCATGATTTGTTTCTATCCCAAATTTTTCTAAAACTTTCATATAATCACCTTTCCTTAATTATTATATCAAATATTTTAAATAAAAAAAATAGTAACATTATATTTACATTTATTAACTTTTTTTTAAAGTTTATTTTACAATTATTTTTTTTTTTAGTATAATTAATTTGGTGTTAATATGAAATATATATTAATTGGACTAATAAAAGTTTATCAAATGATTCCATTTAGTTCACACAGTGCTTGTAAATATTACCCAACTTGTTCAAATTATGCAATTGAAGCAATAAAAAAACATGGTTCATTTCATGGTACTATTCTAAGTATCAAAAGAATTTTAAAATGTAATCCTGTTTCCAGAGGTGGAATTGATTTAGTACCAAACAACAAAATAAAAAGGAAGGTAAATAAATGAAAAAAATTTTAGTTTTATGTTTAACATGTTTGTTATTTTTATGTGGATGTTTAAAAAGGGATACAATGGAAGATATAACAATTTATACTTCATATTATCCACTTGAATATATAACAAATGAATTATATGGTAATAATAGTAAAGTATACAGTATTTATCCTGATGGAACAAATCCAAATGATACAACACTTACTGAAAAGCAATTAAGTGATTATTCAAATGGTTCACTATTTATTTTTTCAGGATTAAGTAATGAAAAAAATTATTTATATGATATGTTAAAAAATAATAAAGATTTAAAAATAATTGATAGTACTCTTAGTATGCAAACAAATGAAGAATATGGAAATAGAATTGAAGAGTTATGGTTAGATCCAAACAATTTATTAATGATTGCTAGAAATATAAAAGATGGACTTGATGAATATATAAATAATTATTATTTAAAAAATGAAATTGAAAATAACTATTCTAATTTAAAAATAGAACTTTCACAGATGTCTGCTAATTTACATTTAATTGCAGAAACTGCAGATAACCCTACATTAGTCGTATCATCTGATGTATTTAAGTTTCTAGAAAATTATGGATTTACAATTTATTCATTAGAAAAAAATGATGAAAAAACAATAAAAATTGTTTCTGATTTAATGAAAAATAAAAAAATAAGTTATATATTCTTACTTTCGTCTGATGAAGAAACTGAAACAATAAAAAAACTAAATGAAACTTATGGAACAAAATTAGCTATATTTGATAGTTTGGCAACAATAAGTGTTGATGACAGAAATGATAAAAAAGATTATTTATCTATTATGAAAGAAAACATAAATTTAATTAAACAAGAGGTATTTGAATAATATAAAACATCATTACAAAACGTAATGATGTTTTTATTTATTTCATAACACTACTATACCAATAATAGTTTCCATTTTTATCTTTTAGATATGTATGAACATATTCTCTACCATATTTTTCTAATAAATACTCTTCTGTATTTGCAAATACTCTTAGATCGGTATTAAAACTTTCTTGATTATCACATTCTATAGTCATATCATCATCAACATAACATTTTGTTTCATCATCCATATCTACGTATTTTAAGTATTTATCATAAATTTCTAGTTTTTCATCTGTTTCTACATAATTTGTTATCATTGACAAATTATTATATGGATCTTCCATACCACCTAATTCAATGTAACAATTAAATACATTATCTTCTTTTTTACAACTTATTAAATTATATGTATAACTATCTTTAGTAAGTTTAACATCCCCATATTTAGCTTTTAGTTTGTTTATAGCATCATCATAACTAATTTCACCTATTTTACAAGGAGAATTATAATCAGTACAACCTGCTATTTCATATGTTTTTTTATTTAATTCTTCAGATACTATTAATTCGCTAAATAAAGTATTTTCATCAATATTTGAAAGTAATACCTCATCTTTTTTATGAAAAGGAGATATTGGCCATGTTTCAGATAAATAACCGTATAATTTTCTAACATCTTTGTATTCTAACTTTGCAGTTTGATTTTGAGTTTTAGATTCTCCAAAGAAAATTGAATATAAACCATAAAAAATACATAATCCTGCACAAATAAGAATTAAAGATTGAAACATATTTTTTATAAGTGATGATTTATCCATTTTATCTTCTACATAATCATTTTCAATTTTATCTTCTTTAATATTTTTTATTTTAGATTGTTTTTTCATTCTTCTTCTTTCCTTTCTAATTTAACTAAAACTTCACGTGGTTTTGAACCATTATTTGGACCAATTATACCTCTTTCTTCTAGTAAATCAATACATCTAGCTGCTCTATTATATCCTAATCTAAATCGTCTTTGAAGAAGTGAAGCACTTGCCTTACCTTGAGTAACTACAAATTCAACAATTTCATTATATAATGGATCATCATAATCTTCCTTACTATCATCAACCATCGAAGTTGCTTTCATTTCTTCTTCATCCATTAATAATGTTTCATCATATCTTGCTTTTTGTTGAGATATTGTATAATCAACAACTTTCTTAATATCTTCATCTGAAATAAATGTTCCCTGAACTCTTATAGGAGTATTTTCGCCCTGAGGTAGAAATAGCATATCACCTTTTCCAAGAAGTTTTTCTGCTCCAGTCATATCAAGTATAGTTCTTGAATCTATACTTGAAGAAACAGCAAATGAAATTCTTGAAGGAATATTTGCTTTAACAACACCAGTAATTACATCAGTAGATGGTCTTTGTGTAGCAACTATCAAATGTATTCCAGCAGCTCTGGCCATTTGTGTAATTCTCATTATTGAATCTTCTACTTCTTTTGCAGCAACTAACATTAAATCTGCAAGTTCGTCTATTATTACTACTATGTATGGCAATTTTTTTATTTTTTCTGAATCTGGTAAATTTTCATTTTTCTTTTCTAAGTAAAGATTGTATCCAGCAATATTTTTAGTGCCACTTGCTTCAAATAAATCATATCTTTTTTCCATTTCAGCCACTATTTTTTTAAGTGCTATATTAGCTTTTCTTGGATCTGTTACAACTGGTATTAATAAATGTGGTACCCCATTATACATACTAAGTTCAACTTTTTTTGGATCTACTAAAACAAATTTAACCTCATCTGGTTTTGCTCTCATTAAAATTGAAACGATTATACTGTTTATACATACTGATTTGCCACTACCAGTTGAACCAGCTACTAATAAGTGAGGTGTTTTATTTATTTCACAATAAATTGGTTTACCCATTATATTTTTACCAAGTGTAACCATCAATTTACTTTCATCCATACTCTTTGGAATAGAATCTATTATTTCTCTTACTGTAACCATCGAAATTGATTTATTTGGAATTTCAATACCAACTGTTCTTTTACCTGGAATAGGTGCTTGTATACGTACATCTTTTGCAGCAAGTGAAAGAGCAATTTCTCTATTTAAAGATAGAATTTTACTAACTTTTGTACCTGCTTTTATTTCCATTTCATATTGAGTAACAGCAGGTCCAACATTTACAGCAACTACATGTCCTTCAATATTAAAATCATGGAAAACATTTTTTAATATTTCAGCAGTTTCAGTAATTTCTTCTTTAGTAATAACTTTACCCTTTTTTGAAGGTGGCGTTAATAAAGTATTTGGTGGACATTTATACCCTTTATTTTCCACATATTCTTCATTGTTGTTTGGTTCATTTATTTCTATAGTATTTTTAGGTTCTTCATGTACTTCTTGTTTTGGTTCTGGATCTGATTGATGGATTAATTCATCAACACTTGAAATAACAACTTTATTATCAATTTCATAAGCTTCTGCTGCTTTAGCAATTTCTTTTTGTTCTTTATGTAATTTGTCTTTTTTAATAATATTTTTTACTTTATTTTTACTTGCAGTTACCATATCATATATTGATAAACCTGTAAACATTATAAAACCACATACAATAAGCGCAATACAAACTACACTAGTACCACTTATTGTAAACATTTTTACAAATAATGTTCCAAAAAGTGCACCTAACATTCCTCCACCTTGTAATTTTTCTACTGATTTTACATAACCCATTAAATTATTTATAGTTTCGCTTAATATCTGGCCAACTTCAATATTTAATTGTTTTACATAACTAATATGCATTAAAACAAGCAAAGCTATTATTATTATATAAAGTCCAATAAGTTTTGATGTAAAAAATACTGGTTTATCTCTTTTTACAATTATATATCCTCCTATGATAAATAACATAGCAAGTAATATATTATTAGCTGTACCCACAAAAAATGCAGCAAAACCACTAATAAATATTCCAACTGGACCAAATTTACATATACCTATTATTCCTATTAAAATAAGTAAAATACCTATTACTTCAACTTGGTATCCACTTTTAGTTTTATTATCTTTTTTTTGTTTTTTCTTTTTTGCCACTTGAAACACCCTCCAATTATCTATTACAATTATAACACAAAAAAAGCATAAAATAACTATTTATTTATTCCTAAATGTTTATATGCTTTATCTGTTACTATTCTTCCTCTATTTGTTCTTTTTAAAAGTCCTTTTTGTAGTAAAAATGGCTCATATACATCCTCTATAGTCGTTTGTTCTTCGCCTATTGATGAAGCAATTGCCTCAATTCCAACTGGACCACCATTAAATTTTTCTATTATTGATTTAAGTAAATTATAGTCTGTTTGATCTAGTCCTAAGCTATCAACTTTAAGTTTATCTAAAGCATACTTAGCTATAGATAAATTTATTTCTCCATCACCTAGTACAAGTGCATAATCTCTAACTCTTTTAAATAGTCTATTTGCAATTCTTGGAGTTCCTCTACTTCTTCTAGCTAGTTCTAAAGCAGCGTCATCAGTTATAGAACAATTAAGTACTCTACTTGTTCTTTTTACAATTTGCATTAATTCATCGTCAGTATAATAATTAAGTTTAGAAACTATTCCAAATCTATCACGAAGTGGACCTGTTAAGTCACCTGCTCTTGTGGTAGCTCCAACTAATGTAAATGGAGGTAAATCAATTTCTATACTTCTACTAGATGAATCACTTCCTATTATTATATCCAATTTATAGTCTTCCATAGCAGAATATAATATTTCTTCTATAAATCTTGGGATTCTATGAATTTCATCAATAAATAAAACATCTCCTTCTTCAAGTGTCGATAAAACTGCTGCTAAATCACCACTTTTTTCTATTGCAGGACCACTAGTAGTTTTTATGTTACTTCCTAGTTCATTTGCAATTATTAAAGCAAGAGTTGTTTTTCCAAGTCCTGGGGGCCCGTACAATAATACATGATCTAGTGATTCGTTTCTTAATTTTGCTGCTTTTATAAATATATTTAAATTTTCTTTTACTTCGGTTTGTCCAATATATTCATCTATACTATTTGGTCTTATATTAGAATCAATATCTTCATTTAGTTTTTCATTTGTAATTATTCTTTCATCCATGATATTTCTCCTTTTTATTTATAAAATCATATATTTCTTTCCAATTATTTACTTTTTTAAAATTAGTGTATTTTTTATTATATGTTGTATCCATCATTAATACATCTATTCCAGTTTTAGAAACATTTGTACAATGTTTTACACTATCATCTATAAATATATCTATATTATTTTTTAAAGTAACTTCTTCCTTTTTTAATGAATTAACATATAAATTGTCATATTTAATATTGTTTTCTTCTAAGTATTTTTTTGTTTGTTCATATGGCTTTTCCATATCAAGCGTACTTCTAGCAGTTATGAAGTTAATTTCATGTCCTTCTTCTTTAAGTTTATTTATATACATTACAGCATCTTTTTTTACAGGTACATTAAATATTAGTTTGGAAATATTTTTTTTACAAAAATCATAATATTCTTCTAATGAACAATTTAGTGCTTTAAAATATGAATTATTTTCAGTTATATTTTTATCTAAATTGAATTTTTTTTCATAATATGGTTTTACAAATTCCCATGTATTACATATTGTGTCATCTATATCAATACCTATCTTCATATACTCTCCTACTTAAGCAATAGTTTTAAAGCTTCCTTAATTTGATTTTCAATTGCTGTTTCTGTAATATTAGGAAGTATTTTATTTATATCTACTGTTTTATATCCTAACGCTTTAAGTGCTTCAATTAATTCATCGTTTGTTTTTATAACTTGTTCTTTACTTATCAATTTTCCTTTTAAATCAAGTATTATTTGACGAGCAACCTTATCACCAATTTTGGGGAATTTTTTTAAATAATTAATATTTTCTTGTTCAATTGCACTTATTATATTATTTACATCTCCCATTGCAAACATAGGAAGAGCCATTTTACATCCTAAGCCTTTTACTTCAATTAATTTTAAGAATAAATCTTTTTCCTCTTTTGTTTTAAATCCATATAAACTTATTTCATCTTCTCTAACATTTTCATATAAATAAATTTTATATTCTTGATTTAAATTAAATGAATATGGATTTGATGTATATATTAAATATCCAATTTCATTATTATCTATTGTTATATAATTACTTTCTATTTCTTCTACTTTTCCTATTATATATGAATACATTTTATAACACCTATCCTCATAATAATTTTAGCACATCATACATTTGTTCGTCAAGAACAAAATAAATTTTGATATAACTTACCTCACAGTAAGTTTTTTCTACTTCATTGAAACGTTAGTTTCACCATAAACCAATATCAAATGGTCGCCACCCTACTTATTTTTGTTTACCTTAATTTTGTTTATATTATTTTCATATATTGTTTTATTCTTTTAAACATTATGTTTATACTTGCATTTAAATCTCTTTCTAATTCATTATGACATTTTGGACATTCATAGTTCCTTATTTTTAAATCTTTTATTTTTCCATTCTGTTTTATATTTTAATACTCTTACGAGTTCATTTAACGGATTTAATGTTAGTTGTTTTGCTATTCTATGATTTTGATACATTTTGATAATTTGGAACAATTTTCTGAATATATAAAAAAAGAAACTTTACTTAGTTTCTTCACATTCCTTTGGATCATAATCAAATACAAAATTTCCATTTAAATAAGTTGCTTTTATCTTGGTTGAATAATCAATTTCTTTTCCTGATTCATCTAGTATAGGTGATGATAAATATTCATCTTTTATAAGTGATTCTACAAAAATACAATATGTATTACTTTCCTTTTTTTCATATAATAATTTTTTATCATCGACATAAAGTTGGGCTGCATTCAAAATTATTTTTTTTTGCGCATCACTTATTTTGGATTTTGTACTATTAATTCTATTTGTAATTTGTGATATAGATATAATTGATATTAAGGCAAGTAAGACAATTACTCCAAGTATTTCTGCTAATGTAAATCCTTTATTTTTCATATCAAAACCTTCTTTACTATATAAATAATATCATAAATATTAAAATTAGTAAATAAAAAGGCATACCTGAAATGGTATGCCAAATATTATTTTAGATATCATAGTAAGGAGTGAAGATATCTTTAATAATATAACCGTACTTAGAGAATCGTATTTAAATTATTATTTCGTATCAATTTTTATTTTATTATTCCGTATTAATTTTATTATTTTTTTTACTTAACCTTGTTTATTATCACCTCCACTATTTACATTCTAACAGTGAATTGTGAAATTTATATGAACAAATAGTGAAATTTATTTTTTGTGAAAAAACGATTTAATAATATAAAATTCAAATATAATCATTATTATTACATATATCCATATTAATATAGTAGCTAAAACACCATTTGTATAACTATTAATCATTTCAATTAATGAACCTGGAATATAATCACTTATAAATTTTCTAAGTTCACCTCCAAATAAATTAACATTCAAAAATGTAATTAATCTTAAAAATATGTCTATCATTCCTACTGAATATATAAATCCACTAAATGTTTTTTTTACGAAAAAAACTAATATTATTATTATAAATAAAACTATAACTGCAACCATTTTATTCTTCCTTTTCTAATGTATTTTTTTGTTCTAATAATTTATTATATGAATCATGGTTTACTTGATTTAAAGAACTAAGTGAAATATTTATATTATAATTTCTATATCTTAATTCTTCTTGATTCATATATTTTGTTAAATCAATATTTATTGATTCATAATTATTTGATTTTGTATTTATATTTATTTCTATATAATCAGATGACTCTATTTCCTTATTCATCATTTGATTAAATTCATTCATACTTACTTTATATACTGTTGTTTTAATTTCATCTTTTTCATTTTCATAAAGAGGTTCTTTATCTTTTATTAAATTATATATATTTTGAATATTTAATTTTGATAAATCAATTTCTAAAGGATTAACAGTTTCTTCTAATAATTCATCGTTTACTATATATGTATCATCAGAAATTAAGTATGTTTGGTTATCATATTCAAATACTGTTTGATTTGGAATATATGAACCTAGTATTTTATAATTATTTTCATCTGCTGTAATTTCATATGAAAAATTATAATTATCAATACTTTCTAATATTTGAGGAATTGTTTTTTTTGTAACAACTGGTGTGTATCTAGCTGTTGAGCGTAATATCAATATTACAAAAAGAAAAAAGAAAAACCAAAGTCCTAAAATGAATAATCCTCTATATCTTTTATTTGACCAATATTCCTTTATTTTTTTTAAAAAGGTATTTTGTTTAATATTTTCTTTTATTTTACTTATTTTTTTCATATAACCTCTTAGCTTAAAATTCTACCTTCTAAAGCACCTTTATTTACAAGTCCACGCGCAAAATCAACTGCTTTCATTTTTCCTTTTCCTTCAGGTTGTACTACTGTAAGAACTATTTCTCCGTTACTTACTTTTACACCAATTCCATCTTTATACACTTTTGTAATTTGGCCATCTAGTAATTCAGGGAAAAAATTCTCTGTTTCATAGCATTCCCAAACTTTAAGTATTTTTGAATCAAATATTGCATATGCTCCAGGCCAAGAATTTAAACCTCTTACCTTATTATATATTTCTCTTTTAGTTTTAGAAAAATCAATTTTCTCATCTTCTCTTTTAATTACAAATGCATATGTTGCATCATCTGAATTTTGTTTAATTCTATCATTTGTTCCATCTATAATTGAAGGTAATGTTTTTAATAAGAGTTTTTCTCCTAACTTACTTAATTTATCATGTAATGTTGAAGCAGTATCATTTTTTTCTATTTCTATTTCTTCACTACTAATAATATCTCCTTCATCCATTTTTGCATTCATATACATAATAGTAATTCCCGTTTTTTTATACCCATTCATAATTGCTCTATGAATTGGAGCGCCACCTCTTAATTTAGGAAGTAAAGAAGCATGAACATTGATACATCCTAACCTTGGTATACCAAGTAACTCTTGGGGTAAAATTTGACCATACGCACAAGTTATAATTAAATCAGGTTCCATTTCTTTGATAACTTCTATTTCATTTGCTATTTTAACAGGTTGTAAAACAAGTATTGTATTATCAATTCCAACCTGTTTTATAGGTGATACACTTAGTTTCCCATCTCTACCAACTGGTTTGTCAGGTTGTGTTACTATTGCTCTTACTTTATAATTTTCTATTAAACCTTTTAAAATAGGAACAGCAAATTCGGGAGTTCCCATAAATATTATTTTTAATTCTTTGTTTATATTTATATCTTCTATATTCATATTTTCACCCTAAACATATTTTAGCACATTCATATATAAAAATAAAGAAAAAAAAGTAACTTCAATTAATTGATGAAGTTACTTTCTAATGGCGTGAATAATTTAATATTCACATTATTATATTGTACAAATCAATTTGTTTTATACATTTTTTTATATAAAATTACTAAAATTGGAATTAATAAAATAATTATTATGAAACTATATAAATAACTTAAATTTATTAAATAGTTATTTATTATTGGAACTATAATGTTTCCAGATATATGAAATATTATAGGAACTAATAAGGTTTTATTTTTAATATATAGATTTATACATATATATCCAACTATAAATGCATATATCATTTGTGATATTGAATCATGAAAGAATGCAAATATAAAAGTAGTAATTAAAATAGAAGATTTTATATTATTAAATGATTTTACTTTATTAAAAACAACTCCTCTAAACAATAATTCTTCAATTATTGGTCCAATTAATCCTGTTGAAATTATTATCTGTAATAAATACTTTGATTGAACTAAATTGTTATTAATATTTAACATTTTATTAATATTTATTATAAATAAATTATATATTATTGAAATTATTAATGCATTTAAAATAACATATATTATATTCTTATTTAATTTAAAATTAAAATTGGGTTGATATTTTTTATATACAAAAATTAATAATGGAATAAATATAAGCACTACTATAAGTACTATCCATATTGTATTTTCATTAATATAATTTGTAAGTGAATTTTTATATTCATCTGTTTTACTATAAATACTAAACATTTCATTTATTTGATCTATTGTTAATGGACTATTTTCTTTTACCAAATTATTATAAATATTATTATTAAATGAATAACTAAAAATCAAAATTATAAAAAATTGGCCAATTCCTAATAGAATTGGCCAAGCTATAACTTTGATTATATTTTTTATATAATCAAATGTCTTCATTATTTATCTTCCTTCATCATTTCTTTTATTGTTGTTCCTAGTGTTGCGATATTTTGAAGTTCTGATGGAACGATAATTTTAGTTGATTGACCATTTGCAACATTACTTAATGCTTCAAAACTTTTTAATGTCAATACTGCCTTATCTGCTCCAGCTTCTTTAAGTAATTTAATTCCTTCTGCTTCAGCTTGTTTTGTTTTTACAAGTGCTTCAGCTTCACCTTCTGCAATCTTAATTTGAGCTTCTTTTTTAGCTTCTGCTCTTAAAATTGCACTTTCTTTTTCACCTTCAGCAATTAGTATGCTAGATTTTTTCTCACCTTCTGCTTGAAGAATTTTTTCTCTTCTTTCACGTTCAGCACGCATTTGTTTTTCCATTGCTTCTTGTATATCTCTTGGTGGAATTATATTTTTAACTTCTACTCTGTTTACTTTTATTCCCCAAGGATCAGTTGCTTCATCTAATATAGAACGCATTTTTGAATTTATTATATCTCTTGATGTTAATGTTTGATCTAGTTCTAACTCACCTATTATATTACGTAATGTAGTTGCAGTTAAATTTTCTATTGCATTTATAGGATTTTCAACTCCATATGTATATAATTTTGGATCTGTTATTTGAAAATATACTACTGTATCTATTTGCATTGTTACATTATCTTTTGTAATAACTGGTTGTGGTGCGAAATCTTTTACAATTTCTTTTAAGCTAACTTTATTTGATATTCTATCAATAAAAGGTAATTTAAAATGTAATCCATTTTTCCATGTTTCATGATATGAACCAATTCTTTCAACTACATAACTTGCAGCTTGTGGTACTATTTTTACGCAAGGTATTATAATTACTACTACTAAAACTAAAATTACTAATAATATTTCCATCTTTATTTTCCTTCTTTCTTTACTTTTAATTTTACTCCGTTTATCTGAAGTACTTTTACTTTTTCATGAACATCTATTTTTTCATCTGAATAAGCTGTCCATTTTTTACCATCAACTTTAACTTCTCCATACTCACCATCTATTTTTTCCGTAACAATTCCTATCATTCCTACTACTCTATCTAAATTGGTTTCTACATTTTTATTCTTAAACAATTTCATTAATGTTTTTCTAGTAGTCATAAGTAGAAGTGTACCAACTATAACAAATATAGCGAATTGAATTAAAACGGAATCCACAAATATTGATATTATAAGAGCTAATATACCACTTATAATATACCATATGGTAGTTAAATTAATAGTAAATGCTTCTATTATAGTTAATAAAACTATTATAGCTAACCAGTATAATATCATATTTACCACCTACTTACATTATACTATTAAATAATATTCATATCAAGAAATTTATTAACTAAAACTATACTAAGATTTTAAAAAAAATATCTAACAAATTAAGTTAGATATTTAAATTACTTTATGGTGTCCTGTTAGGGACTCGAACCCTAGACCCACTGATTAAGAGTCAGTTGCTCTACCAACTGAGCTAACAAGACATAAGTAGTAATTAACAATTACTACTATAGTATATCACATTTTTTATAAAAAACAATATCTATTTTTTTAAACCTTTCAATCCTTTTAAACCTTTGCAACCATTGTAATTGCTTAATATATTTGATTCAAATGAAAATACTTTTTTAGAAGTTGCTTTATAATCTTTAATAGCTAAAGTTATTGCTTCATCTAAAAGTTTTGAATATTTCTTACCAGTTGGTTCCCATAGGTAAAATGCTAAAGAACCAGGAATTGTATTAGGTTCGTTTACATAAACTTTTTTATCTGTTTTATCAATCATAAAATCTATTCTACATATACCACTTAAATTTAATACTCTAAATACTTCTTTTGAATAATTTTCTATATCTGTTTGTTGTTTTTTAGTTATTCGTGCAGGAATGATTCTTTTTGCACTAGCCATTCCTTTTGATCCCATGCATTTTCCTTTTACTTTAGAAGAACCAATATATTTATCTGCATATGTTAAAAATTCTTTTGTACTCATTACTTCTTCTATAGCACTTGTTGTTTGATGTTCATAATTTCCAAATACTGAACAATTAACTTCAACCATATCCGTAACTACTTTTTCTACAACTATTTTATGATCATATTTAATAGCTTCTGTTATAGCTTCATCAATTTTTTTAGAATCATCTACAAAAGTAATACCTACACTGCTACCTAAACTTGCTGGTTTAACAATAACAGGATATTTAAGTTTTTTAATTTCTGAAAGTATTTTTTCTGAATTTGCTTCATACTCTGTATCATAAAACCAAGTATAAGGTACAACTGGTAATCCAGTAGATTCAAATACCTGTTTCATTACAACTTTATCTTGGCCAAGTGCAGAACCAAGCACTTTACTTCCAACATATGGAATTCCAACTGTATCTAAGAATCCTTGTAAAGTACCATCTTCTGCATTGTTTCCATGTACTATTGGAAATGCAATATCTATTTGTTCTACTTCTTTATTAAATAAACCATTTGTTTTAATTAAATAAAACTCGTTATTTTTTTTACATAAAGTTACTTGAGTAGCATATCTTTTTAATAAATCTAAATCTTTATAAATTTCTATATCTTTAAGAAGTGCACCTGTATACCAAATTCTATCCTTTGATATATAAATAGGTACTACATCATATTTTTCTTCATCTATATTATTCATTGCTTGTACTGCAGAAATTATACTTACTTCATGCTCAACTGTACACCCACCAAAAATTACACCAACTTTAATTTTCATATTATTACTTCCCTTCATTAAATATATCTGGTAAATCATTTTCTAAAAGTACAAATGTTTTTTCATCACTTAGTTTTTGCATAAGTGGAAAAGCTTTTTTTACATCGTTTAATATATGTATTTTTTTCTTATCATATTTTTTTTCTATTAAACCATCATATATAGGTTTGGTTTGTTCTTCTCCAACTAATATAACTTCATCACATACCTCACTTATATATTCACCAAATTTTTTATTTATATTATATTGTTCCGTTCCGAGTTCTATCATACCTGGAGTAACAATTATTTTTTTACCTTTCATTAAATTTAAAACTTCTAAAGCCATTTTAGATCCAACTGGATTTGAATTATATGCATCATCTATTATATTAATATTTCCAAATTTTTTAAATTCTAATCTATGTTCTACTGGTTTTACCTTTTTTACGGCCCTAATTAAATCATCTATATCAATACCTAATTCGTATCCTAAAAGTACTCCAGCTAAAATATTATAGATGTTTGCAGTTCCAAGTAATTTTGTTTCAAATTTATATACTTTTTTTTCATTTTTTAAATGTGCATCAAAAGTCATACCTTTATCTGTTATTTCTATGTTATCAGCATATAAATCAACTTTTTTATTATTGATACCAATCCATAAAATTTTACATTTGTTTTTAATTTTATAGTTTAATTGATATTCATCATCCCCATTTAATATACCAATACCATCTTCAGATAATGATTCAATAAGTTCAAATTTTCCCTTGCAAATGTTTTCTCTACTTCCAAAAGTTTCTAAGTGAGCTGTTCCAATTGTAGTTATAATTCCATATTTAGGTTTTACAAAATCGCAAAGTTCTTTTATTTCACCCATTTTAAATGCGCCCATCTCAACAATAAATGTATCTGTAAATTTATCCAAATATTCATTTATCGTTCGCATAATACCATATGTTGTGTTAAAATTTTTAGGTGTTGGTAAAGCATTATATTTTATATTTAAAATATCAGATAATATATTTTTACTGCTTGTTTTACCATAACTTCCTGTTATTCCAATAACATTCATACTATTCATTGAATTTAATTTTTTTGTTGCCTTATTTTTATAATAATAGAAAACACATTTTTCAATTGGTTTATTTATTATATTAGCTAAATATACTACATAATAATTTAAATAAGCTAAAATACCATATATAATATAATATATATTTAAATAACATTCATTATAATTTAAACAAATAAAGATATTAAATATATAATATAAATTGTTACTAATAATCTTTTTATTCTACTTGTATATTTAAGTGGTAGTTTTACCTGTTCTTTTTTTCTTGTTAATATAAATATACAAACTAAATAAAATATTGAAAAAAGAATATATTGTAAATTTGAACTTACAAAAAATCCTAGTAATATAACTATTAAGAATAACATATCAAAACTAATAAATACTTTTTCTAAATTGTTGTTTATCCATTTTATATATCTATTCCCATCATTATACCAATTTTGTTGCAATGAATGTAGCGCCTTAGATGATTTAACAAACACATATAATAATAAAGTTATTAAACTTAATATAAAGCAATGCATACTAACCTCCTATAAATGAATTTATTATATTTATTGTTTGACCAAGTCTTTCTAAATATGCATAGTGCGTACATCCTTCATATTCTACAAGACCACAATCTTTAATTAATTTTTCTAATTTTCTTGCAAGTTCTATAGAAACTGCTTCATCATTAGTTCCCCATACTAATAATGTTGGAACTAAAATTTTATCTAAACAATCAGTTATATCTAAATTAACTGTTTCAACTAATATTTTTCTCATCATTTCAGATGCATTTCTATAATCTGTTGAACCAATGTGTTTTTTTGCAAATTTTTCTAATTTATTAACTAAAGGAACTTTTTTCATTTTTTTTAAAATTTTTGTCTTTAAAGACGGATTTTGAACTTCTTTAGTATATGGACTTCCAAATAAAATTATTTTTTCTGTTTCATACATACTTGAATATAATAAAGTAATTTTACCACCAAATGAATGACCTATCATTATTGGTTTTTCTATTTTTAAGCTTTTTAATAATTCATGAATGCATTCTACATAATCATTTACTTTCCATACATAAGTTGGTTCTTCGCTTTCACCAAACCCTGGTAAATCAACTATTATAATATTAAACTTATCACTTATTGCATCACCTATTGGCTTCATCATTTCTATGTTTTGTCCCCAGCCATGTAAAAGTACCACGGTTTTTGCATCTTTTTTTCCATAATTTATATAATTAACATCAACATTCATTATCTTTTTTATCATGAGTTTCACCATTATTAATTATACACTATTTAATATTTTATTAAAAGAAAAAACACATAAATTATGTGTTTTTACATATTTTTACTTATGATTCATACTTATTACACTCTAAATCAAGTGCTTCTACTAATTTATCAACTTCTTCAAAGTTTTTTAATCTAACTCCACTAGCTAGTTTATGACCACCACCGCCAAACTTAGCAGCTACCTCATTAATTATAGGTCCTCTAGATCTTATTGATCCTCTTATGAAATCATTATTTTTATCTTCAGTAAATACTGCCCAACTTACAAAATCCTCTATATAATTAAAGTTATTAACCATATTACCAGCTGTTGCTGCATCTACATCAAATTTTTTTAATACATCGTCTGTTAATTTAATATATCCAAATTTATTTTCTGTAACTATCATGTTATTAATTATATAGCTTTGAAATTTTAATTCTTTTAAACTTCTTAAATATAAATTATCATATAATGAAGTAAAATTAATATTTGTTTCTTTTATTAATTTTGAAACTAAATCAAAAGTGTTAGGTGTAGTATATGAAAATAAAAATCTATTTGTATCTGCAACTATTCCTATATATAACTTTTCAGCTGCTTCTTTTGTAATTTTTAATTTCATTGAAAATGCGAAATCTATTATTATTTGACTAGCACTACTTGCTTTATCATTTATACATTCTATGTCACAATATTTTTCAACAAATGGATGATGATCAATTTTTATAGTTTTTGAAAATCTAGTAGTATCTACTCCATCAACTCTTTTTTTATCTGGTGTATCTGCCACTATTAATAGTGAATTTTCATACATTTCATCTGTTAATTTATCTAAAGTACCTAGATATTTAAATCTAGATGCAGGCATTCCTACTACATAAACTTTTTTTAAAGGAAAATTGTTTACTATTATATCTTTAAGTGCGATTTGACTTGCAAGTGCATCAGGATCAGCACCTACATGTCTTGCAATAACAATTGTATTATATTTTTTTATTTGTTTTAGTATTTCTTTATATAATTTTTTATACATTTCTTCCTCTATTTTAAGAAATCATAAGTATCACGGGCTATCATAACTTCTTCATCAGTTGCTATTACGTAGCATGGAACACTTGAATCATCACTACTTATTTTTGTTTCTTTTTCTATTGAATTATTTCTTTTTTCATCTACTTTTATACCCAAAATATTTAATCCATTTATTACATCTCTTCTCATTTTTGAAGAGTTTTCTGCAATACCTGCGGTAAATATAATTGCATCGCATCCATTTAATTCAACATAATATTTAGCAATATAATCAATTATTCTTTTTATAAACATTTTGTATGCAAGTTTGCATCTTTCATTTCCTGCATCTATTCCTGCATTTATATCTCTAAAATCACTACTTACACCACTTATTCCAAGTAAACCACTTTTTTTATTTAAAATATTATCTATTTCTTTTGTACTTAAGTTTGTCTTTTCCATAATATATGGAATTATTGTAGCATCTATATCACCACATCTACTACCCATTATAAGTCCTGCATTTGGTGTTAATCCCATTGAAGTATTTACACATTTAGAATTTTTTACTGCGCTTATACTAGCACCATTTCCAATATGGCAAGTTATTAATTTAGTATCATTTCTTCCAAGTATTTCATTTGCTTTTAAAGTAATATATTTATGACTTGTTCCATGTGCTCCATATCTTCTTATTTTATATTCACTATTCCATTCATAAGGTAATGCATATAAATAATTTTCTTCACTCATTGTTTGATGAAATGCAGTATCGAAAACTACTGTTAATAAAGCATTTGGAATTACTTCTTGCTCTGCTCTTATACCAACAATAGCAGCTGGGTTATGAAGTGGCGCTAAAGCACTTAACTCATCTATTTTAGAAATAACTTCTTCATCAACTTTTTCAGTTTTATCAAAATAGCTTCCACCTTGAACAACTCTGTTTCCAATACCTTTAATTTCATCTAATGATTTAACGATATTGTTTTCTAATAATTCTTTAACTAAGTATTCAAAAGCTACTTTGTGATCTTTTAATTCTACTTCTTTTTTTATTTTTTCTCCATTTATTTTTATAGTATAAAAACTTTCTCCTATACCTATTCTTTCAAATACTCCAGAAATTAAAACCTTTTCTTCTGGCATTTCATAAAGTTGAAATTTCAATGATGAGCTTCCCGTATTTACTGATAATATTTTCATAAAAACCTTCTTTCTATAAATCATATTTAAAAATTGCACAATTTGGTACATCAAATTTTAGAAAATCTTCATCTTCTCTATATGAAGTAAGAGCAAAATGAAGTGCTCGTACAGTTGCACCATGTGAAACTATTAAAATTGTTTTATCACTATATTTTTCTTTTATTTCATTTATAAAACTATTTACTCTATTAAATAAATCTTGTATTGGTTCAACACCATTATCACCATAATTGCTTTTATAATCCCAATATTTTTTTGAATCATAATTAAGTGCTGGCTTACCTTCAAATTCTCCCATATTTCTTTCTACTAAACGTTTATCTATAATAGGGTTTACATCAGATAAAATTTGTGCTGTTTTAATAGCTCTTTTTAATGGGCTAGAAAAACATATATCAATTTTATCTACTATTTTTTCTTTTGCAATTTCTGCTTGTTTCTCACCAATTTTATTAAGTGAAATATCTGTTTTTCCTTGTATTAAACCAGAAACATTCCAATCTGTTTTTCCATGTCTAGCAATATATATTTTCAAATTATTAATCCTTATTCTCAGGTTTCATTAAAGGGAACATTACAACATCTTTTATGTTATCACTATTTGTTAGTAATTGAATCATTCTATCAATTCCCATTCCCCAACCACTTATTGGCGGCATACCATATTCCATAGCACCTATATAATCATAATCCATATCCATTGCTTCTTCATCACCATTTGCTTTTAAACTAGCTTGTTCTAATAATTTTCTTTCTTGTTCTTGTGGATCAACTAATTCTGAGTATCCATTAACTATTTCAGCTCCATTTATAACTAATTGAAATCTATCTGAAATATTTTTATTTGAATCATTAGTACGTGCAAGTGGTGAAAGTGATGATGGGTGTTCTACTAAATAAACAGGTCCTAGCATATGTGGGCGTGCAACTTTCTTATATAAATAGTCAACTAAATTACCAAATCCTAAGTTTTCTATTGGTGTTTCACTATCTAACTCAATTTTTTCTTGTTTTATTTTTTCTAGTAATTTTTCTTTTGTATTATATTCATTTATATCTATATCAGCATATTTTATAATTAATTCTCTAAATGAAACTTTTGGCCATTCACCAGATAAGTCAACTTCTTTATCACCAACATTTATTTTTAATGTTCCAAATACGTTATTAATTATTGTTTGTAACATAGTTCTTATTAATTTCATGTTATCTTCATAGTTATAATATGCTTGGTAACATTCAATCATAGTAAAATCTTGTAAATGTGTTGCATCCATTCCTTCATTTCTAAAGCATCTAGCTATTTCATATACTTTAGGAATACCTGCAATAATTGCCCTTTTCATATATGTTTCAGGTGCTATTCTTAAGTATACATCTAAATCAAGTGCATTGTGATGTGAAACAAATGGACGAGCTACTGCTCCACTTGGTTTATTATTTAATATTGGTGTTTCGATTTCATAATATCCTAAATTATCTAAATAGTTTCTAAGTTCTCTTATAAATTTAAATCTGATTAAAAATCTATTTCTTGTTTCTTCATTCATTATCATATCAACATAACGGTTTCTATAACATAATTCAGGATCTTGTAACCCATGAAATTTTTCTGGTAGTGGTTTTAATGCTTTTCCTAAAAATTCAAAACTGTCAGCACGTAATGTTTTTTCTCCTGTATGTGTTGTAAACATTTCACCTTTTACACCTATAAAATCTCCAACATCTATATTTGTTTTAAAGAAATTATATTTTTCTTCGCCAACTAAATCGATTTTAATAGATACTTGTAAATCTGCTTCTATATCTCTTATTTTTAAGAAGCTTAATTTACCCATTTTTCTCATAAATACTATTCTACCAGCAACAGATACGTTTGTTGTTCCATCTTCTAATTTTACTGCATCTTTTAAGCTATAATTAACATCATATTTTTCAGGATATGGATTACAAAATGCTTTTATATCTTCAACCTTTTGTCTTCTTACTATTTCTTGTTCACTAAATTCTCTCATACTATACCTCCATTTTTTCATAAACAACTTTTGTTTTTGTTATTATATCGTGTAACCCTTTTTTATCTTTTCTAAAAATAATCATACAAGCACTTACTACAACAAGTACGAATTGAATAAATCCAAGAATTGATGTAATTGTAAAGTATTCAAAGCCTGATAATAAAAATACTAAACAAAATGCTAGAAAAGTATTAAGAAGTCCATTAACAACTATATTTCTAATTATTAATTCATTAGCTGTTAAATCTTCTTTATCTTCTCTTACTATTTTTATTTTAAATATTTTTTTACCTAATGTTTGACCATTTTTATAAAGTGGTAAAACTACAAAATACAAGATAATTATAACACAATTTATTATATTTATCATAAAGTTTTCTCTATCTAAACTAAGTGTAATGTCAGCAACTCTACTATAATAAATACTAAAATCTAATTTAGTGTTTATTACTTGCTCGTTTAATTCTAAAAATTGGTTACTTAAAACTGTTGCATTTTTTGTTGTAAATATAGCACTTATTATTCCCATAACAATACCTACTATTATTATATCTATTAAATAAGCTAAAAACCTTTTTAAAAAATTAACATTCATTATTTTCCTCCTCAAATTTATTTAAAATATCAATAAGTTCTTTTTTTGTTTTAACCTTATTAATTTCTTGTCTTAATTTAGATGAATTAGGAATTCCTTTTAAATACCAACAAGCATGTCCTCTCATTTCGAGAATTGCTACTTTCTCATCTTTGATTTTTAATAAATACTCCAAATGTTTTTTTATCATTTGTATTCTTTCTTTTATTGTAGGTTCAACAGGTTCTATACCATGTTCTAAATAATCAACAGTTTGTTTTATAATCCATGGATTTCCTAAGCAAGCTCTCCCTATCATTACTGCATCACATTTTGTTTCATCTAGCATTCTTTTTGCATCATAGCAAGATTTAATATCACCATTTCCAATTACTGGAATACTTACATTTTCTTTAACTTGTTTTATTACAGTCCAATCTGCTAAACCATTATAGCCTTGTTTTCTTGTTCTTGGATGAACTGTAATAGCACTTGCTCCTGCTGATTCAATTATTTTTGCTATTTCTACAGCATTTATACTTTTCTCATCCCAGCCACTTCTTATTTTAACTGTAACAGGAATAGGAACGCTTTTAACTACTTCTGACACTATTTCATATACCTTTTTTGGATTTTTAAGTAATGCACTTCCTGCTTGTGATTTAAGTGCTACTTTAGGAACAGGGCATCCCATATTTATGTCTATTATATCTGGATGCATATGTTCATATATATATTTAGCTGATTCAACAAATGAGTTTTTATCACTTCCAAATATTTGCTGTGATAATGGTCTTTCAAAATCAGTCATATAAAGCATATCTATAGTTTTTTCATTATTATATACTATTGCTTTATCACTAACCATTTCAGCAACTATTAACCCACAACCCATTTCTTTTATAATTGTTCTATAAGCATTATTACAAATACCTGCCATAGGCGCTAAAACAACTTTATTTTTAATTTCTACATTGCCTATAAACATGTAAATCACCTTTTATAATTATATTATATTTTATATGTTTTTACAATGTTTAACTCAAAAAGAAAGCAAAAGCCTTCTTATTTTTGTTTAACATTTTTATCATTCATTGTTTTCGCATATTCTCTTAATTTAGCTAAAGTTTGTTTTGTAGGATTACATAATTCCTTTTCTGTTATCCCAAATGGTTCTAGCTCATAATCTTCTGGCATTCCAAGATCAATCCATAAGTTTAAGAAATCATGTTGTATTTTAGATATTTGTATTTCTCCATCATTTATACTTTTTATTACTCCATCATTTGATGTTAAATCATAATCTTTTTTTTCTGGATTTTCAAATTCACTAAATTCTTTCATTTATTTCACCTTCTTTATTAAAAAATATCTACAATCATATGAACAATTATTTTTAATATGATCTTTTAAATTTTTGATATTATTTATTTTATTGCATTTTTTATTTTCTTCATCATAAAAACCTTTTAATCTTAATTTTCCATAAGCCCAATCACCTAATACATAATCATAATCATAAAAATAATCTGTAAATTTACTTTCTAATTCATTAAATACAAATCCATCTTTATAATTTTCAATTATCTCATAATTAGTATCATTTAATTTATATGTTTTCCTCAAAATAAATCACCTTTTTCATTATATCATATCTAGTTATTTAAAGGTATAGAAAAATTACTATTTAATCCATTAGAATAATAATTTGGAACATTTCCTTGAATCATTTTTATTGCAATAGGTACATTAGTTTCTACATTAACTTCTTTTGTTGATATTGGTAGAATAACTTTAAGTGTTAATTTTATATTTACACTTACCTCAAGTAATGCATTGTTTATTCCATAATTTGTTACTTTTGTATTTATTCCACTAAGTACATCTCCAACTAGTGTAAATCTAACAGGAATTTTGGGTCCAATATTTGTTAATAAAGAATTGTTAAATACTATTCCACTTGGTATTCTAAATATAATTCCCTTTTTTAAATTTTCTTTATCATAATATATTAAAACATCATCACTTGCTTCTAATAAATCTAAATTTCCTTCTTCAAGATTTTTTAAATTCATTTGAACACTGCTTGTCACTTTTGTTAACACTTTATTTACAATAGCAGGATTAAAATCTACTGAAGTTATTTCATTATTTTCTTTTTTACTTACTATATATAAATCTTCTATAACTAAATCTGTTGCAACATTTTTTTCTATTGCTTTATTTATTATTATACTTGCAAACTTTCTTGACTCAAGGGTAGCATAATCAAATAATATTGGATTTATTCTTTCGTTTATAATTTTAAATAATAATATAATTATTATAAAAACTAATATAAATGAAAAAATTAATAAATTTATTTTTTTAATTACTATTTTTTTTCTTAGATTAATTGTTCTTTTCATATATAACACCTATAAAATTTTATGTATAAATGCGTTAAAATATCTAATAATATAATTGGTGATTATATGAAAGTTAAAGATATAATGAGCAAAAATTTAATTATTTGTTCTAGTGATATAAACGTTATTAATATATCAAATATAATGAAAAAATATAATATAGGTTTTATTCCTATTGAAAAGAAGAAAAAAATAATTGGAGTTATTACTGATAGAGATATAGTAATTAATATAATTTCAAATAAAGTAAATAACAACTCTAGTATTGAAAGTTATGTAAATAGTAATATAATTCATATAGAAGAAAATAGTTCTATTGATAAATGTTTAAACATAATGAAAGAAAATAAAGTAAAAAGATTAATTGTTGTTAACAAAGAAAAAATTGTTGGTGTTATTTCATTATCTGATATATTAAATTGTTATGATGATTTAGATAAGGTAACCGAGGTTGCTAAAGTAATTTGGTCTACAACTAAAAGTGATGACAATTATAAAACAGAAATAGATGAATTTTATTTATAAAAAAGGTGGGGATAATCCTCACCTTTTAAACAAATACATAACTACTTTCATGATCTAAAATATTATAATTACTTTGTTCATAATATTTTTCTACTAAGCAAACTTTATTTTGAATTAATGAATTTTTAACATCAATAATTCTTTGATTAGAAGAACCTCTAAATATTAAATCAAGGTTTCTTTCTTCTAAAATAAATTTTCCATCTATTAATACATCAATGTTCTTTAAAAATTCTAAAATAGCTGGTTTCATTTTAGAAAGTGCTAAAAGTTGTTCAAATGTATAACCAGTGTAACACCAAACATTTAAACCAATTTCTTTAGCAAATTTGGCTATTTCTAAACATTCTTTAGGTTGACACATAGGATCGCCCCCCGAGAATGTAATACCATCTTGATTTTTTAATTGAGAAACTTTTTGTTTTATTTCTTCTATATCTATTAATGCACCATCATTGAAATCATGAGTATCTGGATTATGGCATCCTTTACAGTTATGTGGGCAGCCTTGTGTCCAAATAACTGTTCTAATGCCTTCCCCATCTACTATACTATCTTGTTGTAAATCTGCTGCTAATCTAATTTTCATATTATGCAGCTTCTTTTTCTTTTTTCATTAACTCTTTTATACCAGTATGTTTAACACGATCATGCTCTTCTGCTCTTTTACCATTGTTAAAACGTTTAACATCACCTGCTAAATAACCAGTAACTCTTCTAATTCTTTCAAAACCAACGCCTTCGCCTACTATTTTTTCCATTTTAATATCTCCCTTCAATTTATATTAATTTATTTTTGTATTTTTTCTAGTGGAATACTTTCAAATTCTCTTCTTCCACAACATGGACAAACATCACCAATTACACCAACATATCCACATACTGGATCTCTATCAACAGGGTGATTTATTGCACCATAACCAATTCCAGATTCTTTCATAAGTCTTATAACACTTTCAAATGCTTCTAAATTTGAAGCAGTGTTTCCATCTAATTCGATATAAGAAATATGACCGCCATTTGTTAAATAATGGTATGGAGCTTCTTTTTTTATTTTATCTGAGATACTTATGTTGTAATAAACTGGAACATGGAAAGAGTTTGTATAATATGCTCTATCTGTTACTCCTTTAATTCTTCCATATATTGCTTTATCAATTCCAACAAATCTTCCAGATAAGCCTTCTGCTGGAGTAGCAATTAAAGTAAAGTTCAAATTATATTTTCTTGAATATTCATCAGTTTTATTTCTCATAAAATTAATTATTTCAAGCCCTAATTCTTGAGCTTCTTCACTTTCACCATGATGACTTCCAATAAGAGCTTTTAAAGTTTCTGCTAAACCTATGAAACCAATTGTTAAACTACCATGTTTTAAAATTTTTCTAAGTCTATCAGTTGGTTTTAATTTATCACCATCTGTCCATACTCCTTGTTCTAATAGAAATGGGAAATTATAACATCTTTTATTACATTGAATTTCAAATCTTTCTAGTAATTGATCTTTTACTAAATCCATTACATCAGATAGTTCTTGATAGAAAGCTTCCATATCTGCTTTTTCTCTTTCTTTTAAGCAAATACCATGTTTGATACCAATTCTTGGTAAATTTATAGAAGTAAATGATAAATTTCCACGTCCACCTGTTGTTTCGTTATCAGGATCAGTAACGTCACTCATTACTCTAGTACGACATCCCATATATCCAACTTCAGTTCTAAAATCACCTTCTTTATAGAATGGTAAATTATGTGGAGCATCCAAAAATGAAAAGTTAGGGAATAATCTTTTTGCAGATACTTTGATTGCTAATTTAAATAAATCATAGTTTTTATCTTCTTTGTTATAGTTAACTCCCTCTTTTACTTTAAATATAGATACTGGGAATATAGGAGTTTCTCCTTTTCCAAGTCCTTGTTCAGTTGCAAGTAAGAAGTTTTTTATGACCATTCTTCCTTCTGTAGATGTATCAGTTCCAAAATTTATTGAAGAAAATGGAACTTGAGCTCCTGCTCTTGAATGCATTGTATTTAAATTATGTATAAATGCTTCCATTGCTTGATATGTAATTCTATCAGTTTTTTGTAAAGCTTTTTCATAACTTTTTCTAAAAAGTCTTTCGATTGCTTTAGATTCTTTATAATAGTTTTTAAACATTTCTATATCTAAATCAATTGAATTAATTTTATCTACATCTTTTACTATTTTATCTATATTTACAAAGCTAAGTAAATCACTGTAATCTAGTAAATCATAAATTTGTTGTTTCAATTGCTTTTTAAATGTTTTTAACACACCAGGTGCCATATAATAATCAAATGCTGGAATTGATTGTCCACCATGTTGATCATTTTGATCTGATTGAATTGCTATAGCAGCAAGTGCACTATAAGACATAATATCATTAGGACTTCTTAAATGACCATGTCCTGTTGAAAAACCATTTTTAAATAATCTATCAAGTTCTATTTGCATACAAGTAGTAGTTCCCATTGGTAAGAAATCCATATCATGAATATGAATTGTTCCATTATCATGAGCTTCAGCAAATTTATGTTTCATTAAATAAGATTTAGCAAATTCTTTTGAAATTGTACTACCATATTGAAGCATTGTTCCCATTGCAGTATCCCCATCAACATTTGCATTTTCTCTTTTAGCATCTTCTTCTTTTGCTGATTTTAATCCAAGACCTTCTATTGATTTTAAAAACTTATGTGTTTTCTTTTCATCAAAGAAAAGTTTTCTAGAATTAGCTCTTCTTTCTCTATATTCTGAAAATGAATCATATACATCTTCATATCCTTTTTTTTGAAGAACATCTTCAATCATATCTTGAATAGTTTCAATTTTAATTTTTTCTGAATCTTTATATTCTTTTTCGATTCTACCTACAACGGCTTGATATACTTTTTGAATATCTTTTTCAGTATATTTTTTTTCTTTTGATTCTGATAATTCCTCATCTACCTCAACACTATCAAATCCTTTTTTAATAGCAAGAGCAATTTTTGAACCATCAAAGTCAACTTTTTTTCCATCCCTTTTTACTACCTTAATATTAAGTGTAATATCATCTACATTAGTCATATAACTTCCTCCTACTTTATACAACTTAATTGTATAAAAAAAGAATGTCAAAGTCAATAAAAATTCGACATTTTTTTCAAACGTTTGTTTGCCTACTTTTAGTAGCCCTTATTTTTCAACATTTTTATAAAAAAAATTATTTTTTTAATTTTACACTTTTTATATTTTTCAATTTTTTTACATTTTTTTAAAAAATATTTTTTTACATTTTTATTGTTTTTTTGTTTAAAAATAATATAAAACTATTTTTTTGTTAAAAAATTATTTTTTGTATTTTTTCATTTTTTATATTTTTTCAAATATGAATATTTTGATTTTTTTTGAATAAAATTTAAAAGGTGATATTATGTTTTCTATCAAAAATTTGAGATTTAAATGAATTCAAATTCTAACGATAAAACAAATGAAATTAAATATATAGATTATCAAGTAATTATATCTATTATAAGTATTATTGTTATTATTATTTCGATTACTTTATTATATAATGAACAAACATATTTAAAAACAAAAAAATATATAATACCACCTAAATCAGCTAGAAATTTATCTATATTTAATAGAAGTTTGGCACTATTTACTGCAATTGCATTTTTATATATTAATTATCAATTATATACTATTTCAAAAAATGAAAACGAAGACTTAAAGCCTTATAAATTACAAATATCTGCATCTATTTTAACAACTATTGCAGCTTTAATCGTCTTATATGTTTCTGAAACTTCTTCAACTGAAAATATTCCAGATGTAGAAAATCCTATAATATAATCAAAAAACACTTAATCTTAGGTTAAGTGTTTTAATTATTTAATTTTTATTAACGCTTTTTTTTCGTTCAGAATAAATAGCATATCCAAACAATGCTATAGAAAGCATACTAACACACACTCCTGATGTAAAACCTCTAGGAATATATTCAAATTCTATAGTATGTTCACCACTATCTAATGTAAGGCCAATAAATGTATCCATAATAACATCATATTCTACTTGTCTACCATCAATATATATATTCCATCCATTATCTACTGGAATTGAAGTGTATAAAATTTGATTTGAGTCGCTTACATTTATTTTACCTTTAATATAATTTGTTTTAAATTCTTCGATTTTAAATGAATCATTTGAATTAAGAAGATTTATTTTTTCTTTAAACTCTGTTTCATTAAATGTACTAAATACATAATCAGTTATTTTTAAATCATCCTCTAGTAAAATTATTTCTAACGATACTTTATCGCCTTTTTTATAATTACCAAGTTCCAAAATATTATATCTATAACTATTTTCTTCTTCCGTATCTATTATACTTTCACCATTTAATAATATATCTACTTTTTTATTATAATCAGATGATATATATGCATATAATAATCCGTCATATTCTACATTTATATCGAAAGTAATAGATGCATCTCTATTTAAATTAACTTTTTTATATTCTTTATATTTTGTTACTTTTTCATTTTGCTTAACATTATTTAAAGTTATATTAAAGTTATTATTTTCAAATACATTTTTATTTGTATTAGTCATAGTATTTAATATTAAATTTTGATTATTAAAAGGTTCTAACTTACTTAACTTCATATCTAGTACATTACCATCAACCATAAACATAAATGGTAAATAATAATCATTTTTATATAAATTAATATTATTTTCTGTTTTTAATAATTGATAATAAGGTAACTTTCTTTTTGAAAGTACATATTTTATATTAAATAAACTATTTGTAACTGGTGTAGAACCTAAATAATTTGTTATATAAAATCTATTAAATATTCCTAGGTAGTCACCTAACAATTTATTATTTTTTGATTCATATGTAGAACTAAAATGTGATATTCCATTATAATTTAATAACATTGGATCATTTGTTGAATAATTAGTTTCACTTTCTAATCTATAAAAACTAGAATCATCTTTTTTTATAGAATTTATTATTTCACTATAATTATTTACAAAATCAACATATTCATTTCTTGAAAAATATTTAATATTTACAACAACTAATAAACTATTTATAAACATTTCTATTACTACTAGTATAATTATAAAAATATTCAAGTTTTTATTTTTTCTATAATAAAGATATAAAGAATAAATTAATAACAATATAAAAGTTCCAATTATTTTATAAAATGATTGTTGTGTATAAACAAATTTATCAACAGCTATAGTTATGATAAATGAAATTACCAAAAACTTAAATAATTTATCTTTATCTATTTTATTTATATTAATATAACTTTTATATGCAATTATTAATAAAACAAAGTCAAATATAAAAGAATATCTATATGAAAATCCAGCTGGGTGTTGAAACGTATGCCATATTAAATCTACTGAATAAAAAGTAAAGCTTATAAAAAATACACTTAATAATATAGCACTAGCCTTCTTTTCTTTATAATCAATTTTTTTATTAATGAAATATAAAAATAAAAGAAAGATCATTATTACTGATACATATACAATAGGTGTTCCACCAGACAAATCTGAATTTTTGAATGACCCTAAATAAAATTTAGATAATAAATCAAAAAATGCATATGTTTGTTTTGGAATAAATTCACTTAAACTACTACTAACTTTGCCTGTTAAAAGAGAAAATATTGAAGGGATAATTATAATAGCAGTTACCCCTACTGATAATAAAGTA
>URCH01000003.1 GCA_900546275.1 uncultured Mycoplasmatota bacterium
GCCGTGAGCAAGCGTTCCTTCTCTTATTTCTCTGGACAGAAGAGCCTTAAGCTTATCGTTCCCGACGAGCCTTTCAAAGATTAGCTGAATTTCCCCTTCTGAATTTTATAAATTTAATATAAATTATATATATTAGAATAATTATTTTAAGTTATTATTCAAATTACAAAGAAAAATAATTTATTTTATATAATGATTTAAAAAGGCAAAAGAGAATATCAAAATTTGATAATATTAATATTTGTTATTTTAGATGATGATATTGACATTGAACTTGCTTTTAATTAAATTATTTAAACAAAGTACTTGTTCCATAATAAAAAAAATGTTACAATTATAATGTACTAAAAAAAAGTACATAGTAATTGGCCTGTTGGTGAAGTGGCTTAACACATTGCCCTCTCAAGGCAACATTCATGAGTTCGAATCTCGTACAGGTCACCAATTTGCGTATTAACTCAAGGAATTATAAACTTTCCTTGAGTTTTATTTTAAAGAAATATTACATCTTGAAAAAAAAATAATATTTTGATAGAATTAAACATGTATTAGGAAGTGTAGTATGAGTTTAAAAGAGAAAATTATTTTATACTTAAATAGACATAATTTATTATTATATATAATTATTTCAACTTTATATTTTGAATTTGTTTTTCATATTGCCTGTTTTAAAGGAATTACATTTATAAATACAGTAAATATAATATTGTTTACATTACCAATTTGTTTACTTATATATTTATTATCTACTTTATTTAATAAAAAAATAAACAAGATAATTGTATTTATTTTTATAATTTTTTTAACAATTTTATTTGCTTCACAATTTATATATTATAACTTATTTAAAGCAATATATGGTTTTAGTTCAATAAATCTTGTTAATCAAGTATTAGTAGTACTAGACAAAGTTGTAGATACTATCATTATAAATTGGTATATAATACTATTACTAATAATACCACTAATATTTTTAATAATATTTAATAAAAAATTAAACTATGAAATTGATAAAAAAAATAATACATTCTGGTCATTATATTTTATAATAGGTTTTTATATAATAAGTTTACTTTCTATTAATATAAAAAAAGACGATATATACTCAAACTATAATTTATACTTTAAAGTAAATCAACCCATTTTACTTACAAGTAACTTAGGTTTAACAACAAATATAGGAGTAGAACTATATAGAACTGTTACAAATTTTAATGAAACAATAACATTAAAAGAACAATCAACTGTATTAAAAGATGATAAAACATACAATATAACAGAAATCAATTTTGATAAATTAAATGAAGAAACTACAGATGAAGACATCATAACACTAAATAATTTCTTTAAAAATAGACAACCAACAGAACAAAATGAATATACAGGAATATATAAAAATAAAAATTTGATATTTATTTTAGCCGAATCATTAGATAAAAGTATAATTTCTGCTGATTTAACACCCACACTATACAAACTAAAAACAGAGGGAATGCAATTTAATAATTATTACACACCTTTATTTCCAGGAAGTACAGGCGCTGGAGAATACATGACAGAATGGGGTTTAATAGCCGCAAATGTTGCTAAAAGTGATCAATTATCTTATACAATTGGAAATTATAACCCATATCGATTAAATAATAGTCTTAAAAATTTAGGATATAAAACATTTGCTTATCATGATTATACAGGAGATTTTTATGACAGAGAAAAATATTTTCAAAATGATAATTATGATAATATAGGTTTTTGTCAGTCTGGAACAGTAAGTACATGCGATAACTTTAGAGGTAGCGACCTTGAAATGATTCAAAATACTATTGATACCTATATAAATGAAGATAAATTTTTTACTTATTATGTTACTGTAAGTGGACATGGTAACTATAATTATAATGATAATTCAATAGCTCAAAAGAATTATGAAGAAGTTTCTAACTTAGAATATTCTGATCAATTAAAAACCTATATAGCAGCAAACAAAGAATTAGATAAAGCATTAGAGTATTTAATTAATTCATTGGAAAAAGCTGGAAAATTAGATGATACTGTTATTGTCATTACACCAGACCACTATCCATATTATTTTGAAAATAATGAATTAAACGAAATTGACACTGAAGATAGGAGCAATAAATTCTTAGTACATCATCAAAATTTAATAATATGGGATGCACAAAAACGTAATGTTCAAAATGATAAATTTATATCAAATATTGATATATTACCAACCCTTTTAAATTTATTTGGAATTGAATTTGACTCAAGACTATTTATAGGAACAGATGCTTTTTCAAAAGAAGGTGGAATAGTTGCTTTAGCTGACTATAGCTGGGTAAATGAAAAAGGAACATATGATGCAACTAGTAAAAAATTTGTTGGAAATGGTCTAAGTAAACTAGATATATCAAGTATAAATGCAAAAATTAATACATATTTTAATATATCAAATTTGATTCAAGAAAAAAAATACTATACATATTTATTTGATAATTTAAAAAAATAATCAATAAGTTATAGACTGAACTTCATAAATATGATACAATAAAATTGTCCAAAGATAACAAAGTGTTTATAAAGAAAAACCTACAAAATAAACGATATGGGAATCTAATTTATATGCGGTGTTGAAAGCCTTTTATTAGGAATCCTAAAACATATAATGTGATGCCCACCTGGGAGCCAGGGTTTGTCGTTTGAGACACTTATATCCTTGGGCTTTTTTTATTGCTTAAAATTATCATTCATGTTATACTTATGTTGTAAAAAATAAGATGGTGATAAGATGAATCAATTTGAAAGATTAGAATTATTAATAGGCAAAAACAACATAGATAAAATCCAAAACACAACTGTGCTTATTATAGGGCTAGGTGGAGTAGGAAGTTACGCAACAGAAGCTTTAATAAGATCTGGAATAAAAAAAATAATACTTGTAGATAACGATAAAATAGACATAACTAATTTAAATAGACAGTTAATGACTAATTATGAAAATATTGGAAAATTTAAAACCGAAGAATTAAAAAAAAGAATACAATCTATTAATAAATTTATTGAAGTTGAATGTATTACAAAATTTATAGATAAAACAAACATAGATGAATTATTTAAAGAAAAAATAGACTATGTTATTGATGCATGTGACACTGTATCTACTAAAAAAGAAATCATAAAAAAATGTATTAAAAATAAAATTAAATTTATTTCTTCAATGGGTGTTGGAAATAAATTAAATCCATCAAAACTAAAAATAGTAGATGTAAGAAAAACAAATTATGATCCTATCGCTAAAATAATTAGAAAAATGGTAAAAGATGAAAAAATAAATGCTAAAATACCAGTAGTATATAGTGATGAAATTCCTATAAAAGTAAAAGAAAAAATTGGATCAACTTCTTTTGTACCTGCAACTTGTGGTTTACTATGTGCAAGTTATATTATAAATGATATTATAAAGGAATGATATAAGTGAAACAAGATTTATATAATATTGCTAAATGTGCAAGCGGAAATGTATTATTAATTGGTGTAGATGATTCAAAAATATATGATATAATCGATGAAAATGAAAGAATAACAATTTGTAATTCATTATCTAACCATAAGCGTAAGCCAAAAAAAATGTATTGTGATAATTCTACAACCAAGAATTCTAAAATAATTAAAGTTAAAAAACTTAGAAAAGTATTCAAAAGAAAAAATGTAGATTTTATTATATGTAACATATCTGAAATAAAACAAAATATGAAATCATTTCTAAGTAATAGTGTATATATAAACAAAAACATGTTATATATATATGGAAATATAAAAGATAATGATTTAGAGGAATTAGTAAAAAAATATAAAAGGTATTCTAAAGATGTAAAAGCCGAAATAAAAGATGAAGAATTTATAATATATATAGATAATAAAAAAACCAAAACTAACTTCTTTAAAGATAAATTTTATTATATTGTAGATACTATTTCAAACATAAGAAATTTGATTGCTGATATTTTAATGGGGTGAAAAAATGAATAAGAAAAATGGATTTACACTAATTGAACTAATTTGTACAATATTACTTTTATCAATAATTGTTTCACTTGTTATAATCACAACTGTAAATATAATACAAAATAGTAAAGAAAGAGAAAATGCTGCATCAATGAAATTAATTGAAGTAGCAGCTAAAGATTATATCACACAAAATGAAAACGATTTTCATATAAAAAATGGAGTAATATATTGTATAGATATACAAAAACTAATTGATGAAAATTTACTTGTTTCTAAAATAAAATATAATGGTGAAAAAATAAACGATAAAACAGTTAAAGTTGAATATAAGTCTAATACTTATTTTTATTCATTAGATGAAAAAGAAACTTGTAGATTAGATGAAACAAAATAATCATATGTTAATTAATAAAAATAAAATAGTAGAAGATATAAAAGCATGTAATATTCTTGCAAGCAAATAAATTTTATATTTCATATTCACACCTTTTAAAACACTTTTTACTTGTGCATGAATACATATGCCACCAAAAGATATAAAAAAGGTTGAAACTATCGCTTTTAAGTTAATATCAATGTTTGAACTACATATATATTTTATTCCTTGCGTCATTTCAATAATTCCATTTATAAAATATTGTAAGTTTTGATTAATACTTAAAATATCACTAATCATGCATGTTATTATTAAAAAGGTCGATATAATTCCAAGAAGCAAAAGTAATGTATCTATAGTTTTAAATAAAGAACTAGTTAAAGTTTCAATAAAATTATTAGATATATTACTTTGAATTTTTATATTAGAGTCACTATAACTAGGATGATAATTCCTAAAAATTATTCCTATAATAAAATTACCAAGATAATGACTTATTAATATTAAAAATGCAAGTTTTTGATTTAAAAATATTCCTATTGTACCTAATATAAATAAGGAATTAGAAAAATGAGTAAACAATAATATTTTAGTAACATCATACTCATCAATTATATTTTTATCAAACAGTTCTTTAGCATATTTAGAATTACTTGGAAAACCCGAAAACAAACTTAAAACAAAAATACATGCACATTCTTTTTTTATTTTAAAAAATTTCATTAAAGGTGTAAATAATTTACTTGCTATTTCAACAAAACCATAATTAATTAATAAATCAGAAATAATGAAAAAAGGAAATAAAGTAGGAAACACATTGTTCTTCCACAAATCCATAGAAAATTTCATTGTTTCAACAACGCTTCTAGGATGTGTTAGTATATAAATAACAAAAAAAAATAAAATAACTATTACAATATACCTAAATTTTTTCTTCATAAATACACCTACCATTTTATAAAATTAATTAGAAAGGAAAAAACTATGATTAATAAAATATATGAAAAAATAAAACTATTTATAAAACATAATATAAAATTTTTAATAACAATATTTTTACTTTTCTTTCTAACCTTTTTTAAATTACCATATTATATCGATGCACCAGGGGGACTTATAAATGTTAATGATAAAATAAAAATAGAAAATTCGAATGAAATTAATGGTAGTATAAATTTAGCTTACGTTTCAGAACTAAAAGCAACTATTCCGGTATATTTATATGCACTCATAAATAAAGATTATGATATAGTTAAATTAGATGAAATTAAATATGATAATGAAACAGTAGAAGAAGCCTTATATAGAAATGATTTATTATTAAAAGAATCAATTAATAATGCAACACTTGTAGCTTTTAAAAAAGCAGGAAAAACAGTTAATATAATAAATAATAAAATATATGTTACACATATAGAAGATAAAAATACAACTGATTTAAAAATAGGTGATCAAATAATAAAAATCGATAACACCCTAATATTTAATAAAGAACAATTATATAATATCTTATCTAACTATAAAGAAAATGATGAAATAAAAATAACTGTTATAGATAACCAACAAGAATATATCAGAACAGCTAAAATGAAAAAACTAAATAATAGAATAGTTATTGGAATATTAATATCAGAATTATATGATTTAAATACAGATCCTAACATACAATTTAATTTTGATAAATCAGAAACAGGACCATCTGGTGGACTTATGCTTTCACTTGCTATATATGATTATTTAACAAATGAAGATATTGCAAGAAACAGAAAAATTGTTGGAACAGGTACTATCGATAGCGATGGTAAAGTTGGAAGCATTGGTGGAGTAAAATACAAATTAAAAGGTGCAGTAAAAAACAAAGCTGATATATTTATAGTTCCAGATGGTGAAAACTACGAAGAAGTTATAAAATTAGTTAATGAAAACAACTATAATATAAAAATAATTAAGGCAATAACACTAGATAATGTCATAGAAGAATTAAAAAAATAAAAACTCTATAAGATGTTTCATCAAATAGAGTTTTTATTTCATATTTTTTCCAACATAAAATACCAATCTTAATAAATCAACAATTAATAATATTCCAATTATATTTAGTAGAAAAAACAAGAACATATTTTTATTAAAATTACCTATACCATTAAAAAGGCATAACCCAATTAATACTAAATAAAATAATATACAACCAATAAAAATTCCATATCTTTTAGCTGGTTTAGTTTTTTTATTAGTAATAATTGATATAAGACCACCATCCATCATTGCTTGGGCCATATTATAAGAATTTTTCATATCCTACCTCCAATAGATAGTATATAAAAATAATCAAAAATTTTCAATACTTACTTTAAATATATAGGTAAAATAATAATGATAATTAAAATAATTTATGGTATAATTAGTTTGGTGATAAAATGAAACTATCAGAAGTAGATATAGCAAAAGTTTCACCTGGAATAAAGCAATATATTGATGTAAAAAAATCAAATCCAGATGTAATAATATTTTTTAGGTTAGGAGATTTTTATGAAATGTTTTTTGAAGATGCAGTAAACATTTCAAGAGAATTAGAACTAACACTTACAAGTAAAAATGCAGGATTAGAAGAAAGAATTCCAATGTGTGGAATACCATATCATGCTGCAAAATTATATATAGACAAATTAGTAGAGAAGGGCTACAAAGTAGGAATTTGTGAACAATTAGAAGATCCTAAAAAGGCAAAAGGAATAGTAAAAAGAGATATAGTACAAATAGTTAGTAAAGGAACTATAATGGATAACGAATCTCTAAAAGAATATGAAAACAATTATATTGGTAATATAGTTGATTTTAATCATGTATATGGAGTTAGTTATATTGATATATCAACAGGTGAAGTAAACGTATTTTTAATAGAACATAATAATACTAAATTAGTAAGTGAAATTGTTAGTATAGGAATAAAAGAAGTAATTGTAACTGATAAAGTAGACATATCTATAACTTCTATACTAGAAAACCAATTTAAAATAACTACTACTATATCAAACGATGAAAGTAATATAGAATATGAATATGTCTATAAAGATATAGAAGATATAAGATACATAGAAACACTAAAACACCTACTTACATATATATCAAATACACAAAAAAGGAACCTTTCGCATCTACAACATGCAACAATAAAAGAAAATAAAAATTTCTTAAAAATGGATATACATACAAAAAGAAATTTAGAATTAACTGAAACATTACGTTTAAAACAAAGAAATTATTCATTAATATGGTTACTTGATAAAACAAAAACAGCAATGGGTTCAAGAATGCTTAAAAACTTCATAGAAAATCCATTGATAGATTCAAAAGAAATAAATAGAAGATATGATTATGTAGAAACATTATTAAAAGAGTTTATAATAAAAAGTGATCTAGAAAAATATTTATTTGAGGTATATGATTTAGAAAGATTAAGTGGTAGAATTGCGTTTGGTTCTGCAAATGCTAGAGATTTATTACAACTTAAAAATTCACTTAAATTTTTACCATACATAAAAGAAATATTAGAAAAAATAAATTATGATAAGACAATAGATACATTAGATGAATTATATGACTTACTTGAAAAAAGTATATATGAAAATCCTCCTGTATCATTAAAAGAAGGATATTTAATAAAAGAAGGATATGATAAAGATCTAGATGAATTAAAAAATCTAAGAAAAGGTGGCAAAGATTTTGTTGCGCGTTTTGAAATAGAAGAAAAAGAAAGAACAGGAATAAAAAATTTAAAAGTAGGCTATAATAGAGTGTTTGGTTACTATATAGAAATTAGTAAAGGAAACACAAATTTAATAAAAGAAGAGTACGGATATGAAAGAAGACAAACATTAAGTAACTGTGAAAGATATATAAGTCCAATTTTAAAAGAAAAAGAATCCCTTATATTAAATGCAGAAGAAAAAATAATTGATTTAGAATATGAATTATTTAATCTAATCAAAAATAAAGTCAAAGAATATATTCCTAAACTTCAAAACATATCTAAAATTATAAGTGAAATCGATGTTTTGCAATCATTTGCTACAGTAACTGAAGAAAATAACTATGTAAGACCAACAATAACAGAACAGGAAATAGAAATAATAGATGGAAGACACCCTGTTGTAGAAAAAGTACTTGAAGGAAAAGAATATGTTGAAAATGACATAATAATGGATAAAAACACAAATATATTATTAATAACTGGTCCAAATATGGCTGGTAAATCTACTTATATGAGACAAATGGCTATAATAGCTATAATGGCTCAAATAGGTTGCTTTGTGCCTGCTAAAAGTGCTAAAATACCTATTTTTGATGCAATATATACAAGAATAGGTGCTAGTGATGATTTAGTAAGTGGTGAATCAACATTTATGGTAGAAATGTTAGAAGCAAATAATGCTATTTCAAACGCTACTAATAAAAGTTTAATATTATTTGATGAACTTGGTAGAGGAACAGCAACATTTGATGGAATGGCTTTAGCGCAAGCTATAATTGAATATATACATGATAATATAAAAGCTAAAACATTATTTTCAACCCATTATCATGAACTTACTGATCTTGAAAACACATTAAAAACATTAAAAAATGTTCATGTTAGTGCACATGAAGAAAATGGTAATATAACGTTCTTACACAAAATTAAAAATGGTAGCATTGATAAAAGTTATGGTATACATGTTGCTAAACTTGCAAATCTTCCATCAGTATTAATTAATAGAGCAAATCAAATACTAAATGTATATGAAAATAAAGAAATGAAAAGAGATATAAAAATTCAAGAATCACTTCCTATAGAAGAATTAATCCCAAAAGAAAGTGAAATTGAAAAATACGTAAAATCAATTAATCCACTTGAAATAACACCACTTGAAGCTTTAAATATATTATATAAATTAAAAGAAAAAATAAAATAGGAGATATATATGAAAATATTAATTAAAAATGGTTTAGTTGTTACAGTAAATAAAAATGATGAAATAAAAAAAATGGATATTTTAATAGAAAACGATGAAATAAAATTTCTAGGTGATTATAATGGACCATATGACAAACTAATTAATGCAGAAAATAAAGTAATAATGCCAGGTCTTATAAATACGCATACACACTTAGGAATGTCTATTTTTAGAGGTACTAGTGATGGTCTTCCATTGATGAGTTGGTTAAATGATAAAATTTGGCCTATTGAAGACAAATTAACATCTAAAGATATATATTATTCAAATTTAATTTCTTGTATTGAAATGATTAAAACAGGTACTACTATGTGTAATGATATGTATTTTGGTGTTGATGAGGGAATAAAAGCAATTATTGAATCTAAAATTAGATGTGTATACACTAGATGTTTAAATGATCCAGATGAGTTTGGTGATAGAAAAATTGAAGAATTTCTAGAAATGTATAATAAATATAAAGATACAAATCCATTAATAACATTTAGTGTTGCGCCACATTCCATGTATACATGCTCATATAACTATTTAGAAAAACTAAAAAAAATAGCTGATAAAAACAACTTATTAATACATATACATAGTAGTGAAAATCTAGAAGAAATGAATACAATAAAAGAAAAATATAATATGACACCAATAGAATTATTAAATAAACTTGGATATTTAAATAACAAATTAGTAATTGCGCATGGTACATATATTACTGATAATGATATTTTACTTTTAAAAAACAAAAATGTATCAATAAGTCATAATCCAATAAGTAATCTAAACTTAGGTTGTGGAGTTGCCCCAATAAAAAAACTAATAGATAATAACATTAATGTTTCTCTTGGAACAGATGGGCAAGGAAGTGGTAACAACCTTAATATGTTTTCCCACATGGGATATGTTGATCTTCTTCAAAAAGGATTTAATCAAAATGCAAAAGCATTAGATGCATATGAGGTTATAAAAATGGCAACAATTAATGGTGCAAAAGCCCTTAATGTAGATAATATAGTAGGTAGTATTGAAATAGGTAAAAAAGCTGATATTATAATTCTTGATATGAACAATATAGAAATATATCCAACTGTAAATTTAATATTTGATATAGTACATAATGTATCAATAAATAATATAGAAACAACTATAATAAATGGAAATATATTAATGGAAAATCATAAGCTTTTATTAGATATTAATATAGAAGAAGTAAAACAAAATATAGAAAAAATATTAAAGAAAACTGGTGAAAAATAATGAAAATATTAAAAAAAGAAAACTGGTGGATATGGCTTTTACTTGCTATTTTTTCAAATGGTAGTAATGTAATTGTGTTAGGCGCACTTTTAGATGTATATAAAAAAGATTCTTGGTATTCAAAATGGTATTATTGGGTACTTGGAATACCTTTTGTAATCCCATTTATAGCAATGGTTTGTATATTTTATTTAGAAATAATATGTAAAACAGCTTATAAATTAGAAGTATCAGGAAAAGAAATATACCTTTCACCTTATACTTGGATAATATGTCTTATAATTCCTATAATAGGATGGATATTTGGCTTAATAATGTTTATTTACCTACAAGTAGATATTTTATATAGATTATATTTAGGTAATGGAGAAAAATATATTAATCAATAATATATTTTTTTACTTGATTTTAAATTTAAATTTATATATACTTAATATGGAGGGTATTTGGTTATGGATGTAAAAGTTAATTTTAATGGAACAGAAAAAAACAAGAACGAAATAATATATAATAATATTATTGGAACTATGGAAGATATGAATATATCTAAACAAGAACAAATTGAATATTTAAAACAAAAAATAACATATTTAGAAAGTACATCAAGAGATAAGACAATTTTAATAGCAACTATATTAATTGGATTTATATTTTTATTATTTGGAACATACCTAATGAGTATAGATATTAAAATATATGGAGCAATATTTATAATTGCAAGTTTCGTTGCTGTTGTAACAAAAATTGTATTAATGTTTAGAAAATTACAAGCATCATGTAAAGATGGAAAATTTGATACAGTTGAGCAATTAAGAAAGATATTAAATTTAAAGTTAAAGTAATTTAACTTTTTATTTTATTTTTAAGACATTTATAAAAAAATATGATAAAATTATCTAGGTGATAGAATGGAACAATTAAATAGAAGTGAACTTCGAGTAAAAATAATGACAATACTTTATCAAATAAGTATTTATGAAAAAAATAAAATAGATTATAAATTAGATGATATCTTTAAAGAAGTATTAGAAATAGATAATGAATTTGTTAAAGAAACAGTTTATGGAGTAATTACTTATAAAGATGAAATAGATAAAATAGCAAACGAAAATATGAATGATTGGACTATAGATAGGTTAGGTTATACAGATCAAGCAATACTTAGAATGGGAATTTTTGAACTTCTATATACTCAAACTCCTGATATAGTAGCAATCAACGAAGCAGTTGAGTTAGCTAAACAATATAGTGACGAAAAAGTAAAAAATATGATAAACGGGGTAATGGATAACATATTACATAATAAGTAGGTGAATATATGAATGATTCAAGCAAATACTTAACGGTAACCGCACTAACCAGATATATTAAATATAAAATAGATAGTGATGAACATTTAAGACAAGTCTTTTTAAGAGGCGAAATATCAAACTTTAAATCACATACAACAGGACATTTATATTTTTCTTTAAAAGATGAGACAAGTAAAATAAATGCGATTATGTTTAATACAAACGCTAAAAAAATCGAATTTAAACCAGCAGATGGAATGAAAGTATTAATAGTTGGAAGAATAAGTGTTTATGAAGCAACTGGAAACTATCAAATATATGTAGATGAAATGATTCAAGATGGTGTTGGAAATCTATATCTGGAATTTGAAAAATTAAAGAAAAAACTTGCAGAAGAAGGTTTATTTGACAAATCTAAGAAAAAGTCAATACCACTATTTCCAGAAAAAATAGGTATAGTAACCGCACCTACGGGTGCAGCTATAAAAGATATATTATCTACTATAAAAAGAAGATATCCAGTATGTAAAACATATCTTTTTCCAAGTTTAGTACAAGGTGAATTTGCTAAAGATGATATAGTAAAAAAAATAAAACTTGCTCAAACTTATGATTTAGATGTATTAATAGTAGGTAGGGGTGGAGGTTCTATAGAAGATCTATGGCCTTTTAATGAAGAAGTTGTAGCACGTGCTATATTTGATTGCAAAATTCCTGTTATCAGTGCTGTAGGACATGAAGTAGATTTTACAATAGCAGATTTTGTTGCAGATCTTAGAGCACCCACACCAACAGGAGCTGCAGAACTTGCTGTACCTAACATATTTGATGTGATAAAACAAATAAATAATTTCAAAATAAGATTAAATGAAAATATTAATACAAAAATAAATTATCAAAAATTAAAATTGGACTCAATTAAAAGTTCATTTGTGATTAAAAATCCAATGTTAATGTATGAAAATAAAAAACAAAAAATTGATCAATTATTTGAAAACTTAAACAAAAATATATTTATAAATGTATCTAAAAAACGTATGGAATTAGATAATATTAAAAACCATTATATATTAAAAAATCCTATTGTTTTATATGAAAAAAAGAAAGATTATTTATCTAATTTAATACAAAAATTAGAACTAGTTAATCCACTAAATATATTAAAAAAAGGTTATACATTAACATATGTAGAAGATAAATTAATTAAAAATATAAAAGATGTAAAAATAGATGATACAATAAAAATTAGATTATCAGATGGTTTTATAATTTCTAAGGTAATAAATAAGGAGTAATATGGAAAAAGAAAAAAAATTTGAAGAAAAAATGAAAGATCTTGAAACTATAGTAAACGAATTAGAATCAGGAGAAATTGACTTAGATTCTTCTATAGAAAAATATACTCAAGCAATGAAACTTGTAAAAGAATGTGATGAAAAATTAAAAACTGTTGAGGAACAAGTAAATAAAATAGTCACTGAAAATGGAACTATAGAAGACTTTAATATAGAATAATACCTTTTGGTATTATTTTTATTATATTTAAAAAAAATACATACATAATAATAATATAGCTTATTTAAAAAACCATATTATATTAGAAGGAGATGTTTAAAATGATTTTAAAAAAATCCTTTAAAAAAATTTTACTTCTTCTAACACTATTTATTATTCCATTTAACGTATTAGGTTATTCAGATTATTTAATAGTTGGCGGTGAAAACGTAGGCATAAAATTAAATTCAAAAGGTATTATGGTAGTTGGAATGTATTCAATTGATAACTCATATCCTGCAAAAGAAGCAGGAATAAAAGTTGGAGATGTTATAACAAGTATAAATGATGAAAAAGTATCCAATGTATATGATATGTCATCAAAACTTTCAAACTGTTTAGATGACAATATAAAAATAGGATATGTAAGAAATGACATAGAAAAATACACAAACTTAAAACTTGTTAAAACAGGTAATGAATATAAAACTGGTATGTATATAAAAGATAATATAACTGGTATTGGAACACTAACCTATATAGATCCAAATACAAAATTGTTTGGGGCACTAGGACATGAAATAATAGAAAAAAGCACAAACAAAATATTAGATTCAGATAATGGTTCAATATTTAACTCAACAGTAACAAGCATTAAATCTAGTACTAGTGGTTCACCAGGAGAAAAAAATGCAAAACTAGAAACAGATGATACAAAAGGAACAATATTTAAAAATACCAACCATGGTATATTTGGTAACTACACAGCAACTTTACCTGATAAAAAGCTATATAAAGTAGCTCAAACAAAAGATATAAAGTTAGGTAATGCAACTATACTTACAGTTTTAAAAGATAAAAATATTGGAGAATATGATATAAAAATCACAAAAATAAATGATACATCTAATAACACAAAAAACATACTTTTTGAAATAACCGATCAAGAATTATTAAAAGAAACTGGTGGTATTGTTCAAGGAATGAGTGGTTCACCAATAATTCAAGGAGAATATATAGTAGGTGCTGTTACACACGTAGTAATAGATAATCCATCAACAGGTTACGGAATATTTATAACGAACATGTTAGAGGAATCAGAAAAATAGAGACATTTGTCTCTTTTTTTCAAATGATTGTACAAATAAAAAAAACATGATAAAATCATATAATAGAGTAGTATTATAAAGAGGTTAAAATATGAATAAAAAAGTGATAAAAACATTAAAAAAATATGATCAAGAACATGTAATAAAATTTATGAATACTTTGAATAATGAAGAAATAAAAAAAATAGAAAATCAAATACTAAAAATTAATTTTAAGCAATTAAAAAAATTATATTATGATTCTATAAAAAGCAAACCATTAAATATTAAACCAGTTAAATCCATAGAAAAAGAAAAATTAGATAAAAATGAACTTAAAATTTTAAATCAGTATGGCGAAAATATTATAAAAAAAGGTAAATATGCAGTTATAACTATGGCTGGTGGACAAGGAAGTAGATTAGATCATAACGGTCCTAAAGGAACATTTAAATTAAATATAAATGGAGTAGAAAAATCATTATTTGAAATATTAATAGACGATTTAGAAAAAACAAATAAAAAATATAATATAACATTACATTGGTATATAATGACAAGTGAAGAAAACTATAACGAAACATGTTCTTTTTTCAAAGAAAACAATTATTTTGGATATAATCAAAATAAAATCACTTTTTTTAAACAAACTGAACTTCCACTATTAAATTTAGAAGGAAAATTATTAATAGGAAATAATAAACTAATAAAATTTGCATCAGATGGTAATGGTAGTATATTTAAGTCATTAAAAAAGTCTGGAGTATTAAAAAAAATCAAACAAAACAAAACTAAGTGGGTATTCATAGGAAGTATTGATAACATATTATTAAAAATGTCAGATCCAACACTACTTGGTTTAGCTATTAAATCAAATACCCAAATAGCTTCTAAAACTATCCTAAAATCAAATCCAGAAGAAAAAGTTGGTGTTTTTTGTTTAAATCATGGTCATCCTAATGTTATAGAATATTCTGAATTACCAAGCATTTTAGCTCAAGAAAAAATAAATGGTGAATTAAAATATGGAGAAGCACATATTATGTGTAATTTATTTACTGTAAAAGCTTTAGAAAAATTAAGTAAAAAAAATTTAATGTATCACAAAGCTTTAAAGAAAAACTCATATTTAAATGAATATGGAAAAGAAATAATTCCAATTGATAATAATAGTTATAAATTTGAAACATTTATATTTGATTCATTTAATTATTTTAAAAATATAGCCATTTTAAGAGGAAAAAGGGAAGAAGATTTCGCACCTATAAAGAATAAAGATGGAGTTGATAGTCCCAAAACTGCATTAAAATTATATATGAATTATTGGAATAAAAAATAATGGATGTGATTATGTGAGATTTAAAAAAGTATATATTGAAACAACTAACTTGTGTAATTTAAATTGTGATTTTTGTATTAAAAATAGAAGAAAAAATGAAATAATGACTATACAAAACTTTAAAATAATTCTCTCAAAAATTAAAAACTACACAAATTATATATACCTACATATTTTAGGAGAACCACTATTAAACCCTAAAATAAATGAATTTATATTACTTGCTTCAAATGAAGGTTTTAATATAAATATTACAACAAATGGTTATTTAATAGACAAAATTAAAGATAACAAAAATATAAGACAAGTAAACATATCTTTACATAATTTTGATGTTAAATACAATGTAGAACTAAAAAAATACTTAAATAATATATTTGATTCCGTAGAAGAATTAATTAAAAATAATACATATGTATCATTAAGATTATGGGTTAAAAATAAATACTCAGAAGATATAATAAATGAAGTCAATAATTACTATAAAGTAAATATAACTAAAAATACTAAAATTAAAGAAAATCTATTTTTTAATTTTGAAAAACAATTTATTTGGCCTGATTTAAATAACTCATATTATAATGAATCAGGTAAATGTTATGGATTAACCGATCATATTGGAATACTTGTAGATGGTACAATTGTACCATGTTGTTTAGACACACTTGGAATAATTAACTTAGGAAATATATTTAAAGAAGAAATAGATGAAATATTAAATAAAAAAACGGTTATTAAAATGATAGAAGGATTTAAAAACAATAAAAAAGAAATGGAATTGTGCAAACACTGTAACTTCCTAGAAAGAGGATAATATGTATAAAAAATATATAAAAAGACTAATAGATATAATCTTATCATTATTACTTATAATTATTTTATTACCACTTATAATACTTATTAGCATAATTGAAATATTTAATATAGGGTTTCCTATAATATTTAAACAATCAAGAGAAGGAAAAAATAAAATGCCTTTTAATATATATAAATTTAGAACCCTTAAAATTAATTATAATAATGATACAACAACAAAATTTACAAGATTCTTAAGAAAAACTGGATTAGATGAATTACCTCAATTATTTAATATATTAAAAGGAGACATGTCATTTATAGGACCAAGACCATTTTTAATAAATGATTCTCTTCCTGATGATTACATTGATCCAATTCGTTATACAGTAAAACCTGGTATATTTGGTCTTGCACAAGCAAATGGTAGAAGAGAAATAGAACACCATGAAAAACTAAAATATGACGTAGAATATGCCAAAAACATTTCATTTTTATTAGATTTTAAATGTTTTTTCAAAACAATATATGTAGTTATAATACAATCAATAAAAGGATAAAGTTATTTCTTTATCCTTTAATCATTTATATAGTTATATTCTTTCATAGCACTTATAACTTGTTTTTGTCTTTGTCTAGCAAGGGTAGGATTAACATCTAATGAATATATAGAAGGTGCATTTGGAATACCTGCAAGTAAACTTGCTTCATCTAAAGTTAATTCACTTGGTTTTTTATTAAAATAACCCATACTAGCTGAATAAACACTATAATATCCACTACCATAATAAATATTATTAATATATAATTCAAGTATTTCATTTTTACTTAAATTCTTTTCTAAATTATAAGCCATAAACATTTCAGCAATCTTTCTTACCATCTTTTTTTCTTGAGAAAAATACATATTTTTAGCTAATTGTTGAGTAATTGAACTTCCACCTGTAACATAAGAAGAAGCTTTTACATTAGTAAAAATAGCTTTCACAGTAGATATTAAATCAACGCCATTATGTTTATAAAATCTATGATCTTCAACGGCAACTATAGCATTCAAAAAGTCTGGCGAAACATCTTCAATTTTAGTATAATCTTCCTTATTTCTAATTTCATTTATTTTTTCTTCTAGTGAAGTTTCTTTTAATACACTTTTATACAAAGAATAACCATTTACTAATAAGTATGTACATACTATAAAAAATATACAAAATGCTACTAAAATAATTTTCCTAATAAAATTCATTATTCACCACCTTTATTTTATAATAAAAAAGGCTTTAGCCTATATAAAAATAATTGACATAACAAATGATGCAATCATAACAAAAAGCATTAAATATACGACAATTTTTTGTGTTTTTGGTTTCATGTGATCACCTCTATTAAACATTATAATATATTTTTAATATTTTTGGAATATTATTTTAATTTTTAAATAATATTTAGTAGGTGATAAATATGAAATGGATGGACAAGTTAAAAGGAACAATAAAAGTAAATAAAAAGACACTACTATTTTTTACAATCTTACTAATAATCGGAATAATAGCAGGATCAATATTTATGGCAATACTAAGTGAAACAGACAAAAAATTAGTCACTGATTACTTTAATAACTATATATCAAATATAGAAAACAATAAATTAAACTATCTTGAAAGTATAAAAAACGGTTTATTTAATAATTTACTATATATAATAATAATATGGATACTTGGTATATCAATTATAGGAATACCTATAGTAACAATAATGTTTTTTATAAAAAGTTTTACATTAGGTTTTTCAATTGCTTCTATAGTATTTAATTATAAATTAAAAGGCTGCTTACTTAATTTTATAAATATTTTTCCTCATCAAATGATTTATTTTTTAATATATATGCTGATAACAACATATTCAATATTTTTTTCATTAAAAATGATTAACTCAATTATAAATAAAAAAAATATGGATTTTAAAATAATGATGAATAAATATGTAAAAATCCTAATCATTTCCGTAATAGCAATTATCATAGGTATAATCATAGAAACATTTATAACACCATTACTTATTAAAATAATAATACCTTTAATAAAATAATGGTATTTTTTTTATTAAGTAAACGTGCTATAATTAGGTAGGTGATTTATGTGAAAAAAGTTGTTATAGGAATGAGTGGAGGCGTTGACAGTAGTGTCGCAGCTATTAAACTAATAGAACAAGGATATGAAGTAATAGGACTATTTATGCGTAATTGGGATGCTGGCGTAAATAATGATATATTAGGTAATCCGACACTAACAAATAATATATGTCCACAAGAACAAGATTATAACGATGCATTAAGTGTATGTAAGAAAATTGGTATTCCACTTCATAGAATAGACTTTGTTAAAGAATATTGGGATTATGTATTTACATACTTTCTTGACGAATTAAAAAAAGGAAGAACTCCAAATCCAGATATTATGTGTAACAAATATATTAAATTTGATATGTTTGTAAAAGAAGCAAAAAAATTAGGAGCAGATTTTATAGCAACTGGTCATTATGCTAGAATAAAAAATAATAAATTATTACGAGCTATTGATGATAATAAAGATCAAACTTATTTTCTTTCACAACTTTCAAAAAAACAATTAGAAAATGTTTTATTTCCAATAGGTGATTTAAAGAAACCAGAAGTAAGAAAAATTGCAGAAGAACATAACCTAATAACCGCTAGAAAAAAAGATTCAACTGGAATTTGTTTTATTGGTGAAAGACATTTTAAAGATTTTCTTAAAAATTATCTTCCTAATATTCCAGGAGATATAATAAACATAGAAACAAAAAAAAGAGTAGGGGAACATATAGGTTTAATGTATTATACAATAGGTCAAAGAAAAGGACTTGATATTGGTGGCACAAAAGATAGACTATTTGTTGTAGGAAAAGACATAGAAAAAAATATATTATACGTTGCTGAAGGAGAAGATAATAAATATCTTATATCAGACAGTGCTGTTATCGAAAACGTAAATTGGATAAGTGAAAATAAACCAAAAAAATGTACAGCAAAATTTAGATATCGTCAACCAGACAATGAAGTTGAAATTGAATTTGTAAATGATGAAATAATTGTAAAATATCCTGAGGGAGTAAAATCAGTTACACCTGGACAAGCATGTGTTTTTTATGATAATGAAGAATGTTTAGGTGGCGGAATAATTAAGGAAGTAAGAAAAAATAATGCCAAATTATGGTATTTGTAAATATACTATTACTTTACACTTGACATTTGACTATGAAGTGTTAAAATGATAATAGGAGGTTTTAATAAACATATGGAAAGATTAAACGAAATATTAAAAGAACTAGGAATATCAAAAGTTAAATTAGCAAAATTTTTAGGTGTTTCTAGACAAATGATTTATAATTACTTAGAATTAGACGATTTAAATAAATGGCCAAAAGATAAAAAAGTTTTACTATTAAATTTACTTGGAATTAAATCAGCTGATGAATTAAAAAATATAAAAGTAGATACTGATTATATAATGGATGTTGAAACAAGAATAAATAGTTTATTTGAAAATACAAATAAAAATCAATTAAATGATAATGATATTTATAGTGGACTTGGGAAAAAAGAAAAAGAATTACTTCATAATATTATAGATATAGTTAAAGAAAAATTAGAAGATGATACTGATGATTCATATTATTCAATTAAATATTTATATAACTATATACAATCAATGGATAGTTCAAAAGAATTAAAATATATATTAGCGTACGTTGCTAAAGCAGCTGGATTTGAAAAACCTTTAGAATTTGTATTTAATGAAGAAGAACAATTCATATTTGAAAGTATACTTTTCTCAGCATTTACTTTATTTACAAATGGTGGCAAATCTACATCAAAATCAAAAATAATAGAATGTCATAAGAGATTTGTTTCTCAAATTGAACATAAAATGGAAGAAAAAATGAGCAGAACTATGGAATTAAATACTATTAAAGTTCAAGCTTTAAAAGAACTAGGATATACAGTTATTAATGAAAAAAACGCTGCTGAAGTACTAGAAAAAATGGCTGAAATACAATCAAGAAAAGTGACAAGTTAACATAATATTAATTATACGAAGTTGTGAAAACTTCTTTTTTTAATTAATTTAACAATATATGTATAATTACTTATGCTTGGTTAATACTATAGTTGGGTGATTAAAATGAAAAAAAATAAAGATTTAAAATCAAAAAGCAAAAACGCTCAAAAAAACTATGACCGTAATGCTAATACTACATCATCAAATGATTCAATGAATTGTAAATCATACGATTGCAAATAATTTGATGTAATTAATTTACCCACACTAAAAAAGAACTATATTTAGTTCTTTTTTAATTTATAATTCATATAATGCCTTATATCCCCTATTAATAAGAAAATAGGGGAAAACACTTGACTTTTTTATAGAAAATCTCTATAATACTGTCTATTATGTATAAAAAGGAGGAAAAATATGAAAAAATTAGATAATTTGTATTATGCTTCAGTATTTATGCCATATATTAAAGATCCAAACGAAAGAATTAAAAAAACTATTATAAAGATGAGTAAGGTTGGAAACAATATTAGATTTGTAGATTTAGAAACACATCAATTATATTCTAAAGAATATGGTAGAGGCGATAGAATTGATATTATCTCCCCTATTTCAGTTTATTACAATCCATTTGGTATATTAAAATTATCAAAAAGAAATGATGAAAATGCATTACATGCACATGATATATATCGTAGATATAAAAACAAAATTAAAGTTTATAAAAAAAATAGAGCATCTGTTTAACTCTATTTTTTTTAAAATATAATTGAATTAATATACATAAACAATATTCCTATTATGAAAAATAATATTGTAACTCCCCTATTTTTATATTTAAACGAAGTAGGCAGTAATTCAAACATAGATATAAATATCATAATGCCTGCAATAACAGAAAAAATACACCCCATTATCATATCAGTTACTATTTTACTTAAAAACAAATAAGCCAAAAGTGCGCCAAAAGGTTCTGAAAGTGCTGAAATAAGAGTATATAATATTGCTCTTTTTTTACTGTTAGATGAATAGTATATTGGAATAGATATACTTATACCTTCTGGTATATTATGAAGAGCTATAGCTATTGTAAGAGCTATTCCTAAGGACATATCAGAAGTACTTGCTAAAAAAGTTGCAATTCCCTCTGGTATATTATGTAATATAATAGCAAGCATAGAAAATATTCCTACTTTATATAATCCATTTTTATTTTCAATAGGAAGTTTAATATTTATATATGATGAAACTATAATTCCGATAACAATAAATATTAAACTTATTAAAATAGTAGGAACAATATTATATTTTAAACTTATTAATTCTACACTTTCAGGTATCAAATCAGTTAAAGATACACATAACATTACACCTGCTGCAAAAGCTAAAGAAGAAATTAATATTTTTTCATTTTTTCTAGTAAAAACAAGTATAGTTCCTATCATAGTTGAAAATCCAGCTATTGTTGTAAGTAAAAATCCATATATTATATTATTCATTTTTATCCCTCAATAATTATATGAAATAATATATATATGTATTCATATTTCAGATTATTTTAATTGTCTATATGTAAGTAAAAAAAATTTTGTATAATAAAAAGTCTGATAAAATTATTTATTTGTATTATTATAATAATTGAAATTTGATAAAGCTTCTGAAACTGATTCTAAATCTTCTAACTCCATATAACTATTATTTAAATAATCTTCTATATAAAATATAAGTTCATTTATATTATTGTAATTCAAATAATTTATATTATATTTTTCTAGAATATTTATTTGTTCATCAGACAAATAAATACCATTTTTTCTTTGTTTTAAACTTCTTTTATTAAAATCTTCTTCTATATTCATGCTATACCTTTTTTCATTATTTATTTTATAAAACACTATTAATAAAATTCATAAATTCTTCTTTTATTTCATTTAATCTAGTTTCAGTTTTAGCTTCAAATCTAAGTGTTAAGCAAGGAGTAGTGTTTGAAACTCTAATTAATGCCCATGAATCATCAAATTCAACTCTAACACCATCTGTTTCATTAATATTATAATTTCTAGATTTACAATATTCTTTTACTTTTTCAACAATTTCAAATTTCTTTACATCATCACTGTTTACTTTTATTTCCTCAGTTGAAAAATATCTATTTATTCCTTCTAATTCTTTATCTATAGTAGAGTTATTATTAGACAATAACTCTAACATTCTAAGCCCTGCATATATTCCATCATCAAATCCAGGAAATCTATCTCTAAAATAAATATGTCCAGAATATTCCCCGCCAAACAAATAATTTCCTTCTTGCATTTTCATATTTATATATGAATTACCAGTTCTATACATAGTTTTTTCTATATTTAGCTTATCAAGTTCATCTATTAAGCTTCTTGAACATTTTACATCAAATAGTGCCCTTCTATTATTAATAGTTTTTAGCAAATTTCTATACATTATTATTAAATAATAGTCTGTTTTTATTATTTCACCAGACGAAGAAACAAGCCCTACTCTATCAGCATCTCCGTCTATTCCTATGCCTAAATCATACTTTAATAATTTAACAATATCAACTAATTCACTCATATTTTTGTTTACTGATGGATCTGGATCATGTACTGGAAAATTGCCATCACTTTCACAATTTATCAACTTATATTCAACATTTAATCTATCTAGTACATCCTTAATTATAATGCTACCTGTTCCATTACCACAATCAACAACTATTTTCATTCTTTTATTTATTTTTACACTATTAATTAATAAATTAATATAATCTTCTTTTATTTCTTTTTTTAAAACATTTCCACGTCCACTTAAGAACTCTTGTTTTTTAACAAAATCTCTGAATTCAATTATTTTATCTCCATATGCATTTTGTTCCCTTTTAAATGAAATTTTAAATCCATTATATATTGCAGGATTATGACTAGCAGTTACCATTATTCCTGTATTAATTTTGTAAAATATTTTTGAATAATAATACATCGGAGTAGTTACTAACCCAAGATCAATTACATGAACTCCACTATCATTAATTCCTTTAATTAAATTAGCGCTTAAACTAGGAGATGATATTCTATTATCATGACCTACAATAGTTATATCTTCGTTCATTTTTTTTATATAGCTTCCAAATCCCCTACCGATTATATACGCCTCTTCATCAGTTAAATCTTTATTATAAATTCCTCTAATATCATATTCTCTAAATATATTATCATTTATCATTTTCTTCATCCTTTCTATTTATCACCATGTGGGTGGAAATCATCATAGTTTTCTTTTAATTTCTTATTAGATACATGTGTATATATTTGTGTTGTAGATATATTTGAATGCCCAAGCATTTCTTGTATACTACGTAAATCCGCGCCACCATTAAGTAAATGAGTTGCGAATGAATGTCTAAGTGTATGAGGTGAAAAAGATGTTTTAATTCCTTTTTCATAAGCAAGTGTTTTAACAATCTTAAAAAAACCTTGTCGTGTCATTTTTTTTCCATGATTATTTAAAAATAAGTAATCAGTAGTTTCTTTTAAAATAAATGAACTTCTATAATTTTTTATATATTCTTCTAAAGCCTTTATAGTATAATCACCAATTGGAATTACTCTTTCTTTTGAACCCTTACCTAATGTTCTTACTATACATTGTTCGATATCTATATCAACAACTTTTAAATTTACAAGTTCGCTTACTCTAAGACCTGTTGCGTACATAAGTTCAAGCATAGCTTTATTTCTATAACTATATTTATCCTTTAATTCAACATCCAATAATTTAAATATTTCATCTTCAGATAATACTTTAGGTAATGCTTTTTTTAATTTAGGTAATTCTAAAGATAAAGATGGATTATTTTTTATATATTTTTCTATTATTAAAAATTTATAAAAGGATCTTATTACTGAAATTGAGTGAGCAATTGATTTTTCAGTTAATTGATGTTTTTTTAAATACTTTAGATATTCTTTTATATCAGAAGTTTCAACTTCTTTTAAAAATACATTTTTTTGTTTTAAAAAGTTATAGTATTTTTTTAATTCTAAATAATAAGAATCGATTGTATTGTTACTATATTTTTTATCTATTAATAAATAATTCTTGTAATCTTCTATTTTATTTAAAAATTCATTATCCGTCACAATAATCACCTATTTTAATTATATACTTGTTTTTTTAATTAGTAAATTATTTAACTTTAAACTATACATATACTATACTATTTATTTTTATCATAATAATATAATTAAGTTTTTTGTTAAAATATATGTGGTGATATATATGAATGAACCTTTAGCATTCAAATTAAGACCTAAAAAAATAAATGATATTATAGGTCAACAACATTTAGTTGGAAAAAATAAAATTATATATAACATGGTTAACAATAAAAAATTATTTTCACTTATTTTATATGGTAAACCAGGTATTGGAAAAACATCCTTAGCAAATGCTATTATAAATGAATTAAATTTTAAATATAAAAATTTAAATGCAGTAGTTAACAGTAAAAAGGATTTTGATATCGTTATAGAAGAAGCAAAAATGTACAACGGTATTGTTCTTGTACTTGATGAAATCCATAGATTAAATAAAGATAAGCAAGATATATTATTACCATATTTAGAAAGTGGTTTAATCACTCTTATAGGTATGACAACATCTAATCCATACCATAGTATTAATCCAGCTATTAGAAGTAGATGCCAAATTTTTGAATTAAATCCACTAACTATAGAAGATGTAAAAGAAGGAATAAAAAAAGCAACTACTTCCCAGTTTTTACCAAACATTAAAATAGATAATGAAAGTATAGATTATATTTCAAAATTGTCTGGTGGTGATTTAAGATATGCGTATAATTTGCTTGAAGTTGCATATTACTCTACAAATGATTTCATAGTAAATCTAGAAGTTTTAAAAAAAATAAATAACAAACCTTCATTTTTTCACGATAAAAACGAAGATGGTTATTATGATGTAATAAGTGCATTCCAAAAATCAATACGAGGTAGTGATGTCAATGCAGCACTATATTATTTAGCTAGATTAATTGAAGCAGAAGATTTAGATATTATATTTAGAAGAATGAGTGTAATTGCATATGAAGATATTGGACTTGCTAATACAAGTATGGGACCAAAAGTAGATGCATGCATTAATGCTTGTAATAGACTTGGACTTCCTGAAGCAAGAATTCCGCTTGCTGTTACTGTAATAGAACTTGCACTTTCTCCAAAATCAAACAGTGCTTATAGTGCACTTGATTCTGCATTAAATGTTGTTAGAATGGGAAATAGCGGTAATGTACCAAATCATATAAAAACAAACTCAGAGGATTATTTATATCCCCACAATTATAAAGGTAGCTGGGTAAAGCAACAATATCTTCCGGATGAAATAAAAGACGATAAATATTATTTTCCTAAAAATAATAAATATGAAAACATGTTAAAAGAAATTATGGATAAAATAGAAAAAAATAGTCATTAGACTATTTTTTATATTTGTTCAATTTTCATGAAGTTTGTATGAGCTTCATCAGGAACTCCACCAACTATTGTAACTATATCTCCTGTATTTAAATTCATCATTTCTTTAGCAGTTTTTAAACCTTCTTTTGCTATTTCATCAGAATCATCACTAATATTAACTACTTTTGTATAAACTCCCCATTTAAGTGCTAATGTTCTTGCAACTTTTTCATTTGGAACAAGTGCAACTATATGAGCATCTGGTCTTAAAGATGAAATATCTAAAGCGGTTTTTCCTGTTGATGTAGAAGTAACTATTGCTTTAACTGGTAATTCCTTAGTTGATTCTACAGAACATTTAGCTATAGTATTATGAATTTCTGTCCCTAATAATTTATATTCATCTAAATTATATTTAGTTATTTTTTCTACTTTTCCGCAAATAGTATTCATCATTTGAATAGTTTCAACTGGATATTTACCCATAGTTGTTTCATCACTAGTCATTATTGCATCGCATCCACGTAAAATAGCATTTCCAACATCAGTTACTTCTGCATTTGTTGGACGTATGTTATTTTTCATTGAAGTCATCATTTGAGTTGCCATGATTACTCCTTTTCCGCTAGCATGACAAGCATCGATCATCATTTGTGAATATAATGGTAGATTTTCAACGCCTGTTTCAATTCCTAAATCTCCACGTGCTATCATGATATAATCTGAAGCATCAACTATTTCTTGTAAATTATCCATTGCATATTGAGTTTCTACTTTAGAAATAATTATCATATTTGGTTTACCATATGTAGCACATAAATTTCTTACTTCTCTTACATCTTCTGCAGAGTTAACAAATGAAAGTGCTAGATAATCTCCATCCATTTCACAAGCATATTTAATATCCTCTTTATCTTGTTCAGATACAAATGGAATATCTAATTTTATACCTGGGATACATACCCCACGTCTACTTTTAATAGTTCCACCATTTATAATACGACAAGTAACACCATCTGATTCAACTGATTCAACTACTAATTTATAGAATCCATCATCTAATAATACTGACATTCCAATTTTTAAATCTTTAACAATATTTCTATAGTTAAATGAAATTGCTTGTGAAGTACCTTTATCTTTTAAATCTTCCTCAACAATTCTTATAGTAGAACCTTCAACTAGTTCTATATAATCCCCATCAAATGTACAAGTTCTTAAATCTGGTCCTTTTGTATCGTATAATATTGCGATTGGAGCACCAAGCTCTTCTCTTGCACGTAAAACTAAACTTTCATCTAATTTTCTTTCTTCTAATGTTGCATGTGAAAAGTTAATACGTGCAACATTCATACCTGCTTCTACTAATCCTTTAAAATTTTCCCAACTTTGTGTAGAAGGACCAATACTACAAATAATTTTTGTCTTTTTCATCATATCTACTCCATTCTCAAAAACATATCAATTATACAATAAAATAGACTAAAAAGTAAAGATTTTTTATTATATAAATTACTTTTTTAAAACATTTTTTCAAATTTAAATATTTATATATTTTTTATTACAATTATTTTATTTTTTTATTAAATTATGTTATAATACTTAAGTCTTAGAAAGAGGTATTTATATGGAGAAAATATATGTTTTTGGACACAGAAATCCAGATACTGATAGTGTTTGTTCTGCTATATCACTATCTTATTTAAAAAATAAGCTTGGGCTTAACACAGTTCCCGTTATTTTAAGTGACATCAATAATGAAACTAAATTTGCGCTTGAATACTTTAATGTAAACAAACCTATGTTTCTAAATGATGTAAAATTAAAAATAAAAGATTTAGAATATAGAAAAAAATATTTCATTAATGAATATGAATCTGTCTACTCAGGATATCAAAAAATGGCAGAAGCCGGTACAAGTAAAATACCTGTTGTAGATAAGGATCAAAAATTCTTAAGTGTACTTTCTATGAAAAACATAGCAAAGGATCAGATTGAAGGAAACACAGAAAAATTAAGAACTTCTTATGATAATATAATTGAAACAATAGATGGCCAAGAAGTTTTAAAATTTGATGAAAAAATTAATGGTGACTTAATGATTGCTGGATATAAAAGTTCAACGTTCATTGAAACTATTGTACTTACAAATGATACAATTTTAATTGTTGGTGATAGACATAGTATAATTGAACATGCAATAAACAAAAAAGTTAAACTTATTATTTTAACTGGCAACGCCAATATGAAAGAAGAACATTATAAATTAGCACAAAAGAACAATGTAAATATTATAAGAACATATCATACAACATTTGAAGTATCAAAAATGATTAATTTATGTAATTATATATATAAAATTTCAACTACAAAAGATATATTATGTGTTAATGAAGATATGCCAGTTACAGAATTTATTGAACTTGCAAATCAAACCAAATTTAGTTACTATCCTGTAATTAGTAAAAGTGATAAATGTTTAGGTATTGTTAGATTATCTGATGTTGGTGAAAAGAAAAGAAAAAAAATAATGTTAGTTGACCACAATACTACTAAACAAAGTGTTGAAGGTATAGATGAAGCAGAAATAGTAGAAATAATTGACCATCATAATATTGGTAATCTTGGAACAACTAAACCTATTAATTTTAGAAATATGCCTGTTGGTAGTACATGTACAATTATTTACTTATTATTTAAAGAAAACAACATAGAAATTCCAAGGGAAATAGCTGGTATGTTATTAAGTGGTTTATGTTCAGATACATTAATTTTAAAATCACCTACTACAACTGATATAGATAGACAAGCTATAACAGAATTGGCTAAAATAGCAGAAGTTGATTATAATGAATATGGACTTACTATGCTTAAAAAAGGTTCTTCATTTGCAGGTAAAACAAAAAAAGAAATACTTTATACCGACTTTAAAAATTACCCTGTAAATGATTATAAAATTGGTGTTGCACAAGTTTTAACAACAAATCCAGATGAGTTATTAGATGAAAAAGATGAATTTATAGATCTTATGAACACTATCGCCCATGATGGAGAATATCGTTTAATAATGTTATTAATAACTGATATTTTAAATAATAACTCTTATCTTCTATATACAGATGGCTGTGAAAAAACTATGAAAAACACATTCAATTTAAAAGAAATAAACGAAGGTATTATTTTAAAAGATATTGTATCTAGAAAATTACAAGTAGTTCCAAAATTATTAGAAGTATTAGATAAGGAATAAAAAAAACGCAAAAAATTGCGTTTTTTTATGCTTTTACAAGATGTTTTCTAAGACTTTTAAACTCTTGCAACTTGTCATTAAATTCTCTATTTAATCTATTAACTTGAATAGATGTTCTAAGTGAAGTAAGATCAACATCAATTAATGATTCTTTAGAAAGTTTATATAAAATTAAATATAAATCTTCAATTGATAATTCAATATAAGGTCCACCAATAATATTTTTAATCTTCAAAAGTTCATTATAATCAATCATACCATCTGAATTAGCAGTAATTGAAATTTTTCTTCTTATACCGTTGACTCTATATAATATAGAATATTTATTTGAATCTTTATCTAATATATTATAGTATGAATTGTTTTTAATTCTTTCTATTACTAATGAAGATGATTCTAAATCATCATTAAAATATTCATCAATTTTTTTAGGATCTATAGAATTATTATTATATATTTTTTTAGCTACGCTAACTGGATCCTCATTTTGATTTTTTTCAATTTTATTTGGATCTATCATTTTTTTCAAACTATCATTATATTTGTCTGCAAGTTGCACTATTGTAATATCATCCATTTTATCTCTTCCCCTTTCAAAAGACCATGATATTCTAGCACAACAAATAAAAAAATGCAAATTAAATTGCACAAAATAGCAAAATATTTGCATTAAACACCTAATAAGAACAATTCTAGCGCTAAATACTTATCTTTTTTGCCTGTTTTAATTTCTTCATCAAGCACAGCTAAACTATATAAATTATTAATTAATTGCTTTTCTGTATAACTTCTACTTTTTTCAAGTGCTAGTTTAATTCTATATGGATGTATTCCTAGTAGTTCTGCTATATCATTTCCACTATACCCCTTTTTATATAATCTTGCAGCTTGATACATTATTCTAAACTGATTTGCAAGCATAACTATTATTTTAATAGGTTCTTCATTTAGTTTTATCATTTCATTATATATAGTCATAGCTTTATCTTTATCTTTTGTAACTATACTATCTATTAATGTAAAAATATCAACATCTATGTTTTTTGAGGTAAGTTTAGTTATATCATCATTAGTGATAGTTTTATCATTATCTTTATATATCTTAATTTTTTCTATTTCTTGACTTAGAATATCTAAATTTTTCCCAACTCTATCTTTTAAATACTCTAAAGTAATATTATCTATTTTATAATCACCAAACATTTTTTTTATTGTATTATTATCAAATGTGTTAAAATCTTTTACAATAGCAGTTTTTTTTATCTGTTTAGTTATTTTTTTTCTTTCATCCAATTTTTCATTATTTACTATAAATATTAATAAACAATCAGGATTTGGATTATCTATATATTTATAAAATGACTCACTATCTATTTCTTGTTTAACTGATGTAAACATATAACTATTATTAACAATTATCATTTTTTTGTTTCCAAACATACTTAATGTATTTGCATCTTCTAATATATTATTAATTCCATCATCTAAATCATAAGTTATTATATTAAAATCTTCTATTTTATTTTCAATTTTTAATTCTTCTATATAATTATTAATTAAATATTTTTCTAAGCCATATAATACATATATCATTTCATTACCTCTTTATAATTCATTAATATTATAACATATATAATTAATACTGTGTATTTAATAAATAAAAAATATATAAAAAGTGAAGTATTTACTTCACTTTTGGTAATTCAAAATAAAATGTTGTTCCGTTTCCTTTTATAGATTCAACACCATAATTACAATTATGGTTTATTAAAATATTTTTAACTATTGATAAACCCACTCCACTTCCAACTTGTTCTCTAGAATGAGTTTTATCAATTTTATAATACTTATCCCAAATATTTTCAAGTTCTTCTTTATCGATTCCTTTTCCAGTATCTTTTACTTCTATTCTTACTGTATTTTCAAGTTCAAGTGCATTTATTATTATTTTTTTATCATCACCAGTATAATTTATTGCATTATTTATAAGGTTATACATAACTTGTTCTATTCTTTTTGGATCAGCAGAAACTATTATGTTTTTATTTATTGAAACTTTAAATTTATATTTTTTATTTTCAGACATTATATCATATCTTTTAATAATATTTTTTACAAACTTTTCTAAATCAAATTGTTCGATTGTAAGTTTTTGTGTTCCAGATTGTATTTTAGATAGTTCTAATATATCATTTACTAATACATTTAATCTATCTGTTTCTTCAATTATTATATTCAAATCCTTAGTTCTTTTTGTATCATCTTTATATGTAACATCTCTAACCATTTCGGCATATGCTTTTATCATGGTAAGAGGTGTCTTTAAATCATGACTTACATTTGCAAGTAATTCTCTTCTTAAATTCTCTGTTTTAGAAAGCTCATCTTTAGTATATTCTAGGGTTTCAGCAAGTTCGCTTAATTCAAGTATTGGTTGATTAGTATCAAATTTAACATCAAAATTTCCCTTAGAAAGTTTCTTAGCTTCTTTATTTATTTTTATAACACCACTAGAAATTTTCCTTGAAACAAAATAAGATACTATTAGTGAAAGTATAATTACAAGCATTGTAACATATATAAATTGATTTTTTAAAACAGTTATAGTTGTATCGATTGGTTCTAAGGATGCGCTTACAAAGGCATAATTACTATCATCTAATTTTATACCATATATTATAGTTTTATTTTTAAATCTAGGATTTATTAAAGTATATACCTTTTTAGATAGATTACTATTTATAAAATCTTTTTTATAATATGAGTTTTCAACACTTGTTTCTGCTCCCATACAACCTTTATTATATATAACTGATAAATATTTTGTCATATTGTTATTAACTACTTCAATACAGATTTCATCTTCTAGGGATATATCATCTAATAAATCTTCATAATCTGAATCATGAAAACTATTTAATACTTTTTTAACAGAATTTTCTAGTTTATTTAATCTAAATTCTTTGTAATAAGTTTTTAAAAAAATAATTTGAAATAGCCATAAAAATAATAAAATTGATGCAGAAAATATAATAAGATACATCCATATTTTTGTTCTTAAATTACTTTTTTTCTTCATTATATTTATATCCTACTCCTCTTACTGTAACTATTAAATTTCTATATTTTCCTAAGTTATTTCTAAGCATTTTTATATGAGTATCTACGGTTCTATCATCTCCAAAAAAATTATAACCCCAAACTTTTGTAAGTAATTGTTCTCTTGAAAGTGCAATACCCTTATTTTCTATAAAATAGTTTAAAAGTTCATATTCTTTAGGCGTTAATTTAACTTCTTTATTATCTATAGTAACAACACGACCTAATGTATCTATTTTTAAATCTTCATAGATATATGAATCTTCTATATTTTTTGAACGTTTTAAAACAGCTTTTATTCTTGCCATCAACTCTTTAGGACTAAAAGGTTTAGTTACATAATCATCAATCCCAAGTTCAAAGCCAGTTAATTTATCAAATTCTTCACTACGTGCTGATAATACAATAGTTGGTATGTTCTTAATTTTTTTAATTTCTTTAAATGCGCTTAATCCATCTAGTTTAGGCATCATCACATCAAGAACTATTAAATCAATATTATCATGTTTTATTTTTTCTATTGCATCAATTCCATTTTCCGCTTCAGCAACTTCATAATTTTCAAGTATGCAATATTCTTTTATAACTTTCCTTATTAATACTTCATCATCAACTATAAGTATTTTCACAAACATCACTTCCAATATATATATTATACAACTATTATGAATTTTTAGTGAAAAAAAAGAAATAAGCTATTTTATTTCTTCTAATTTAACACTTACTAATTTACTAACTCCGGATTCTTGCATTGTAATACCATATAATAAATCAACATATTCCATAGTTTTTTTCTTATGTGTAATTAATATAAATTGTGTTTTATTTTTAAGTCCATTTATATATTGTCCAAAGCTATCTACATTAACTTCATCTAAAGCAGCTTCTACTTCATCTAATATACAAAAAGGGACTGGTCTTGATTTAAGTATCGCAAATAATAAACTTATTGCAGTAAATGTTTTTTCTCCTCCTGATAAAAGGGAAATGCTTGTTAATTTTTTACCTGGTGGAGATGCAACTATCTCTATTCCTGTTTCTAGTAAATCAGATTCGTCTGTTAATTTTAATTCAGCAGTACCACCTTTAAATAATTCTTTAAATGTTTCAGTGAAATTTTTATTTATTATATTAAAAGTATTAATAAATTCATTTTTCATGACAGAATCCATTTCTTTTATTATTTCAAGTAATGTATTTTCAGCTTTAACTAAATCTTCTCTTTGACTAATTAAAAATTCATATCTTGTACTTACTTTTTCATATTCACTAGGAGCTGCCAAATTAACTTCTCCTAAATCTTTTAATTTTTTCTTTAAGGTTCCAACCTTACTTCTAGCACTTTCTGAATCTAATTCTAATTTATATAAAGAAGTAGCTTTTTCATATGTCATATTATAAGTTTCATTTAATAAATTTAATAAATTATCTAATTTTACATCCATTCTATTTACTTCAATTTCTGCTTCTTTTAATTCATTACTTTTTTGATTATAAATAGAATTCTCTCTTTTTAATAAATGTTCATATTGTTGTACTTGATCATTTAGATCTTCTTTTTTATTGTTCAAAATATTTAATTCATTTTCAATATCACTTTTTTTATTCAAAGTATCATAATATGAATTTAAAATTTCTTCTTCTTCTTTATCTAATGAGTTGTTTAATAGATTGTTTGTTCCTTTTATTTCAAGGTTAACAGAATCTTTTTTTAATAATAAATCACTATTTTTATTTTTTTTATCTGATATTTTACTTTCAATATTTATTTTTTCTTTATTAATTAAATATATTTTTTCTTCTGATATTTTAATTTTTTCATCTATATTATTTATTTCAACTTCAAAATCTTTTATTTCATTTTCTAGTTTTTCTTCGTTTTTTATTGCTTGTTCATATTCATATTTAATTGAAATAATATTGTTTTGTCTTGAATCATTCCCACCTGTTATTGCCCCACCAACGTGTAATAACTCTCCGTCTAGTGTAACAACTTTATATTTATGATTGATTTTTTTAGAAAATTCATTTGCACTATCTAAATTATTACATACAATAACATTTCCAAATTGGTTTTCAATTATATTTTTATATTTTAAATCATATTTTATTAATTTATCTGCTGTTGATATAACTTTTTCTCCATCTATCAATAATTTAGTTTCAGAATCTATTGTTCTTGATTTAATTATGTTTAAAGGAAAAAATGTAGCTCTACCAATATTATTATTTTTTAAGTAATTGATAGCTTCTTTTATACTGTTTTCATTATCAGCTACGATTGTACTTGAAGCTGAACCTAAACTAACAGATATAGCTTTTTTATATTTATCATTGGTATCAATTAAATTACCTATTACATTATGAATTCCTTTTAATTTTGGATTAGAAAGTATATTTCTTACTGAATAAGGTAATGTACCATTATTTTCTATGTTTTGTTTTAAAGTTTCTATTTTATTTTGATTATAATTATTTTCTTTTAATTTATTTGTTAAAAGTATTTGAATATTATTTTTCTGTTCTTTTATTTGTTTTAATATATTTTCTTCTTCTATTAATTTTGAATTACATTGATTTAATTCTTCATTAAATAGTTTTATTTCGTTGTTTACACTGTTTATTTCAGTATCTATTTTAAGTAGATTTTCTTTTAATTCTAAAATGTTATTATGAAGTTTAATATCATCTACTTGATATTTTTTTCTTTCTAATATTATTTGTTTTTGGCCATTTATTTTTTCTACTTCAGCTGTTACATTTAATAATTCATTTTGTTTTTCTTTTATTTTATTTTCAAGCTTTGTTATTTCAACTCTATTTTGTTCAATAGTAACGTCATTGCCTCTATTTTTATTAGAAAGTTCTATAAGTTCATTATTTAGTTTCTCAACTATTTCTTTTTTATCTTGATATTTATAATTAATATTAGTTATATCATTAGCTACTAAAGCAATTTCTATATTAGAAAGTTCATCTTTTAACATTCCATACTCTATAGCTTTTTCTTTTTGTTCTTTTAAAGGTTCAACTTGTATTTCAAGTTCACTTATTATGTCATTTACTCGTTGCATATTAGAATGTGTTTTTTCTAATTTTCTTAATGATTCTTCTTTTCTTCTTTTATATTTTAAAACACCTGCTGCTTCTTCAAAAACAACTCTTCTTTCATTTGGTTTACTCGCTATAATTTCTTCTATTTTTCCTTGCGAAATTATATTAAAGCTTTCTTTAGCTATACCACTATCAAGTAAGATATTTACAACGTCTTTTAATCTACATTTTTCATTGTTTAAATAATACTCATTTGTTCCATCTTTATAAACTCTTCTTTTGATTGAAACTTCAGTGTATGGTAAAGATAAATAGGAATCGCTATTATCGAATATTAGCGTAACTGATGCAACATTACTTGGATTTCTTGATTTACTCCCAGAAAATATTACATCTGTCATATTTCCATCCCCACGAAGAGATTTAACTGATTGTTCTCCAAGTACCCAACGAACAGCATCTACTACATTACTTTTTCCGCTTCCATTTGGACCTACTATTCCTATTATTCCATTATTAAGTTCTATTGTAGTTTTATCTGCAAACGATTTAAATCCTTGCGCAACTATTTTTTTCAAATACATATTAACACATCCTATAAACATAATAATTATACTATAAACAAATAAAAAAACCAATAAAATTGGTTTTTTATTTGTTATTTTTTTCGTAGTGTAATAACTGGTCTAACATTTAATAGAACAGTAGATGAATCCTTGCTAATTCCTCCAGTACTATCTACTTGAAGTATTTTATTTGAAGAACTATCTCCATTTATTAAAGCCCATTTACCTACAGTTTCAGAATACAAGAAAGTAGAATCTAGTCCCTTTTCAGTAAAATAAGATTTAACTTCTTCAAATTCATTTTGAGTTAATAGTCTTATTTTAGAAGTTACATATTCGCTTTTGCACTCTAATCCTTCAGTATTAAGTGCACCAGGATTTCCTCCACTTCCCGTTTTATCATCGCATATAGTTTTATCTTCTGTTAAAATTTCTTCTTCATCTACACCTTTATCTAATAATGATTCATAGAAAGTTCCATTTAAATATTTATTAATATTTGATGTAGACCATTGATAAGGAGCTACTCCATTTTCTATATGACTTCTATTTGAAATCTCATTTCCATCCAATAATAGTGTTATAGATGATTCATTATTTTTTATAACATGCCATTTATAATCAGCAAGTTTAATTTCATCACCTACATTATACATATTGTCTTTACAAAATGAGCCATTACAATTATCTTGAACAGTATCTTTTATATATAATGCACCAATAGCCGTGCTGTTGGTATTATAAGTAGCAACCATATCAATTCCCAAGTTTTCCTTGTTTGTAAGTTTTGAATATATTGGGACTTTCAAAACAAATATTCCATTATTTTTTTCATTTGAAGTATAATTTAAAACATCATTTGAAAAGTATATATTTCCTATTGTATATGTATTTTCAAGTTTAAATGTATAATCATCATATGTAATTATATTCTCGTCTTTATTAACTTCAAATTTTCTTTCAGTAGAATCATTCATTGTAAAAATTAAACAATAATCTCCACATTGTTCTATTCTACTAACATTTCTATTATTTATATCAGTATACATTTTATCAACTATAATTGATTTTTTATTAGTTATCTCTGTTTTAACATTTGAGGTTTGAAATAAATCTTTAAGTAAAATTATTATCTCAAACATTATAATAACAACAACCATAGTTAAGGATAGTGAAACTAATAACTCAACTACAGTAAATCCATTTTTTTTCATTCTATCCTCTCCTATTCTGATACTATCGAAATTTTAGCATAACCATTACCTGAATTACCAATCATAGTTCCTGTTTGATGACTAGGCATTTCTTCGTTTCCTGCAACCATTTGACTATATTCAAACCTATATCCACTATAATGAACTGATTGTCCAGTATGAACTATGTTATCATTAGTGGATTCAGAAGAAATAGCATCGCATCCATCATAACCGGAAATAAATGATGAACCTCCGCCTCCACCTTGACCAAAGCCCAAAGCGCCTCCATAATATCCTGAGCCGCCTCCGCCGCCCCAGCCACCTGCTTCGACAGCGCTTATTGCTGCAAATCCAAAATTTCCTCTTCTTGTATCTAACTGATTATAACCTTCACCACCTGCTGTTTGAGTACCTCCAGTCGCTATATAAGTATTATGGCTTCCACTACCAGTTCCACCAATTAATGTACCACCATATCCAGGTACATGAGTATACGAATTGGCATAGGCCGTACCACCTCCACCAGCAGCAACCATAATTCGAGACTTTAAACTATCAAAATTGTTGCTTTCCCCATTTTTTAAACGAATATCAGTAGCTCCGCCGCCACCAAAACTGTATGCGTTTTGATGATATCCAGACAACCCACCGCCATTATACCCGCCAGCATTTTGTTTAATCGAAGTATCACTCTTACCCATACCTCCAACATAAACATATAATGTAGTATTTTGTTTTAAATATATAGTTCCCTTTGTGTAGGCTCCTTTTCCTCCTTGTATAGTTTCGGAATAAGAACCACCTTGAGCTCCCCATAATTCAACTTGATAATATGCATCGATTGGTGCGACAAAAGTTTGTACATCACCAGTATAATCAAATTCATATATTTTATTTAAAACATCGATTCTAAGAGTAGCATAAGTACCATCTTTAAAAGATACAACAATTCTATGATAACTTCCGCTATAATTGTTATTTATATATTTTATAAACTTTATCATTCCATTATCAAGTTGCGATAAATCAGAGGCAACAGCAGATGTAACATCCTCACTTAATAATAATAATTGTTTTATTTCTAATTTTTCATATAATAATTTACACATTTTTACATCATTATAAGTTTGTATATTACATTCTGTAATATCTAAATATTTATTTTGACTATTAGAAAGTAAATCAACAATATTGTTCTTAGCATCACTTTCTATAAAACTCTTAATTTCATTTGCTTTATATATTGATTCTACAGGATTATATTTTAATGTTTGGTAAAAACTATTATAAACGCTTCTAAACTGAGCATACATAAATATTAGAATACTAAACACTATTGTAGACACTATTAAAACTTCAGTAATCATAAATCCTTTATTATTTTTTTGCATAAAACAGGCCCCTTTATCTTGATATTATCATATTTCTATTATATAATATTTTTAGAATAAAGGCTAGTCCTTTAAGAGTAAAAAGGAGAGAAAACATTGTGATTAAAGTATTTGATTTTGAAAAAATGCCGGTTGTTGAAATCGTTAATGATATATTAGTAGATGCTTCAAGAAGAGGTGCGAGTGATATTCACTTTGACCCACTTTCTGAATATATGAAAATAAGAATAAGAATCGATGGAGCATTAATGGATTATGCAACTATACCAAATAGTATAAAGAAAAATCTTATAACTCGTATAAAAATAATAAGTGGAATGAACATAACAGAATCACGTCTACCACAAGATGGTGCAATAAAAACCACACTTCAAGACTTGAATTTAGACCTTCGTGTTTCTTCAATACCAACAAATGAAGGTGAAAAAATAGTTATACGTATTTTAGACTATTCAAAAAGTTTAGCAGGACTTGAATCACTTGGTTTTAGTGAAGAAAATCTAAAAAAAGTTTTAAAAATGATTGAAGTTCCTAACGGTATAATATTGGTAACAGGTGCGACTGGTACTGGTAAATCTACTACTGTCTATTCAATAATACAAAAATTAAATCGTGAAGATACAAATATAATAACTGTAGAAGATCCAATCGAAATGGATATAGAAGGCGTTAACCAAATACAAACAAATAGTGAAATTGGTTTAACATTTGCAACTGCACTTCGTTCAATATTACGTCAAGACCCAAATATAATAATGGTTGGAGAAATTCGTGATACTGAAACTGCTAAAATAGCTGTTAGAGCTTCTATTACAGGACATTTAGTTTTATCAACACTACATACTAACAACTCACTAAATACAATCGAACGTTTACTAGATATGGAAGTTGAAAGATACCTTCTTGCTAGTTCATTAACAGGAATTATATCACAGAAATTGGCGCGTAAGCTTTGTAAGGAATGTGCTGAAAAAAGACCTACCAATGAATATGAGAAAAAATTATTAAAAAAAGTATTAGGTCGTGATATAGATTATGTATATACAACTGTTGGATGTGAAAAATGTGGAAATGGATATCATGGAAGAGTTGCTATACATGAAGTATTAATGATTAATCAAGAAATTAAAGATGCATTAAGTGCAAATATTCCAAGAGAAAAATTAAGAGAATTAGTTTACAAATCAGATGTTACTACCCTACTTCAAGATGGCCTTGAAAAAGTTGTAGCTGGTGAAACAACAATTGAAGAAATATTAAAATTAATTGAACTTGATAATGATGAAAGATATGAAAGTACATCAGAATATGATTTAAAAACAGCAATAGATTTTACTAATATATCTCATAAAGATAAAGAAAATATTAATTAAAAATAAGCATGATTATCATGCTTATTTTATTATTGTAAAAAAATCTAGTATTTGATTTATATCAACTTTTGAAAACAATATAAGTATTGCACCCACTCCTAAAAATGGTCCAAATGGTAATATATGTTCTTTTTTTCTTAAACAAATTAGAAGTGCAACAGGAAGTCCTACTATTGCGCCAACAAAAATGGATATAAGAGCAAGAGGCCATCCTAAAACTAAACCATGAATTGCTAAAAGTTTTATATCTCCTCCACCCATCGATTCTTTTTTAAATAAAAAATCTCCAAGCTTTTTAAGTAAGAACATAATAAATGAAGCAATAATTGCACTCATAATTCTATATAATAATATCTTATAACCATATATAAGGAATATTTCAATAATTAAAACTATTGCAAAAAATATTAAAACTTCATCTGAAATAATCATGAAATTATAATCACTAATAGTTATTATTAAAATTAATGATATAAATGTTAAGGCAATTAGTAATTCGTAACTAAACCCAAATATTAAGAAAGCTAACATAAATAAAAGTCCAGACACAGTTTCAAATATTGGATAAAACCATGAAATTTTTTGTTTACATTTACTACATTTTCCTCCTAAAAATAAAAATGAAAATATAGGAACAAGTTCCCATGGCATTAATTTATGATTGCAATTAGTGCAATGAGAACTTGGATATAATAATGATTCTCCCTTTGGTAACCTATAACCTACTACATTATAAAATGAACCTAACACAGTTCCAAAAAGGAAAAAGCAAAAAGCATAATAAATCGTCATCATGTCAACTCCTTAAATTTGTTGTATTGTTTCATATAAACTAAACATTGGAATTACTATTGATAAAACAATTACACCAACTATTGCAGTTAAGAAAACAAGTAATATTGGTTCCATTAATGTTTTAATTTTAGTAACCATATCTTTATGTAAGTCTTGATAGTATACAGAGACTTTCTGCATCATTTCTGCTAATTGACCAGTACTTTCACCAGTCACCAACATCTCATATGCTGGAATTGGGAAAGCCCAATGATCCTTGAATGCCAAAGATATTTTTTCACCCCTAGCAAGATTTGCAACCGTATCAACTATTATCATCTTATATATTTCATTATTAGTTATTTTATTTAATATATCCATACTATCAGTTATATAAACATTATGAAATAATAAGGATGAAAAAGTTTTTGTAAGCATTGTAACTTCATTATATATTATTACATTTCCAATAACAGGTAAATGCATTAAGAACCATTGCATTATAGTTCTAAATGGAGTTACTTTTTTATATAAAACAATTATTAATATAATAAATAAAACAATACCAAGTACAATAAATAATATATTTGCTTTAATAAAATCACTGACTGCTATTACAAATCTAGTAAACGCAGGGATCTTAGATGCATCCATTGATTCATACATTTTAACAAATTGTGGTACAACAAATATTAATATAAAAGTAATTACTACTATTGAAATAAAAAATACAATAGATGGATACATCATAGCATTAACCATTTGTTTTTTAGTTTGGTTTGCTTCGGTATAATATTCAGCCATATCATCAAGTGACTCAGTTAATTCACCAGTTAATTCTGAAGCTTTAACCATATTTACCAATAATTTTGGAAATGTATTTCCTTGTTTTGCCATGGCGCTACTAAAACTTTCACCAGTTGATAAATCATATATCATTGTTCTAAATATATTTTTATATTTTTTTTGTTTATATTGTCTAGAAAGTATTTTTAATGCTTCAACTAAAGTAATACCTGCTTTTAAATAAGTAGATAATTGAGTTAAAAAGAATACTAAGTCTTTTGTTTTAAATTTTGGATTACCAGCTTCTCTATATAAATTCTGAATAAGCCAGTTAGTTTTTATACTATATACTTCATAACCTTCACTAAGTAAAAATGAGTGAACTTCTACTTTTGAATATGCAGCAAATCGTTCTTTAACTATTTTCCCTTCAGGATTTTTAGCTTCATATACATATACTATTTTATTTGCACTTTTTTCAGCGTCTTTTCCATCAAATTCAAGCATTAGAGCTTGTCTATTTATATCTCTTTTGTTTCTTGCATTCTTAACAAATGATATATTATAAAATGCATTTTTAATCTTTTTACCAATAAGAGAAGGTATTGTAGGAAGCATTTTAAAGAAAGCAGCAAGTTTTTGACTAGAAGTCATTTGATTTCTTTGTTTCTTTAGTTCTTCTTTTGCTTGTCTAACTTTTTCTTTTTCTAATTTTCTTTCTTCTTGTTCTTCAAGTTTTTTTCTAAGTTTTTCTTCTCTTAATTTTTCTTTTTCTAATTCTTTTGCAGTTTGTTTCTCTAACTTTTCTTTTTTTAATTTTTCTTTTTCTTCTTGTTTTTTTATTCTTTGTAAATACTTATCATCATTTTGTTTTAATAATTTTCTTTGTTCACGTAATTCTTCTTTTCTTAATCTTTTTTCTTCTCTAGCTTTTTCTCTTTTAGCAATTAGTTCATTCTTTTTTTGAATTCTTTCTTGTTGTTTTAAAAGTTTTTCTGCTTGTAATTTTTCTTTTTTCTCTTTTCTTAATAATTTTCTTTGTTCATATAATTCTTCTTTTTTTAATCTTTTTTCTTCTCTTATTTTTTCTTTTTTAGCAATTAATTCATTTTTTCTTTGAATTCTTTCTTGTTTTCTTAAAGTTTTTTCGGCATTATCGACATTATCAACATTATGTTTTTTATTTTTTAATAACATTTTATATAAATAAATAAAAGGTGTTGCAATTAAATATAAAACATATAAAATTCCTTTTAATGAATACATAATAAATTTAAATATATTATAAAATACAAAAAGTAAACCTAGAAATGGATACTTTATAAATTTTAATATAGTTGACAAAATATTATTACTTTTATTCGCCATATATTCATGCACTCCCATTTCTACTCTAACATTATTATTATAGCATAAAAATATATTTTGTAAAATATTTTTGTAAATAACTTAAAAAAAATAATAAATATTTAATTTATTAGTATTTATTACTTATAATTAATCTTTTTTTCTTTTTTTATTCATTATATAACTAAATAGTTTTCTAAGTTCTGTTTTTGTTTGTGCATCCATTTTTATAAAGTTTAAACGTATTTGATATCCACTATCAAACGATAATAATATAGCACCTGATGTTGCTTTAAAAAGAACTGCACCGGTTGAAATTGAATCATAAGGTATTATATGTATTTTTTGCTTTTACTTATTGGATTACAATCAAAAAGTACCATTCTGTCATTAGTAAAAACTCCCCTATCACTTAATGTTTTATATGCCTTATATATTATTTCTCCTTCATCAACATAATCCGTTACATATTTAGGTAAACTAGTTTTATCTATTTCTTTACTAAAATTAAAGTATTTTGTTAATTCTTTATATTTAACATATGCCATTTTCTTCACATCCTATTATAGGTATAACATAAAAAAGCATTTATACAATAGTATAAATGCAACTGACTACCATAGTACAACATATTGTACTTTAGGTTCTAGAGTTTTGCGTTATTACCTTTCAATAACTTTGCCTGTGATAATTTTATAAGATTTTAATTTAAATGTCAATCATTTAACAATTTTTAATTTATTTAGTGGCCATAATCTTATCCATGCTTTACCAATTATATCTTCTTTTTTTATAAGTCCAAAATTTCTTCCATCCATAGAATTGTTTCTATTGTCTCCTAACACTAGATAATATCCTTCTGGAATAACATCATATCCAAGTTCTTTTATATCAAAATCATCTGTTGTTGTATCTATAAATTCTTCTTTTACAGGATTCCCATTTACATACATTACATTATTATTATATGCAATATGTTCATTTGGAAGTCCTACAATTCTCTTAATTAATAATTTTTCGTCATACTTAAGAACACTACTTCATTTCTTTTAATTTCTCTAAATTTATATACTATTTTATTAACTATTAAAACATCCCCCTCTTTTAAAGTAGGGCTCATAGAGGGTCCAATAACTTGTTGAAATGATACAATGTATATAACTATTATGAGTATAATTAAAATCATTATAATATATTTCAATGAATCTTTTAAAAATTCTTTAATATCACGAAAATCCATGACGATCACCTATAGTTAGGTATAGCATAACTTTTAAATATTTAAAAGTTAAAACTACCAAAATATATTTTGTAAAATTTTAAGCTATAGCTCATATAATATTTTAGAGGTGTTATAAATGAACTACTATTTTCCATATGGAATAACAGGCTATCCATATTTTAGTGTACCACGTACAAGTACAGGATTATTTAGTAGGATATTTAGAAATGGTATAAACTGGAGTGGTATTTTAAATGGTACTCAACGAACATTAAATATTATTAATCAAACAATTCCTACTATAAAACAAATAACTCCTGTTGTAAGAAATGCGAAAACAATGTTTAAAGTTATGAATGAGTTTAAAAAAACAGATACTGTAAATAGTAATACAGTATCTACTAATAATGAAAGTACAAATAGTAACAATATAGAAAATATAAATACAGTAAATACAAATAATGTAGATAATGGTGGGCCTACATTCTTTGCTTAAAAAAACTATTTTTTATAGTTCTTTTTTTATTATATTTAATATTTGAAGCTGTCTTTGTAATTTGTTTTCATCGTATTTAGTAATATTTTTTTCGATATTATTTTTTAACTCATTTAAATATTTAACATAAGTTTCATTTTTTTTAAGACTTAATATTGGACCTAACAACAACTCTTTTTCAGTATATTTTTTTAAACCTTTTTTAAATTTAATTATAATATAGTATTTATCTTCAAATATAATTTCTTCATCTATTATAAAGTAACCTAACTTGCATACATTTTTTCTAAGTTCATATATATTTTTATTAGATTGACAAATTAAATTATCAATATTTTTTTTATTTATTATCTTAATTATATTTTTTGTACCCATACCACTTATTATAACTGTACTATCAGGTAAAATATTAATATTTTCAAGTCCATTATTTAAAATAACTTTTACATTTGAATTATTTTTTTCAATGTTTTTTTTAGCTTTTAATACACATTCTTCACTTACATCTATTGCAATACAGTTTTTATTAAAATTATTTGATAAATATATATCTAATAATGCATGATCACATCCTACATCATATACATTTTTTGTATCTACTAAGTTTGCAATTGTTTTTAATCTTTTAGATAACATTAGTCACCCATATAATCTTTTAGTTTTCTAGATCTTGATGGATGTCTAAGTTTTCTTAATGCTTTAGCCTCAATTTGTCTTATACGTTCTCTTGTTACACCAAACATTTGACCAACTTCTTCAAGAGTTCTTGATTTTCCATCTTCAAGTCCAAATCTTAATCTTATTACTTTTTCTTCTCTTTCAGTAAGGGTTAATAAAACATCAGCTATTTCATCTTTTAACATTTCATTTGTTGCATATTCTTCTGGACTCATATTTCTTTCATCTTTTATGAAATCACCTAAATGTGAATCATCTTCTTCGCCTATTGGTGTTTCTAAGCTTACAGGTTCTTGACTAATTTTATATATTTCACGTATTTTATCTATTGAAACATTCATTTTTTTAGCTAATTCTTGTTCAGTTGGTTCACGATTAAGTTCCAAAGTTAATTGTCTTTGAATACGAGCAAGTTTATTAATAGTTTCTACCATGTGAACTGGAACTCTTATTGTTCTTGCTTGATCTGCTATTGCTCTTGTTATAGCTTGTCTTATCCACCAAGTAGCATATGTAGAAAATTTATATCCTTTTGTAACATCAAATTTGTCTACTGCTTTCATTAATCCTATATTACCTTCTTGAATTAAATCAAGAAATAACATTCCACGTCCAACATATCTTTTAGCTATACTAACAACTAAACGTAAATTTGCTTCTGCAAGAATTGTTTTAGCTTGTTCGTCACCTTCAAGTATTCTATCAGCTAAATCTAATTCTTCTTGCATTGTTAAAAGTTTTATTTGACCTATTTCTTTTAAATACATTCTAACTGGGTCATTAATTGTTAAATCTTTTGTCAAAACTTCATCATCTAATAATAATTTGTCTCCATCATCTTCATTTGTTCCATCTTCGTTTGCATCTTCTGATACTATAGCTATATTATTTTCATTAAAGACGTTATATAAATCATCTAAGCTATCAGCATCTAAATCAAGACCTTTTAAACTAGAAGCTAATTCTTCATAAGTTAAAAAACCTTTTTCTTTACCTTTTTTTACTAATTCTTGTTTTCTTTCTTCATAACCTTTTATTTCATTTATCATAATATTTCTCCTTAATCTTGTTTTTTTAAATCTATAATTCTTTGTAATAATTTTGCTTTTTCTATAGGTGATAATTCATTATGTATTTTTTCACCTAAATTATTGCATTCTTTTTTTAAATTGAATTCATTAATTACATTTATGTAATCATCTATTTCATCTTGCGTAAATTCATCTTTCAAGCCTAAACTATTAATTTCACCTAACACATTAAGCAATTTTTCATTTTCACTTGACAAATGTGTAATAAAATCAGCTTCATTTATTCCATCAATTGAACTATTTCTTTTATAATAATAACTAATTTCATAAGCAAGTTTTCTATATTTTTCTGTTGGTATATAAGTAACCTTTCTATCGTATGCTTTAATTACACTAGGACTTTTTAACATATAATATATTAAGTACATTTGTGCTTTTTCGTATTTAGTGTATTTTTTCCTTTCTTTTTTTTCTACATTTTGTATGTTTTTTTCAACTGGTTTTATTTTACTTTTTAATAAATCTATATCTATACCTGATTCATTACTTATTTTTTGTAGTGTTAATTCTTTTAATATATCATCATCAATTTTATTTAACTCCTCAATAACACTATTAATATAATTAGCTTTTTCTATATTGTTATTAAAGTTTTTGCCTTTTTTTAAGTACATTAATTTAAAGTCCATTACATTAATTGGATTATTTAATTTATATTCAAATCTTTCTTTTCCATATTTTTTTATATAATCGTCTGGATCTAAATCTTCTTCCAATCTAATTATTTTAGGAATTATTCCCATACTATTTAATTCAGTTGAACATGAAAATGTAGCTTTTGCTCCTGCATCATCACCGTCAAAACATAAAATTATATTTTTTGCCATTCTTTTTATCAAATTAGCTTGAGTTTTTGTAACAGAAGTTCCCATAGTAGCAACTACATTTTTAATTCCAACAGAATACAATCTAATAACATCCATGAACCCTTCAACTATTATTATTTGATCTTTTTTTCTAGCTTCATCTTTTGCTCTGTGATAATTATATAAAAGTTCCCCTTTTTTAAATATTTCTGTTTCCATTGTATTTATATATTTGGAATCTTTTTCACCATTATATATTCTACCACTATATCCAACTATATTACCTTTAGTATCATAAAGGGGAAACATTATCCTGTTATAATAGATATCTGTATATCCTCTATCTCTTTTTACAACTAACCCGCTTTTAATCATGTTTTCTTTACTGTATTTTTTATTTGTAAGTAATCTTACCAACATAGTATCATCTTTTAAGGCTAGTCCAATTTGAAATTCTTTTATTATTTCATCATCTATTTTTCTTGAATGTAGATATTCTTTAGCTTTTTTACCTTCAACTGTATTTATATTATTTTGATAAAATTTTGTGCTTATATCATATATATCATATAATTCTTGGTTAGGTACTATTTTATTTTGTATTTTTCCAATGTTAACGCTTATACCAGCATAATCTGCAACTGTCTTTAATGCTTCTCTAAATGATATATTTTGATAATCTTGAATAAATTTAAATACATTTCCTGTTGCTCCACAAGTAAAGCATGTATAAATCTGTTTTTCCTTAGAAACACTCATACTTGGAGAATGGTCATCGTGAAATGGACATACACCAAAGTAATTTTTACCTTTTTGTGTTAATGGAATATATTTAGATATTATATCTACAATATCTACACTACTTCTAATATTACTTATTTCCTCGTTTGTTAAAATGTCCATATACCACACCCTAATAATAATATACGACAAAAATTTCCAATTTCCTTTTTTTTATTCATTTTTTTTAATATTTTAACCATATTATTTAATAGAGGTGATTTTTTGAGTTTAAAAAAAATAAAAATAATATCAATTTTTGGTATTTTTGCTTTAAATTTTATTAGTCATTTTTTATATGAATGGATGCCAAATACCTTATTTTCAATATTTTTTCCTGTAAATGAAAGTATATTCGAACATATGAAAATGATTTCTACTTCAATTCTTATATATAGTATTATAGAATATATAATTTTAAAGAAAACAAAAACTAATTATAACAATTATTTATTTAGTATATTTATATCTTGTATAGGAAATATTATTATTTTTCTAATTATGTATTTACCTATATATTATAAAATTGGAGAAAAACTTATATTAACTATAATATTGTTATTTATATCAATTGTTATTACAGAATTTATTTCATATAAAATTCTATGTACTAAAAAAAACTATACTTGGTTAAATATAGCTTCTTTGTTAATGATTATTATTTTATATATAATTTTTGGATATTTAACATATAATCCAATAATTTGTCCGTTATTTTTTGATCCATTAAATGAAAAATATGGAATAAATAACTACTTAATTACATAATTATTTTACTATCCAAGCGGTAGGTAAATAACGCAATGTTGAAACATTATTAATAATTTTACCATTTTCATATAAAATAGAAGATCCACCACCATCTAGGTTTGCAGCATTATAAGCATTGTAACGTGTAAATATATTTATTAGTTCTTGCATATCAACACCAACACTTGAACTACTTCTACCATCAACTACTAAAAGTAGAACGATACCATCTTTTCTTTGCGCAATTGCAGTTCTTGGTGCGATACCCCAACCGCCATTACCTTTTACTTCTGCTGGTTTTCCATTTACAATTAAATATGGCCCAAACTCTACTGCATCACGTATACCTTTACTTATTGCTTCTTCAGGTGTACCACTATAAAGCATCAAAATGTTATCATTAGTAAATCCTATAAAGTTTCCCTTAGAGCCAGTTGTCCAAATAGCTTTACCATCTTTTATTACATTACCACAAGGTATACTTCCTTTTCCTACACTTCTACCATCCGAAAAACCATTAGCATTTATTCCCAAAATAGCGTCATTATTTTTAATTATTTGATCTATTGGTTCTCCACCCCTACCAAAACGCCTGGCAGGAGCTAAAGATATTCTAGAAGGATCATATATTACTGCCATGTAGCCTTTATAATTACTTCCAGATACTTCTATTATTTTATATAAATCGTTACCTTCATCTTTTTTTAATATTTGTTCTTCATATATTGAATCATAAGTATCGCTTTCTTTTATATTTCCAACTTCAATTACACTAGCATCAGTAGATTCCCCACTAACCTTAACATAATTTCCTGAAGTTATTTTATTAATAGTTTTATCATTAAAAAATGTTCTAGCTAAATACTTATGTGATTTAGTTGTCATAGCTGATGTTACCCATAAATCTCTAAAATATGAAAAAGGGCCATACATTAAGAATAAACATACTATAGCGAAAAAATCTAAAACAATTAATAATATAGTTGTTTTTTTTATCTTTTTTTTAGTTGTCATTTTATTACCTCAATTCAAATGGATAACTTTCATCACCCATACCACCTTTTACTTCTGCTTTATTATCTAAATAAATAACTGGTTTAATACCTGATTCATAACTAATGAAATTATAGAATAATGAGTTATTTTCATTTAATACAGGTATTGTATTATCATCAGTAACAGAACTTAATAAATACATATTTATATTTTGTGTTACAAAAATATCACCAACAGTTAATAATCCAACATAAGCATTAACTTTTTCATTATATAATTCTTCTAAATCATATGTATCAAATTTTCCAATGTAGAAATCTCCCTTTTTCAAATACTTTTTATCTTTTAAAGTATTATAGAATGTATGATTTAGGTAATAAGCTATTCCTGTACTATCATTTAAATTATAATAATTATATTTTTTAGAATATATTTTTTTAATTTCTTCATCATTAAGTTTTAATGGAGTAGATAAAACAACTTTAACACTTGTTTCATCTTTTGAAACTACTTTCCAAGTATATCCACTGTAATCAATATAACTACCAAGTTCTATCTCACTTAAAGTATCGACTGGTTCATTAGATATGATATATGGAGAGCTTTTAGTACCATTTCCATATATATACTCTATATCATTTAATACTATAACAGGTCTAACTCCATATATATGATTATTTGAATCTGTTTTTAAACCACCATTATCAAATACATACCAAGGTTCACTCCCATTTAAAGCTGAAAGCCAAAAATATGTATTATTATTTAAATAACTATTATTCGCACCTGCATCTATATAATCATTCATTGATAATAATGAAACATAATTTTTACTATTATTACAATCAGATTTTTCTATTTTATCTACATTATTAACACAAGAATCAAATTCAGTAATAAATGAGTCAGGTTGCGTTAAATTGGATTTAAAGGTAGAATTTAACCATTTAATTACATTCGATTCATCATAATTTTTTCCAAATGGTAAAACTGTAACGTTTTCATCGGAAACCAATTTTATTTTTCCATCATCAACTGAAACAATTCTCCATAAAATTCCTGAGTATGAAACATAATTATTTTCAACTAAATCTTTTAATATATATTTATTATCATTATATAAATAATTTTCTTTTTTTAAACTATTAATAATTTTAGTTGAAAGCATTCCATTATCAATTAATGAATTAGCCTTTTGTTCTTTCATATAATTATAAACAAGTCTAAAACTAAAGAATATAAATAAAGAACTTAAAAAAATCACACTACAAAATCTAAATATTTTTTCTTTTTTTATTACCCTTTTCATAACTTACTCCTTTAATACAAGTTAAAAAGTAAAAAACTATTTTTTACTTTTTTTATCTTCTTTCATATCATCTATTATTTCTGAAATATCAGATTTGAAATATTTAACAGTAGTAACTGCAATTATTGATAATGGAAGCGCTAAAATAATTCCTACCATACCAAATAATAACCCACCTGCAAATATTGCAAGTATTATCAATAATGGATGAATTTCATTAGATTTTCCATATACAAGTGGACTTATAACATTACCATCAAGAACAGATAATACTGCAACTGCTATTAATGTTTTTATAAAAAGTGCTGGACTAACAACAAAAGCAGTAACCAAAGCAATAACATTAGTAAATATTCCTCCAAAATAAGGTACAAGTGATGCTACTGAAGCCATAAATCCTAAAAGTAGTGCATTAGGATGTCCTACTATAAAGAATGCAAATGAATACAAGAAGAAATTAATTATTAAAATTTTCATAAATCCAATCAAATATTTTTTCATTTGATCATCTAATAATTTAATATATCTAAATGCTTTTTTAGATTTTTTCTTAACAATAACTTTAACTTCATTTCTTATTTTATCCATATCAATTAAGAAATATATAGCTGCCGATAAACATACTAAAGCTGCTGATAAGACACCAAGTGAAACTCCTATAAAGTTAATTGCTCCATTAGATACATAGTTACCAAGATCCGCTAAAATATTTGTAAATGTATCGTTTAAAGTTTGTTGAATGCTACCGAAATTTAAATCATATGTTGATGAAATTTCTTTAAAAAATGATATTATTCCAGTAAACAAGCTAGATAATTGTCCAAATAATAATGGCCCTGCTATTATTATAATAGAAGCTAAAAGTCCAAGGACTACTAAAACAACTATTAATATACTTAACCATTTAGGAAATCCTTTATCTCTTAAAAATCTAACACATGGATTAAGTGCATATGCAATTATAAATGCAAAGAAAAATGGTGCTATTATGGTTATTATCTTTGCAAGTATTCCTATCCATAATCCACTTGTTTGATACATTAAAAATACAATAAGTACAAATAGCGCTACATTAATCAATTTAAAATCAAGTTTATTTTTTATCATATTTTACCTACTTTCTAAAATTATTGTAACAGGTCCATCATTAATACTTTCTACTTCCATATCTTCACCAAACACACCTGTTGATACTTGAAGATATTTACTTAATTTTTCATTAAATAAATCATAAAGTTTAATTGCTTCATCTGACTTTAATGCATTTACATAACTAGGTCTTCTTCCTTTTTTAGTATCTGCATATAAGGTAAATTGTGAAACAGATAATATTTGTTTGTTTAATTCTAAAGCTGATTTATTCATTACATTATTATTATCATTAAATATTCTTAAATTTATTATTTTATCTACCATATAATCTATATCTTTTATACTATCTTCATATGTAAAACCCACAAGTACAAGTAATCCTTCGTTTATACTTCCAACTATTTTTTTATTTATTTTTACACTTGCACTTTTACATCTTGTTACAACTGTTTTCATCCAATACTCCTTTGTACATCAACAACATGATTTAAAGTTTTAACTTCATTTATAAATTTAAGTAATTTATCTTTATTATCTACTAATATTGTTATACTATAAATTGTTATATCATTATTATTTACTGTTCTTATACTTTTAACAGGTATATTAGATGAATTTGATTTTGAAATTATGTTAAGTAATATATCTTTATCATTTTTAGTATAAACTAAAATAGTTGCAGGATATTTTTTACTAGTAACTGGATTCCAATATACATTGATTAATCTTTCTTTTAAATTAATTACATTTGAACAATTAATTTTATGTACTGAAATTCCTTTTCCTTTAGTAATATATCCAATTATTTTTTCACCAGGCACAGGTTTACAACATGAAGCAATATTTGTTTTTATGCTTGGAATACCTTCTACATAAATATCAGATGCTCCTACTTTAATATCTTTTATTTTATTATTAGTAGCATCTTTTAATATTTTTTCATTTTTTGTTTCTGATTCATTATAAATAATGTTATATACAGTTGAAGGTAAAATTTTATTATTAGAAAAATTAATATATAATTCTTTAATATCTTTTATTTTTAATTCTTGTTTTATTTTTTTTACATTTTCAGGGCTTAAAAATTCATTAAAGCTGATTTTTCTTTTTCTTAATTCTTTTTGTAATATTTCTTCACCTTGTCTAATATTTTCATCTTTATCAAGTTTATTAAAGAAAGCTCTTATTTTATTTCTTGCTTGTGGAGTTTTAACTATATTTAACCATTCATAGTTAGGTCCCATAGAATTTTTATTAGTATTTATTTTTACAACATCGTCATCTTTTAATTCATAATTAATTGGAACCAACATTTCATTTACAATAGCGCCTACCATATGATCTCCAACATCACTATGTACTCTATAGGCAAAATCTATTGGAGTTGCACCTTTTGGAAGTTCTATTACATCTCCTTTAGGTGTGAATACATATATTAAATCTCTAAAAGAATCTTCTTTTACTGATTCAACAAAGTTTTTATCATCTGTTGCTTCTTCTCTCATTTCCATTATTGTTCTAAAGAATTGTAATTTTTGTTCCATTTCTTGATGCATATCTGCTTTTATATTACTTCCATGTTCCTTATAAGACCAATGTGATGCAATTCCATTTTCAGCTACTCTATCCATTTCATATGTTCTAATTTGTATTTCAAATAAATAACCATCTATCCCAAATACTGTTGTATGAAGTGATTGATACATATTACTTTTTGGCATAGCAATATAATCTTTAAATCTTTTAGGAATTGGTCTATATTTTGAATGTATGTATCCAAGAGCTTGGTAACATTCCCCTACTGTATCTACAAAAACTCTTAAAGCAAGTAAATCATAAATATCATTGAATTTTTTACCTTTATCCATTTTTTTATAAATACTAAATATACTTTTTGCTCTTCCTTTTATTTCATGTTTTATATTATTTTCATCAAGTATTTTGCTTATATTATCTTTCATTTCTGATACAATAGCTTCTCTTTCAGCTTTTGTTTTATTTAGTTTTTCTGCTATATCAAAATAAATATCAGGTTTATAATATCTAAGTGATAAATCTTCTAGTTCAGATTTAATTTTATTCATTCCAAGTCTATGAGCAATAGGAATTAATATATCTAATGTTTCTTTTGCTTTTTCTTTTTGCTTTTCCTTAGGTAATACGTAAAGTGTTCTCATATTATGAAGACGATCTGCAAGTTTTACAATAATAACTCTAACATCTTCTGAAAGGCCAACTAATATTTTTCTATGATTTGCAAGCATAGCTTCAGTAGCACCTTTAAAATTAAGTTTATTTATTTTTGTAACACCTTCCACTAATGACGTAATGTTTTCTCCAAATTCTTTTACCATTTCTTCTTTTGGAACACCACAATCTTCTAAAACATCGTGAAGAAGTGCAGCACACAAACACTCATAGTCTGCATATATCTCAGTTAATATTAAAGCTACATTTAATGGGTGAATTATATAATCTTCGCCAGTACGTCTTTTTTGACCAAAGTGTTTTTCATAAGCATATTTATATGCTTTAGTAATCATTTTTAATTCTTCTTCATTATCTATATATGAACTTACTGCTTTATATAAAACATCATATGTTATATTGTCATGTTTTTTCATAAAAACTCTCCTACTCTTCTAAATTTGGAATTCTTACTTCACGAGAAATTCTTTCCTTTACATATTCTTCAATAAAAATATTATCTGTATTTAATATATCTGAAACCATTTGATATAAAGATAAATTTGTTGCTTTAATCCATTTTGTTTCTTTAAAGTAATTCCATATATCTTCTTCTTTTACGTAATATATTCCAAGCCTTTTCATTTCTTCTCTTTTTGTTGTAAGTGCAGGTTTTACTCTTTCATACAATTCTTGCAAGCTATTAAATTTTATATCCATATGGTCCTCCTAATAATAAAGTTTTATTATTTACATATATATTATATATGAAAAGTAAATAATTTTAAAGGAGAAATTATGAAAAAAAGTAAATTTGTCAAATCTACTCTTATATTGATTGTTGGTGGTTTCATAACAAAAATTTTAGGAATGATTATTAAAATCGTGATGACAAGACTAGTTGGTACAGAAGGTATTGGAATATATATGATTTTATCGCCTACTTTTATGTTATTAATCGCACTTGCACAACTAGGTCTTCCAATAGCAATTTCAAAACTTGTTTCAGAAGATAAAAGAAATAATAAAGTTTTAGTTGCTTCTGCATTTCCTATAACTATCGTGGTAAATGTTTTAATTATTATCTTTTTATTTATATTTGGAAAAACACTTGCGAATAATTTACTACATGAACCAAGAGTATATCTAGGAATTTTATCAATTGGTTTTGTTTTGCCATTTATAAGTATATCTAGTATTATAAGAGGATATTTTTTTGGTAAACAAAAAATGTTTCCTCATGTTATTTCAAATATTTCAGAAGATATTGTAAGATTAATTGTTTTAATAGTTGGGATTCCTATTTTTTTAAAGTATGGAATTGAAGTAACTATTATGTTTATAGTACTTTCTAACATAGCAAGTGAACTTACTTCAATAATTATATTTTTCTTCTTTTTACCTAAAAAATTCAAAATTAGAAAAGAAGACATTAAACCTAACAAGGATAATTTAAGAGAAATTCTTTCTATTAGTTTACCAACTACAAGTTCTAGAATAATTGGTAGTATTGGTTACTTTTTAGAACCAATTATACTTAGTTTTACACTATTATTAGTTGGATACTCAAATGATTTTATAGTAAATGAATATGGAATAATTAATGGTTATGTTATGCCTCTTGTATTAATACCTTCTTTTTTTACAATGGCTATATCACAAGCACTTATACCAACACTTAGTTATAGTTATTCAAATAAGCAATATGATTATTCAAAAAAGAAAATAAAACAAGCTATTTTATTTTCTTTAATAATTGGTATTCCATCAACCATTATATTAGTTTTATTTCCATCTTTACTTTTAAAAATCGTTTATAATACAACAAGTGGAGTAAATTATATAAAAGTCATTGCTCCTATATGTTTATTTCACTACATACAAGCTCCTTTAAGTAGTAGTTTACAAGCAATTGGAAAAGTAAAACAAGCTATGTATGGAACTTTAATTGCAATGTTCTTAAGAACTTTAGCTTTATTTGTTTTCTCACTTTTTAAAATAGGAATGTGGAGTCTTATTATAGCTACTTCGATAAATATTTTGTTTGTAACTTTTTATGACATGTATAATGTAAAAAAATCTTTTAAATTATAAAACATCTTGTTTTTTTATTATAAAGGTTTTTTCTTTTGTATAAAATGCATAAAAAACATTATTTAAATCTATATTATTTTTCTCTAATATTAAATTAAGCCATTTTTCATTTTTTTTGATTTCTTTTAAAACACTATAATCTATTTGACCATCTAGTATTAGTGGTAATGGATAGTTTTTTTCTTCTTTAAAAACAGATAATTTCCCATTATTTTCTAAAACTGCATAGTTTACATCTTCGATATTCATAATTCCCTGTTCTCTAAGTTGACTTACTAAATCATCTAAACTATATCTTAATTTTACCATTTCTTTAAAATTAAGTTTTCCATTTTTTATAATAACAGCTGGTTTACCATCTAATATGTTTCTAAGTTTACTACTTTTAAGACCAAAAAATCCAAATATTACTTGAACTACTACTAAACAAAGAATTGGTATAACTGATACTAAAATAGATCCATCATACTCTTCTATAGACAATGCTGCAAGTTCTGCTATTAAGATTGATACAATTAAATCTACAATTCCAAGTTTACCAACTTCTTTTTTACCCATTATTCTATATACTAAGATTATAAAAAAATATAAAAACAATGTTTTTGAAATTATTTTTAAATACATGTTATCACCTTTTTTTATTATGATAATAAGAATAAAAAAATATTCAATTAATATATTTAATTAGGAGGATATATATGGAATATATTAAAAAACTTGGAATTTCTTTTATTTTTTCACTATCATTTTTAATTGGTTTAACTTTTATTTTTTCTTCTCTTTATTATATAAATTTTATAGGTAATGGTTTATTTAAATTTATAAAAATATTAATACCTATTATTTCTATATTTATTGGTAGTTTTATAATAGGAAAAAAATCTAATTCTAAAGGATGGCTTGAAGGATTAAAATTTGGTTCTATGATAATTTTATTATTGTTCTTAATAAGCATTATTTTTTTTAGAAGCGAATTAAGTGCTAAAGTAATATTATATTACTTAATACTTCTTCTTACTTCTAGCCTTTCTTCAATGATAGGTATTAATTTTAAAGCAGTTGACAAATAGAATTTATATTATATAATAATAAACGTGATTTTTATGAAAGAAGTATATTTTAAAAGAAACGAAATTAAATATTTAATACCAATATTTGTAGATAAAGGTATAGAACATGATAGATATTTATATACTATTGATGACAAAAATTATGTTATAAATTTATTTAAAGATAATGATATAAATATAATAAAAAGAAAAGTTTATAAACTAGAAAAATTAAATGAATACAAATTTTCTAAAAATATTATAATTCCTGATGGCATTGTATATATAGACAAAACACCTTCTGGTTTCACTACAGAACTATTAAAAAAAAGTGTACCTTTTAATGATCATGCTTTTGATAGTACAAAGAATAAAATAAAGTTACTTTTAAAAGCTAAAGAATTGATATTAGAATTGAATAATCAAAATATAATTCATTCTGATATTGGTGTACATAATTTTATAGTTAAAAATAACACACCTTATTTATTAGATATGATAAGTTGTGAATTTGATGAATTTAAAAATACTAATCAAAATGCTTTTTATTCATATTATAAAAAAAGAATTGGTAAAATAGATGAATATTTTGATATATATTCATTTAATGCAATGACATATGGATTTTTAAATAAAATTGCCGGATTTAAAATAATTGATAATATAATTGAGGGTAATAATACAATACTTAAAAATAAAGAAATTACTGAAATGTATTATAATTTATTATTATTCAAAAATAAATACAATGATGATTTTATAATAGATCATATAAAACAAAAAAAGATCAAATGATCTTTTTTATTTTACAACACCACTTAAAAGGGTACATTTGTTAGAACTATTAGAGAATGTTCCATTAATATAACTTCCATCTTCACTCGCCCATGTATATTTAGTTGAATAGCTACTCTTTTCAACTATAACACCATCAACATTTCCTAGATATGTTTTAAATTCATCATATGTAATTCCACTTTTTACTTTATCTTTTAATTCATTATATTTAGAAAAATCAACATTTTTAATAGCTATTTTACTTTTATCTATATCCAATTTAATTGTTCCTTTTGTGCTTGAATAATAAGCTACTTCAATTCCGACATCTTCTGATAATTTCCAATAATATTTATTATATTTTTCATCAATTAATTCGCCATTTATACCAATTATATTATTGATTTCTTCTACTGTATTTTCAACATTTATTTGTTTAATGCATTCAACTGCTTTACATTTACCTTTTGTTTTTTCTTCTGCTTTATTTTCATTATTATCTGTTTTTTCAACTTCTTTATTACCACATCCTGTAAATAAACTTAAAGTAAGAACGCTACATATAAAACCAAATATTATTTTTTTCATTTTTTCTCCTCTTTCTATAAAAACTAAAATAATTCATCAATAGTTGTTACATCTTCATTTATTAATGAAACAAATACGGGAATATTATAACCTGAAAACATTTTTACTATATCATTAACATTTTTTAAAAACAAATCTTCTTTATAAATAATTAGTTGTTTAATATTTTTTATTCCATAAGACTTTAATAATTCAATATTTTTTTTTATCAATTCATAATTACATGATAAATTAAGTGCCGTATCATATCCAAGTTCATCAATTATTTCATCAACTTCTTGTTCATTTAAACCAATATTATATAAATCTTTTATCATATATTTTTGCCTCCAAATTTATTTTTTTTACGCAAGAAATTACATTATTTAATTCTTCTTGTTTTAGCATTGTATTAAATGTAACTATATAAATTAATAAATCTTCATTAATTTTTACACCTTCAGAGTTAAAAACTTGTAAATATCTTATAACTTTATTTCTCGATATAATTACACCATTAAAATTGTATATCAAATTGTTATCATTATCTAAAAACAAACTATCAAGTTGTTCAATAATTCCACTGCTGTAATTTAAACCAAATAAATTTGTGTTTTCATTTATTAATTTTAAATAATAATTTTCTTGTTCACTTTCATATTTAACAGCATTATATAACCCATATGTATCTTCTTTTTTATTTCCAAAATTTGAAGTTGAAGTCGTAAATTCACCCATTAAAACTCTCTTTGTAATACCATTTTTAGCATTCATATATTTAAATGGATTTATTCCATTAGAAATAGCATATTTAACTCTATAAAAGTTAATATCAGAACAACTTAATCTAGATATATTATCAGAAATATACTCATAACATCCACATTCTATAGCATTATCAAGTCTTTCTAAAAGCAAATCATCTCTCGATCTAAAAACATGAAAACTAATCATATCAGATGTTTTATTTTCAAAAATATTTATACCATATTTTCTTAATATTAAATCTGCATGTGACGCAGAATGACTAAAGAAACTACTACATTTAAGAAAAACAGTAGAAGGATTTAAATTGTGTTGGTGTAAAAATTCAATATTCTTAAAAAATGTATTGTTTAACCCCACTCTATGATTCTTATTGATAACTTTTTTCTTCGCATTATTTTTTTTGACTCTTCCTTCAAAAAACGTATTTTTTATTCTTGGAATTAAAATAGTTGGATAAAGTTTTAAAAGTTCTAAAATATTGTTTTCTTCACATTCTTGTACGGTTTTTTCAATTATTTCAGAATTTGAATGAACTAAAATATTTATTAAGACTTCATATTTATTAAATAAAAATTCCAAATTATTTAATTTCATTGTTTCCAAGTTATTTTCTATTTTGTTATAATTTCCATTTGTTTTAAGATAATTAATTAATTCACCACTTATTTTATTATAATCTATATCATACTTACTGAAAATAGGAATTAATAATTCATCTTCTAATAAAACATTTTCTTGTAATGATTGAGTTTTTGTATATATTAATTCATTATAATTATTTACGTGTAAAAACAAATTTATCTTTTTATTTAAAGATATATTTTCATTATTTAAAAGTTCATTTATAAAATCAAATTCATCTATTATTTCCTCTTGATCTTTTATTTTTTCAATTAATAATTCAATATTAAATATTTCATTTTCAAGTTGCATTATTAAGTCTTTATCATTAGTTTCTTTTAATTTATTTATTTGATTTTTTAATAAATTAATGCAATTAATTTGTTTGTCATCAAATCCAACATCAATTATAACTTTCTTTACACTATCATCTAATAAAAAGTAGTTGTTTAAAAATTCTAATGTTTCTTTGTCAAATTTAAATTCAAATGTTTGACAAAGTTTATTAAATAAATTGTAATCTAAAAAAAGAATATTTTCTAAATCACATTTTTTTAATAAATTATTTTTTTCATTAATTTGTTTCATAATTTTGTTATCATTTTCTAAACGAAAGTTCAAATAATTTAATAATTCATTTCCCATAATTATATCTTCCTTTCATTTGTATTTGACAAGCAACTACTTTCTAAATTTTTTAACATTTCATTTTGATTTTCAACAAATAATTCTACTTTTTCTTCATATTTTTTCTTTTCATCAGTAGTTAATTGTTCATATTTTTGAGGTTGAATCTGTAAAAAATTCAATATCTCATCAATATAATCTGAATTGTCATAACATGTTTTTAAAGCTTTTTCAAAATTAAGCTTTTTATCTTGTGGAGTACTCTTACATACACCAAACACTATAATAGCATGGTTAATATTTTCATATTTTTTAACATACTTGCCAAAATTTACTCCAAATCTAGATAAAATAATTCTATTACTTCCATTCTTTATTTCTTTAACCATATATTTTTGCAAAAACTCTTTACTATAATTATCAGTTTTTAACTTATGAGGTTCTAACGAATCATATTCCTTTGGTAACATAGTGATAACTGACTTCATTTTTCCAATTGTATTAATACAGCTTGCTGGCATTTCATTTTCTAAGGTAGAATGGCCATTTTCACCTAAAAATATTAATAAAGTTTTAGCTTCTTTGTCATAAAAATTATCTTTCTTACTTTCTTCTATACTTGTTAATCTATAGTATAAATCATTAGCTTTATCTACAACATCTAATAACTCTTGATAATATTCATCTAAAGGTTCACCTAACAAACAAGCAGTTTCTAACGAGTCATAACATATTTTTAATTTTTTTTGAATTTCTATAACCTCACTAAAATCAGAAGAAGAAATATTTTTGCTATATCTGTACCCTTGTGTAATATAATAATCAAAATTTTCTCTTAGTATTTTTGCTTCATTTAAACATTCTCTACACATATCAGGAATTTCGTTTTCTGCGAATTCTTCTTTTTCCTCTATAAAATCTTCTTTTATTTCAGTTTTAATTAAATTATCTTCTTTTGACTTTATTACATTTTTTAAATAATTAGCATTATCTTTTGCAAGTTCCATTGTTAATTCATATTGCATATTCTCATCACAATTTAATGAATTTATTATTAAATCTATTTCATTGTTTGAAATAAATCTTTTAGAATGTTCATTTAAGATAGTTATTGTTTTTTTCTTATTTAAAATAATACTATTTAATTTTTCATATTGCAATTCTAGTTGATGTTTCTGATCTTTAATTGTATCTATAATTTTGTTAATTTTTTCTTTTATCCTTTTTATTTGCCCGGAAAATACATTTGCATCTAATTTTGGAAGTGTTTTTATTAAATTTAATAACTCAATTTTATCGTTTTCATTTAGATAACTAAAATTTTCCAATTTTACTTCATCTAACTCATCAGCTTGATACATTTTAATAAATTTATTCAATGAATTTATTTCATTAATTATCTGTCTTAGTTGTGCTAATATATCATCTATTTGAGCCTTAGAGTTTTCTATTAATTTTTCTATCATTTTATTCTCCTAAATATTCTTTTACAAATTTTTCTTTGTATTCTAATAAATTATCATTTTTTATTGCTTCTCTTAATTCTTCAGTTAATTTAATTAGAAACCTTATATTATGAATTGATAGTAATCTTCCACCTAACATTTCATTACTCACTATTAAATGTCTTATATAAGCTTTTGTATAATTTTTACAAGTATAACAGTCACAATTATGTTCTATAGGTTCAAAGTCTTCTTTATATTTCAAATTTCTAATGTTAATTTTTCCTTGTCTAGTAAAAGCATTTCCATGACGTGCAAGTCTTGTAGGTAATACGCAATCAAACATATCAACCCCTCTAATAACACCCTCAATTATATCTATAGGATCTCCTACTCCCATCAAATATCTTGGTTTATCTTCAGGTAAATATTTAATTGCATAATCGATCATATTATACATTGTTGTTTTGTCTTCTCCAACACTTGTTCCACCAATTGAATAACCGTCAAAATTCATTTTAACAGTTTCTTCGGCACTTAACTTTCTTAGATCTTCATATTCTCCACCTTGAATAATACCAAACAAAGATTGATTTTCATTTTTATGAGCATCTAACCCTCTTTTTGCCCATCTAATAGTTCTCTCTGTACTTTTTTTTGCGTATTCATAATTTGCAGGATATGGAATACATTCATCAAAACTCATTGCTATATCACTATCAAGTTTATTTTGAATTTGAATTGAAAGTTCTGGAGTTAAAAATAGTTTTTTACCATCTATATGGCTTTTAAAAGTAACCCCTTCTTCTACAATATCTTTTTTCTTTGCTAAGGAAAAAACCTGAAAACCACCACTATCAGTTAGTATTGGTCCATCATAGTTCATAAATTTATGAAGCCCACCAGCTTTAGAAACAACATCTTCTCCAGGTCTTAACCATAGATGATAAGTATTTGAAAGAATTATCGCACTATTCATAGCTTTTAATTCTTCGGGTGTCAATGTTTTAACATTTGCAAGTGTTCCAACAGGCATAAACATAGGTGTATTAAATTCGCCATGATTAGTTTTTAAAAGACCATATCTAGCTTTCGTATTATTTTCTTTTTTTAATAATTCATATTTTATTTTCATAAAATCACCTGTTTATAATTATATAATAATATATATATAAAAACAAGATTTGACAAATTTATTTTTTTTTGTATAATATATTGCATATCTGAAAGGGGAACGTTTATGAAAATAAATTTAAATGCAATTGTTACAAGAGAGCAATTGGAAAAAATGGGAATCGAAAAGTATATGGAGATTTCAAAAAAAGGAAAAATGGAAAGAAATTATATAATTGATCATATTCCAACTATAACTGAAAATATATTACCAAAAAAAGCTCATGAGATTTCTTTTACTTCTGCAAGAAATAAAGAACTTTCTAATATGGAAAAGAACATATTAACTTCTTTAATTACATATTCTAACAGTGAAACTTTTTGTAATTATTTAAGTCAAGAATTTAGTAAAGATGAATTAATTCAAATTTCAAAAATTTTAACTAAATATGTGAATATAACAAAAACTTGTAGAATATTTAATAAGGATGTTAACTTAGATTTAAGTATATTTGATCCTATTATTTCTAGAGCTGATTTAATTCACGGATTTACAGTTCCAAGTATTTATTTAAATAGATTAAATGGAATTTTGGTATATGAAAGTGAATTATTAGATAATGAACTATCTAAAAAGAAAGAATTAATAATTAGATAAGCCTTTAATGGCTTTTTCTTTTTGTTTATGATACAATTATTACAGGTGATAATATGATAGATATAGATGGAAAAAAATATGAAATAAATAGAAAAACTGCTATTGTAACTAACTGGGATAAAATTTATTGTAACATATTAAAAAGAATATTAAAAAAAGGAGAATTGTGCAAAAACAGAACAGGAATTGATACTTTATCTATTGAAGGAGTATATTTTAAATTAGATGTTGGTAAATCTTTTCCTATTCTTGAAACAAAAAAAGTAGCACTTGCTAATACAATTACAGAACTACTTTGGATATATCAAGCACAAACTAATGATGTAAAATGGCTTCATGATAGACAAAATCATATATGGGATGACTGGATGATAGATGATGATGGTATATATCGTATATATGAACCATATATTAATGAAAATAAAAAAAATATTGTAAAAGTAAAAGACATATATGGAAATGATACTAATCTAACTGCTAGTAGTTTAAAGGAAAATAGAACCATAAAAGAAGCTATTTACTATGGACCTGAATATGCTCATACCATTGGTACTGCTTATGGATATGTCGTTAAAGAAACAAAAGAATTTGATAATGTATTATATTCATTAAAAAATAATCCTACAAGTAGAAGAAATGTTGTATCATTAAGACAAGCTAATTTACTTAAAACTGGTGTATTAGAACCTTGTGTATGGGCAAGTACATATAAAGTTTCTAATGGAAAATTAAATATTAATGTAGATGTAAGAAGTAATGATATGCCGATTGGCAATCCATTCAATGTAACACAATATGCAATTTTACTTAGTTTACTTGCAAAAGTATCTAATTTAGAAGTTGGTAATTTAAACTGGACGATATCTGATTGTCATATATATGTTAATCAATTAGAACAAATTAAACTACAATTAAGTAGATTTGATAAATTATTAAAATGGGAAAGTTTTATAAAAAATAATGATGATAAAGAAATAATTAAAGAATATAAAAAAATATTAGAAGGTTCTGATATTGAAGAATTAATGACATTAAAGCACCTTATTACAAGAGAAAATCCAGAACTTTATTTAAGCAACAAAGATAATTTTTATGAATTTGATAATAAAAAAGAAAATGAAGATATAAAAGTTTTAAAATATAAGTCATTACCATATATAAAAATGCCAGTAGCCCAATAAAAAAAGCGCTGTTAAAGCGTTTTTATTTTGTTTTTATATTCACATCAATAACCCAATGGTATCTTCTTTTATTTAAATTCTGTAACATATATATTATAATCCAAGAAATTTATAAAATCCCTTTTTTATTTTTTTCTCTTTTTTATTATTACTTGATTTTGCTTCTTCAAGTGAGCACATATAATCCAAATATTCTCTATCACACTTATCTAAATCTTTGTTTGTAGCTTCAGGATTATTTAAATAATCGAAATAGACACCTAACTTAATTTCATTGTTATCTTCATATCGATTACTTATAAGATCTGTTAAAACTTGTTTTTTTTCTTCTGCATCTACACAATTATGTATACTTGCTAAATTTATTAATATAATATTAATTTCAAGAGAAATTTCAAAATTAGAAAAATCATTTTGTGAATTTAATTTTTTTATTTCATAAAGACATTTATACAAATTTGCTCCTTTTACATCTTTTGCAAATAAATATATATATTCAGCATCATTTGTTTCTATTATCGCATTTTCTAGTTTTTCTATGTTTGCTCCTTTTATATAACGAGCAAAATTATATATATTTTTAGCATTTTTTATTTCTATTATTGCATTTTCTAATTTTTCTTTATTTGTATTTATTGTTATACGAGCAAAATTAAATAAAATAAATGCATTTTTCATATTTATTACTGCGTCTTCTAATTTTTGTATATTTACACCTTCTATATTATCTATTAATGCCCCAATACATACTTCATTATTAGTTTCTATTACTTTATTTTCTAAATTCTCTAAGTCTATATAATTTATAAACTCTTAGTCATCTTTAATCAAAGAAATAAAATTAACAACATCATACATCAAATAATCACTACTAAAGGCATTTTTCATTAGAATTTCTGTTTGCCTTAAATTACTTTTTTCTTTAGCGTTTAAAAAAGCTTTTATTTTTTCATTTAATTCTTTATTATTCAACATAATTTATTCTCCTTTTTTTCCAATTATTCTAATATATTATATAAATATTTTCAATAAAACTAATAACAAAAAAACTAGTTAATTAACTAGCATCCTTTATAATCAAAGCATCCTTTATTTTTTCTAGATGCATTCCTCTAGAACCTTTAAGTAATATACAACAATCTGTAATATTTAAATCACTTAAAAATGTAATAACTTCTTCACTTGTATTAAAGCTTGAACAATTAACATATTTATTTATTAATTTCATATTTGTGCCTACTGTAATAACAGAAATATTATTTTTAATCTTATACTTTTTTAAAAATCGTCCTATTTTTAAATGGATTTTTTTTGAATAACTACCAAGTTCTAGAATATCACCTAATATAATTATTTTTTTATCTTTAAAATTTTTAATCATATTTAAAGAACTTATTAATGATTCATAACTAGAATTATAACAATCATCAACCAAAATTATATTATCTTTTAATAATAAAATATTATTTCTTCCTGAAATTTGTTCAAACGTACTAATACGTTCTATTATATCTTCTATACTCATTCCATAAATTAAGCTTGTTTTAATAACAAGTAATATATTGTTAATTAATGAACTGTTTGGAATATTAAATTTTATATTATAATTCTTATTTTTATAAATTATTGAAAAGAATAAATGTTCATATGTAGTAATTACATTATATACTTTAAACTCATTTATATTATATACAATATTATTTTTATTTTTTTTAATTTTCTTTAAATATTTATCTTTATTATTTAATAACAATATACCATCATTAAGACCATCTGTTATTTCAAGTTTGGCTTTTAAAATATTTTTTTGACTTTTCAAATATCCAATATGTGAAGTTCCTATATTAGTTATAATACATGTGTTTGGTAAAACCATTTTTGATAAATTACTTATTTCATTTAAATGATTCATACCCATTTCTAAAATTATTAAATTATAAATTTCATTTAAATTAAAAATCGTCATAGGAACACCTATATTATTGTTATAATTTTTTTTAGTATATAATATTTTATATTTTTCATTTAATACATGATATAGTAATTCTTTAGTAGTAGTTTTTCCCACACTACCTGTGATTGCTATTAAAGGAATATTTATATATTTAAGTCGTATATAATTTGAAAGAGTTCCCATAAATGATATAGTATCATCTACTTTTATTACTAAAACATCTGATGTGACAATAACATCTTTACTTACAATAATACAGCTACATTTATTTTCTATTTCCTTTATATAATTATGTCCATCATCGTTTTTGCCTTTTATACATATAAATATATCATTTATTTCAACTTTTCTAGAATCTATTTGAATATTACCTATCTTTTGATCTAATATATTTCCATTTATAATTTCACCATTACTTATTTTTAATATATCATGTAAATTCACACCTATTCCCCCTTACATGACTCTATAAAACTATCAAGTAATTGTTTTGATACTATATCATATGAAATCATTGATTCGGGGTGCCACTGTACTCCTATAATATATTTTTTGTTTGGCACTTCAATTGCTTCAATAACATTATCTTGTGAATATGCAGATATTTTTAAATCAGTATTTGATAACTTATATTTATGCCTACTATTAACCTTAATTTTAGAACGATTTAATATTTTAAAAATTTTTGATGATGAGTCTATGTTTACAAAATGATAATCACTTTTTGAATAATGATTATCAACTAGTTCCAAATTTCCATTAAAATATTTACCTAAACTTTGCATACCCATACATATTCCAAGAAGAGATAAATCAAATTCATAAGCATACTTTATTACTAAAAAATCAATTGTTTCATAATCACCACCTGGTAATATAAAACCATCACAAAGTTTTAACAAAGAAATATCATAATTTATTAATGGAATAATTCTTACATTTTCAAGTATTAAATAATCACAAAGTTTTTTATTAAAAACATATACATCATTATTTTCAGTCTTATCTATTCTACATACAACTCCTATAGTTATCATAAAAAATCACCTATTTTATTGTATGCGACAAATAAAAATAGAATAAAAAAATATCAATTAAATGATATTTTAGTCCATATATTTACTCATTGATTTCATCATTTGATTAACTTGTTTTTGACTAGGTGTTCTACCCATTTGAGTCATCATAGCTTTAATCATTTGTTCATTAATAGGTGGATTTTTCTTTAAATATTTTTTCATATAATTACGAGCTATAAAAAATCCTATAACTCCACCTGCTATTAATCCTACTAATATTTTTAATATATCTAAAAATAATTCCATTTTATTGCCTCCTAACTTACATTTTACTAAAATTAAGCAAATATTACAAGTCTATATTAATGTATATTTGTTTTTTATTACAATATGCTCATCTAACCAAAAATAGTCTTCATTTTTAAAATCAACTACAAAAATACACATATTACTTGAATATATACTTCCCATGGATTTTGGATAATTCATATTTGTATTATATAAAATACAAGAATTTTTAATTGTTACTAATGATTCTTCTTTTGTTTCATTTATTAAAAATTTATCATTATTTATTTTTATATATTCAAAAAAACAGTTTTCTACTTGTTTTTTTGGTATTCTATCACATATTTGATTGAAAAGAGAAACACCATATGATAAATTTTCTTTTTTTAATTTATATAAATTTTCTAAAGTTTTATATAATACATAAGAATTGTTTTTATATACTAGGTAAAATTCTTTTCTTATGTTAAAAAGATAGTATTTTCTCAAAAAGTATCACCTTTATTTATTTTATAATTTATTATTAGCTTTTTTTGTCAAAAAATGTTTAAAATAAAAATAGTTATATAGTATTAAGAGCTACATAACTATTTTCAATCTTATAACTTTCTTCCATTCTAACAGTTCCAATAGCATTAACATATGTAACTCCTAAGAATACCAATATAAATAATATTATTCCTTTACTTTTAATCATTTCTCTCATACTATCTCTCCTTCACTAAAATAAGTTTATCACAAACAATTGTTCGTGTCAATTGTAATTACAAACATTTGTTTGACTTTTTGTAAAAATAATGTTAAACTGTAAATGTAATAAAGGAGGTTACTTGTGAAAGAATTAACAAAACGACAAAATGAAATTCTTACATACATAAAAAAATATATGGTATCACATGGATACCCACCCACTATTAGAGAAATTGGAGCTGATCTTGGCGTATCATCACCTGCTACTATACATGCACATTTAGCTAATCTAGAAAGTAAAGGTTTTATTAAAAAAGAAGATACAAAAAATAGAGCTATTGAATTACTTGTAGAAAATGAATATGCTATAAAAGATGAGGAAGTAGTTTCTGTACCTTTACTTGGTAAAATAACAGCAGGTAGTCCTATCGAAGCAATTGAAAGACCTGATGAATATTTTTCATTACCAGCTTACTTAATTCCAAATAACAAAGAAGTTTTTACTCTTCTTGTAAGTGGTACAAGTATGATTAATGCAGGAATATTAGATGGAGATATAGTTATAGTAGAAAGAAGAAACAGTGCGAGAAATGGTGAAATAGTAGTCGCTATGACTGATGAAAATGAAGTTACTTTAAAAACATTCTATAAAGAATCAGGATATTTTAGATTACAACCTGAAAATGATACTATGGATCCAATAATATTAAATAATGTTACAATATTGGGTAAAGCAATCGGATTATATAGAAAATTATAAAAAAAGGCAAATAAGTTATAACTTATTTGCTTTTATTTTCTTTTATTTTATCAATAACTATATTTACTATGAAGAATACAACAAATATTAAACCAACTATTAATAAGTTTTGTAAAAGTAAAGAACTTTCAATTGAAACTATAGTTTCTTTTATTAATTTTACAGTATATGTCATTGGTAAAATTGGGTTTAGGAATCTAAATCCTTTAGTTACTGTTTCTATTGGGAATGTACCACCTGATGCTGCAAGTTGTAATACCAATATAATAAGTGCTACAAACTTACCTATATCACCAAAATTCATTATTAAGAATTCAATAATTGCTAAGAAACAATTTGAAACTAACACAATTACAAAGTAATATAAGAATATATTTGTAATACTAAAATCTAATAAGATTTGAAGTAAGAATGCTAATAAAACGCCAGACAATGTTGCAAGTCCATGATATGCAAGTGTTCTTTTAACTCTTTTTTCTGAATCAATTCCAAGTAATCCAAATCTTTCGTTTTTGTCATAGTAAAGAACTATAAACATCATTAAACTTCCTACCCATAAAGCAATAGAAATGAATAATGGAGCAAATGCAGTACCATAACTTGATATTTCATTTACTGTTTTAGTTTCTATATTAACAGGTTCTTTAGCATATTCGGATAAAGAATCTACTTTTTTTAATTCCTCTTTTGTTTCAGATATTTTATTATCTAATTCTTTTTTAGCACTTGAAACGCTACTATTTAATGTAACAGTACCATTTTCTAAAGTTGTAATTCCTGTATAAAGTGAAGTTGAACCTTCATTTAATTTATATAATCCATCTGTTAATGAACTTATTCCAGAATTTAAAGTTGTAAGTGATTCTATTGATTTTTCAGTTGCTTGTTTTTTTGCACTTGTTGCAACACTCTTAGCTACATTTTCACTAACTGTATTTGCAGTTTGTACTGAAGCAGTATAAGAAGCTTCAACAGCTGTATTATATATAGACATATATAGTATACTAGAAGAATCATTTAATTGACTTACTAAAGTATCTAATTGTATATATGAATTACAATAATTTTTTAAAGCTTCATTAACTGTTGAACTACTACAATAAGCTTTTACATCTGTAACACCATATGCAGATAATTGATTAAGTAATCCTTGTTCTATTTGTTTCATTTTTGCTTGATATGTTGATTTAACTGAAGCAACTGCTTTAACACCTATTACTTTTTTATAATCATCAGTAAATGTAGAGTTTACACTTCCATTAACTTGTTTTTTTATTGTATTAAGTGTTGCATTATCGATTGCTGCTGTATTATCATTTTTTAAACTTTCAATTGAAGCACTAAGTTTATCATTAATAGTTTTACTACCATTATAAGCACTTTCTATTCCTGATTTTAATGTTTCAGTACCTGTTTTAATTTCAGTTACTCCATTTTTTAATTTATTTGTTCCTTCTAACAAATTTCCAAAACCATCACTTATAGTATTTAAACTATCTGGAACTTCTTTTAGTTTATCTTCTAAAGAAGCAATGATTCCTGAATTTATTTCATTATCTAAACTTTTTTCAGCTGTTATAACAACTGTATTAATTATTTGACTAGATAAATAATTTGATTTTTGATTTGGAGAATATGTAATTGTAGGATGTACTTTTTCTACTTCTCCTGCACTTTCTATATTCTTTGAAAAATCTGATGGAATATTAATAACTGCATAGTATTTGCCATCGTTAAGACCATCTGTTGCATCTTTTTCATTAACTACGTCTAGTTTTAATTTTTTAGAATCTTTAATACTGTTAACTAATGATTCACCTTTTTCTCCTTCGTCACTATTTATAATTGCTACTGGTAAATTATCGATGTTACCTTCACCATATGGATTCCAGTAAGCTTTCAAATAGAAAAAACTGTACATAAAAGGTATTATTAATACTGCACATATTATAATGTTTCTAAATAATTTGTTTTCTTTTGCTTTTTTCTTTTTCATTATAAACCCTCCCTATTTAATTAATCCATTTTTTAGTATAGAAGTAATTTCTTTAGCAACTTTTTCTTCATTAATTTCTTCTCCATACTCAAATAAAACTGTTACAAATACTTTATATATTACAAATGCTGTTAAATCTACATCGCATTCTATAATATCACCTTTATTTATTTCTTCTGTTAATACATCTTTAATATATTTAATAATATCATCATCATATAGTTTTAAAAATGAAATATTTTGTAAATCATTTTTATCTTTTATTAAATTTCTTACTATTCCACTTTCTTTTCTAACTTTTAACATAACGATAATACTATTAGATAAATTATCTATAAAAGAACCTTTTTTCTTTTGTTTTTCTATTTTGTTTTTTATATCTAATAGTTCTTCTTCTATAAAGTATTTAAATAGTTCTTCTTTGTCTTTAAAGTAAGAATAAATTGTTTTTTTTGTAACATTTGCTTGTTTTGCAAGTTCATCCATTGACACTTTTTTATAGCCATATGAATTAAATAATTTTCGTGCTTCTTCAATTATTACATCTTTTTTATTCATATTAAAGCCTCCTATACTACTATACCAACTAGGTATACCAGTATAGTATATGCTTCTTGTAGAATTTTGTCAAGTTTTTTTAAATAAAATAAAAAAATTACTAACATAATTAGTAATTTTTATATAACATTTTAATCATTTACTACTGTTATTACTCTTTTTGCATTAGTTGTATTTCCTGATGGATCTTTTGCTGTATAAAGTATAACATGCTTGCCTGGTACGTTACTTAATGAAGATACATTAGTAACCTTAATACCTATATTTGAATTATCAATAGCATATACTCCTTTGTTAACATAAGATCCATTAAGTTCTGATACCTTTACGATATTATCTTCTGGAAAATATATTACAGGTGGAATTGTATCTCTTACAACAACAGTTCTTATGTTTGTAGTAGTTAATCCCTTATCAGTGACAGAATATATTAATTTATATGTTCCTAACTTTGAAGTATCAATTTTTTCCCCCTCATTATCATTTAATTTAATTTGAGGAGGATTCAGTGTCAAAGGACTACCTGTATTTGAATATGCTGTACCGCCTTTTTCTACATATTCTGTATTTATTTCAACATATTCTACATAATTACCATTTAATCTAATAACAGGTGCATTCTCATTATTTTCTGTACTTTCTTCTTCTAAATCTATTATGTTTACATCATAACTATAAGAATTATTTTCTCTTGATATAACAACAGTGGATTCATTGGAAATTGTTAATTTTGTTTTAGCATTTATCATTTTTATTGGTAAAAGACCTTTTCTTTTTAGTTCTCCTACATAAAGCGTAATACTTTGTTTATCAGGTATAACAACATATTCTTTTATTACCATATCTTTTGCGGCAGCTACTATTTGTTCTTTTTGAAGATTGAAAGCTTTTTCTTCTGATTTTCTTATATTATCCGTAACTAAAGGAAACGTAATAGCAAAAATCGCTCCAAGAATTATTATAACAGCCAGTAATTCTACTAAAGTAAATCCTTTCTTCATATTATACCTACTTTCTTTAATAATTATAACAAACTAGGATTTTTTTTACAATATAAAACACATATAAAATATGTGCTTATCTATTTTCTTCTATCCAAGAATTAATCATTTCAAGTGGTATATAACCATTTTTTTTAGAAATCATTTTACCATTTTTAAATATCATTAAAGTTGGTACACTCATGATTGCATATTGTTTGCAAAGGTTTGGTGATTCATCTACATCTACTTTTACTATTTTAACATCTTTTATTTGATCTAAAACTAAAGAAAGCATTTTACAAGGACCACACCAAGTTGCAAAAAAATCCACTAAAACAAAATCTTCATTAACTACTTCATTAAAATTATTATCATTAGCTATTATCATTATTATTCACCCTATATTTATTTAATATTTCTATTAACCTTTCTTGATTATTTGTTTTTATTTTTCCTTTTTCTACTAATCTATCTGCTGATTGTACGGAAATAATATTATATTTTAAGAACAAATCTAATGTATCTAAATTAAAATCATCAGAACTTGTACTAGAATTATAATTATCTTTTAGTTCAATAAATTCATTCATAACAGATACTGTGTTATCAGCAAATTTATTTAAAATCGGAGTATTATTAAGTATTACATTTTTAAATTTTGATTCTTGTAATAATTGGACATTAAATATTGGTAATGAAATTATATATAAAACTATAAATACTATTATATAATTTTGGACTAACCCAACTACAGCTCCACCAATTTTAGATGGTATACTTAATACTACAGTGGCTGCAAGTATTTTTTCAAATAATGATGTTACTATTAGCAATACTTTAAGTACAATCATAAATAAAGCAAGTAAAACTAGGAACGCAATTAATTCATATAAAGCTATATTTAGTACAGTCATTCCTTTAAATATTCCATCAAAATTAAAGAATGGTAAATTATTATATAAAACACTAGCTAAGCCATTTTTAAATAAGAAAGCCAAAACAACCGCAACTATAAAACCTAAAGTCTTTACAACTGACTTAGTAAATCCTCTTTTAAAACCTAACACAGCTCCAAACAAGACTATAATAATTATAGCTACATCTACTACATTCATAAACTACCTCCTATTAAATTATATTATAAATATAAAAAAAAATAAAGTAATTTGTTTTCTTTTATGGTAAAATAAAAATGTGGAGGTTATTATGACTATAACATTAAAAGTAAGTGATAACACTAAGAAAAAAATGATTGAATATTTTGAAGATAAAAAAAGAGAAAAGACACCTCAGTATGCTGTTTTTCAAGCAGATGAAGCTGATACAGTAGTTACTTTATATGAGTCTGGAAAAGCAGTTTTTCAAGGAATTTCTGCTGATATAGATGCGAATATGTGGAAAGAAGTTGAATCTCATTTAAATCCTAACAAGAAAATAGATATAACTAATAGTGAAAACAAAAAGAAAAAAGAAGAAGCAAAAAAAGATCCTAAAGTTTACTATTGTAATTCAATTGGTTCTGATGAAGTAGGAACTGGTGATTACTTTGGTCCAATTGTTGTTACTGCATCTTTTGTTTCAAAAGAAAATATACCTTTTCTAGAAGAATTAGGCGTTAGAGATTCTAAAAAACTAACTGATGAAAAAATATTAGAGATTGTTCCTAAATTAATCAAAGTTATTCCATATGAAAGTATAATTCTTTCTAACAAGGAATACAATGAAAAATACAGTCATAATATTAATATGAACAAAATAAAGGCTATTATGCATAATAAAGTTCTATCAAAAGTTAAAAATAAAAACTTTAACTATGATTATATTGTAGTAGATCAATTCGCACAACCATATGTATATTTTAATTACTTAAAAGAAAGTACAAATGTTATAAGAAATATTACATTTATAACTAAAGCTGAAGATAAATGTTTAAGTGTTGCTTGTTCTTCTATAATTAGTAGATATATTTTTTTAAAGGAATTTGATAAATTAAGTAAAAATCTAAATCTTTTACTTCTTAAGGGAGCAAGTGATAAAGTCGATGAAATAGGAGTTAAAATTGTTAATAAATATGGATTTGATAAATTAAATGAAATTGCTAAGTTAAACTTTAAAAATACTGAAAAGATTAAAGAATTAATTTCAAAATAAAACAGACAAAAGTCTGTTTTTAATTTATACCTAGTTTTTCTTTTAATAATTTTTCATATCTTTCCTGTAATAAATATATTTCTTTACTACTCATAAATAGTATTACTGCATTATCATACTCAAGTAACTTTTCTTCCATACCCTGCTCTATATATTCACCATTATCTAATTTATCAATTATAGTATAAGGTGTTATACCAGGATAATCGTTTGGGTCTTCTCTATCATAATTAATATCCATTACATAAGCTTTATCAGCTAAATTAAGGGCTTTGGCAAAATCGTCTGCGAATTCTTGTACTCTAGAAAAAGTATGTGCCTTAAATACAGCAATTATTTTTTTATCTGGGTACTTTTGTCGTGCAGCTTTAATTGTTACCTTTACTTCTGTTGGATGATGTGCATAATCATCTACAGTAACTATATTTCCAATGAACTTTTCTTTAAATCTTCTTTCAGCACCTTTAAACGTTTTAAGTGATTTAGCAACTTCTTTTGAATCCATTCTTTCATAATGACATACAGCAATTACAGCAAGTGCATTAAGAAGCATATGTTTTCCATAAAGTGGTAAATCAAAGTGTCCATAATACTCATCTTCGATAAATACATCAAATTCTGTACCATCATTCCTATACTCAACATTTCTTGCTTGAATATCATTATCATCCTCTAAACCGTAATAATATATTTGAGGATTAACTTGTAATGTATGCATATATGGATCATCACCACAGGCTATAACCATTTTTGAAGCTTTATTAGCAAATTCATTATAAGCACTTATTATGTCATCTATTCCTTTAAAATAATCAGTATGATCTAAATCAATATTTGTTATTATAACATATTCTGGTTCATAAGCTAGAAAATGTCTTCTATATTCACATGATTCAAGCACAAATTTTTTGCTTTCTTTATTTGCTTTTCCTACTCCATCACCTATTATATAACTACAACCAACTGTGTCTTCCAAAACTTTACTTAGCATTGCAGTAGTAGTAGTTTTTCCATGACATCCTGATATACAAATCGTTTCAAATTTCTTTGTTAATTTTCCAAGCATCTCTTGATATTCATATATTTCAAGTCCCATTTGATTTGCTTTTATTAATTCTGGATGAACATTTAATTTTAAAGCTGGAGAATATACAACTATAGTATTTTTATCCATTGCATCATTAGGCCCTGTGTAAATTTTTATGTTACGCGCAACTAATTTATCTTCTGTAAACCTATGATCTTTGGCATCGTCGTAACCTATTACTTCGTAACCTAAATCATTTAAAAAAAGTGCAAGAGCACTCATTCCAGCTCCTTTTATACCTGCTAAATAATATTTCATATCATTACTCTCCTTAAAACATTTTATGTAGTCAAGATCAATATATTACTATCGTTACATACTACATATAGTATATAATTTTTAGATGTATAAAGTCAATTATGGAAATAAAAGTTTTAAAAAAAATAGTCTAAGACTATTTTCAAATTATTTAAATAATGATTGTGAAACTGTTATAACTGGTCTAATACCAAATGAAAGTGACATATAAACTGTATTTTCTGAAATTCTACCAGAATTATCTATAGCCCAAGCCGAAACTTGTGAATTAACACCAGCACTCTTTGTACTTGTCCAATACCCATAAACTGATGCACCCATCTCAAACGAATCGTTAAATTCATTATTGCAGCCATTTTTAACACAACCTTTTGTATAATCAAATAACCAAGAATATTTACTTTCACCCTTAGCTTTTGCAACTTGAGTTTGCCAATCTTTAACCGTACTACCTTTTCCATCTAAATAAAAATATTCAGACTCATTTTTAGAACTCCAATTTATTTTACTATCTGCACCTACTATATGTGCAATTTCATCTGCTGTAATAAGTCTAGATTGTTGTTGCCAACTACTTTCTATGACTAAATCATCCAATTCCTTTTGTGCGCCGTTCATTCCATCAGAAACATTATTTGTAATATTCCAAGCAACATATTTAGTGGTATTGTGATCAAGTATCATTGTATAACTTTTATTATCATTTATTTTATATACATACCATTTCATACATCCAGTTTTTGTTCCTGTTTCACTTGTTGAATTTGAAGAATCACATTTTTTAGTAAAATCAGTAGGGTCCAAATAAACAACTGCTTTATATGTTTTATCATTATTATTCAATTCCTCTATAGTTGGACCATATATGTCATTACAATCATCACTAATTTTTTTAGATTTTCCATCTACATATTCAATTTTTTTACCGTCTATACAAAAAATTGCTGATTTAACATAACCATTATTTACATTATATATTCCATTTGTTGGTTTTGTTCCACTAACTTCTGGATTTAAATAATCATAAGAGTATACTCCATTAGATATTTCATCTTTATCTACCATACCTTTTAATATTTTATTTTCTATTGCCTTTACATATCCTGTAGAGCTTTGTTCTGCAGCACCTACTCTTGAGTTATCTATAACTTTAAGCACAATTGGGGTTGCGATTAATGCAATGATAGCTAATATTACTATGACAGCTAATAATTCTACTAATGTAAAACCTTTTTTCATTTTATCACTCCTTTAGTATGTTTACATTTAAATAATATCATAATCAAAAAAAGCTTTCAATAAGAACTTAAATATATATTTATAAGTTTACATTAGTTATTACAAAAAAAGTTATATTTATTATAACTTATTTTCAAAACCACTTCTTTTAAATAATTTTTCTAAATCATAATTTGAATAAAATATAATTGTGGGTCTGCCATGTGGACAATTAAATGGATTATCACATTTTCTCAAATCATTTATTAAACTTTCCATTTCTTCCATAGTAATATTCATATTTGCTTTAATAGCCATTTTACACGATAACATAGTTGCTATTTTTTCATTAAATTTAACTATTGAAAAATCTTTTTCTTTTTGAAGTATAACTTCTATTATTTTCCTTGTTTGTTCTTGTTCATAGTTTTTAAGAAGCCAAGTTGGATGAGCTTTTACTATAATTGAATTTATTCCAAATTCTTCTATTTTAAAGCCAATATTTCTAAGTAAATCTAAATTTTCTTTAAGTAAAACAAATTCATCATTTGAAAATTCAAGTGTCATAGGTATTAATAAATCTATTGAACTTTGTGTAGGATTTCCAAGTTTTTCTTTATACATTTCATAATTTACTCTTTCTTTTGCTGCATGTTGATCTATCATATACATACCTTTTTCATTTTGGCAGATTATATATGTACCATGCACTAATCCTACAGGATATAATTCTGGAAGCCTATTTTCTTTTTCTACTTCTTCTTGTTCTATAAAGCTATCATTTATAACAAGTGTTTCAGGTTCGTTTGCATATATATTTTCACTAGTTAATTCATCGTTTGAATCAAATAAATTAAATTTAGTTTCACTTTTATATTCAGTTTGAACATCTTTAACTCTATCCAAATCTAGTTTGATTTCTTCATATATTTTTTTAGGTTCAACTTCTTCTTTATTTACTTCTATATGTGGAATCAAATTTCTTTTGTGTAACTTTTCTTTTATCATGTTGCTTATTAATGAAGTAAGTTCCTCTAATTTAGAAAATTTTATATCCATCTTAGTTGGATGAATATTTACATCAACTAATATTGGATCTACTGTTATACTAAGAACAACTATAGGGTATCTATTATCAGGTTTAAATGAATGATAACTATCATTTATAATTCTATTTATTTCAGCATTTTTTACAACTCTGTTATTTACAAGTGTAATCATATTTGTCCTACTAGAACGATGAACCTCCGGTAGACTTATATATCCTTCTACTATATAATCAGCATTTTCTGCATTTACTTTTATCATTTTTTTAGCAACTTCTACACCATATATATCTTTTATTGTCTTAAGTAAATTTGATGAACCATCAGTTGTTAACAAAATATTTCCATTATTTATTAAAGTAAAACGTATGTCAGGATGAGAAAGTGATAATTTATTTATATACTCCGTCACATTTGCAAGTTCAGTATATAGACTTTTCATATGCTTTAAACGTGCAGGTGTATTATAAAATAAGTTTCTTACTGAAATTGATGTGCCTTTTTTTGAATCAGATGGTTTTACTTCCAATATTTTACCACCACTTATTTCAACAATTGTACCAACTTCACCAGTTGATGTTTTAAGTGTTACATTACTAACACTGCATATTGCTGCTAAAGCCTCTCCTCTAAATCCTAGTGTTTCTATATGATATAAATCATCTTCACATCTTATTTTACTTGTTGCATGTCGTGAAAAAGCTAATACAGCATCATCTTTATCCATCCCTTTTCCGTTATCCGTAATTTTAATTTCTTTTGTTCCTGCATCTGTTAATTCAACTTTAATTTCATTTGCCCCTGCATCAATACTATTTTCTACTAATTCTTTTACTACTGATGAGCATCTTTCAACAACTTCACCAGCAGCTATTTTATTTGCAAGTAATTCATCCATTACTTTTATTACTGCCATACTATCACCTACTATTTTAATTACATATATATTTTAGCATTTTTTATTTTTTTTCACTATATCTTTTTTATTAGTTGTTTAAAGGTTTTTATCTCATATGTAGGTATATAACATGTATCATTTACTATACCTTTCTTGTTATACCAACATGTATCTATACCATATAAATTTCCACCCTTTATATCAGAATGTAATGAGTCTCCTATTATTAATACTTCTTCTTTATTTTTTAAGTTTAACTTTTTAAATAAATAATCATAATATTCTATAGATGATTTTGAATAGCCACAATCTTGTGCTGATACAATATCTAAAACAATATGTAATATTTTTATTTGTTGTAGTTTTTTTATAGCTTGTTTTCTATTTCCATTTGTTGAAATAATAATATCTGAAAATTTATTTAAAAGAATTAAGTTATTATCATAATTTTCTGTTTTTTTTACTTTTTCTGCTAACATACTTTCATAATATAAATACATTTTATAAGCAAAATTATAATTAATATCAAAAAAGCTTTTAATTAGCTCTATCCTTAATAATTCAATTTTATCTATTGAAGAAATATTTGAATTCTCATTTTTTTCTTTGGTTATATTTTCCCAATAATAAAGCTCATATTTTTTAAAATCTTCATATGTTAAATTTGTTTTAAATTTAAATTTTTTTAACATTTGATTAAATGCATAACTTGTTGAATAATCATATTCTATTAATGTATCATCTATATCCAATAATAAATATTTATACATATTTCCCCCTAGTTATTCAAATTATTTAAAAAATTTTTTAAGTTTTTTGAAACATTCATAGGAAGTATTTCAGATAATTCTTCTATAGAAGCCTGTTTCATTTTTGAAATAGTTTTGTATTTTTTTATAAGCAGATTCCTTCTCTTTTGACCTATTCCCTCAATATTATCAAGTATTCCTTCTAATGAACCTTTACTCCTAATTTGTTTATGATAATTTATTGTATAGTTATGTACTTCATCTTGCATTCTTTCTAAGTAATAAAATAAATTACTTTTTTTATTAATTTTTATTTCTTCTATTGGATCGTTTGCAAGTAAAGCCGATGTTGCATGTTTATCATCTTTTTTTAAACCTATTACTTTTATATTTAAATTAAGTGATTTTATAACTTCACGTGCTACATGCATCTGTCCTATACCACCATCCACTATTATTAAATCAGGTCGTTCTAAATTATCTTTTAATACTCTAAAATATCTTCTATAAATTACTTCTCTCATTGTATTATAATCATCATTTTTATCAAAACTTATTTTAAACTTTCTATAATCGTTTTTACTTGGAATACCATTTTTATATACTACCATACCTGAAACGTTGTAATTTCCAAAAAGATTTGAATTATCAAATAATTCTATTCTATCTAATTTTTCTAGTTTTAATATATTTTTTAATTCTTCATTTGCTTGATATGTTCTTTGTTCATTTTTTTCTATTAAATCAAACTCTTCATTAAGTGCGATTTCTGCATTCTCATTTGCCATTTTTATTAAATTTAATTTTTCTCCTTTTAATGGAACTCTAACATTTACTTTAAGAAATGATTCTAGTAATTCTTGATTTGCTTCACTAGGTACAAGTATTTCTTTTGGAAGTATTACTCCGCTTTGATAAAAATTAGCTATATAACGTGTTAATTCCTCATCTTCATTATCTATTAGTGGAAATATTGATTTATGTCTTTCAAGTATTTTACCACTTCTTATAAAAAATACTTGTATACTAATATATCCTTTATTAACATAAAAACCAAATATATCTCTATCTATATTATCTTTTATTTCTACTTTTTGTTTTTTTAATGTAATATTTATATAATCAAGTAATTCTTTTAATTCTTGAGCTTTTTCAAATCTTAAATTGTCACTTTCTGTTTTCATTTCTTTTTTTATTTCTTCTATTACTTCAGAATCATCACCTCTTAAAAATTTTATTATATCTGTTTTCATGTCTTTAATTTTTTCTTCATCTATAGTATTTGTACAATAACCTAGGCATTGACCTATGTGATAATAAAGGCAAGGTTTTTTATTATAAGTTTTACATTTTCTAAGTGGATATATTCTATTTAATAATTCAACTGTTTTTTTAGCAGCATACACATTTGGATATGGTCCATATAAATTGTTATGATTTTTTTTTCTATTTACATTTCTAACTACAAGTAATCTAGGAACCTTTTCGTTTGTAAGTTCAATATATGGATAGCTTTTATCATCTCTTAATAATATATTATATTTAGGATCATATTTTTTTATTAAATTAAGTTCTAGTATTAATGATTCTGTTTCACTACCAACTACTATATATTCAAAATCAACTATTTCACTTACTAGTTTTCCTGTTTTTCCAGTATGTGTTCCTCTAAAATATGAACTAAGTCTATTTTTTAATTTTTTTGCTTTACCAACATATATTATTACATTATCTTTATTTTTCATTAAGTAACATCCAGGTTTGTTTGGTACTAATGAAAGTTTTTCTTTTATCATGCTATCACCTCATTTTTGTTAATGCTTAATACATTTTAATTACAAATAATAATATTATTATAAATATAGAAATAGTTATTATATTATTTTTAATAAAATTTATTAGTGAAAAATTTACATCTTCATCTAATACTACATCTACTTTTTTATATATTTTATTTTTATATGATATATCTATATATCCTATTTTTGTATCTTTTTTCATACCATAGTTTAACTTTTCTATACCATTATAATTAATTTTAATTTCATTTTTATCATAATCGTTTGGCAAATATAATAATATTGGTTCTTTTGCTTTTATTTTTTTTACAGTTTTTGGATCGTTTTTTATTTTTAATTCTACTAAGGTATCATCTTTTTTTATTATTTCTTGATATTTATAATTTTGAAAATAATAATTATATATATTTATTGCATCTTTTACATGATTGCTACCATTTATATCTGCATTTGTAGTAACTAATAAATATTTTATATTATTGTTTCCATCAAGTGCTATAGAAGCTAAACATCTACCTGCACCATATGTAAATCCAGTTTTACCACCTAATATATAGTTAACACTTGAATCTATAGAAGTTGCTATAGAAAATACTGTACTATAAACAGTTTTTGATTTATCTTTAAATGTATACGATTTAGAAAAAAATATTTCTTTAAATTTTTCATTTTTCATAGCCTCATTTAATAATATAGCAACTTCATCTACTGTAGAATGTTGTTTTTCATCATCTAAACCTATTGGATTTTCAAAAACTGTATTTTTTAAATTTAGTTGTTGAGCCTTTTTATTCATTAATTTAACAAAGTCTTCTTCATTTCCTGATATAGAATATGTAAGTCCTCGTACTGCATCTGCTCCACTAGCTAAAAAAGCTGCATATAATAAATCGTTATATGTTACATTTTGATTTTCTTTTAATCCAACAACTGCTAAATTTTGTTCTCTTAAACCTGAAAGCATATTTGATGTAATAGTAACATTTTTATCATAATCTGAAATATTTTCTATTGCAACTAAAACAGTCATTATTTTAGTAAGACTTGCTATGCTTGTTACTTGATCTTTATTTTTTTCAAATACTACTGTATTATCATTTAAATTATACATTACGGCATTTTTACTATTTATATCAAGTCCATATGTATTTGATATAAATGTAATAAACGTTACAAATAATAAAATTATTTTTTTCATATTTTCTCCATTTACATTTTTATTTAATATTACTAAATTAATTATACTCTATATAAGATAATTTTTATAAGTTATGTAAAAAAGTTTACTTGTAAATCAAAATTATCTTTTAATTAAATGATATTCATTTCATTTAATTTTAAAGCTAAAAGATTAAATTAAATGTTTGTATTATATTCAATACATTTTTCTTCTAATAATTTAAAATTGCAACACCTTTTTGCAATACTTTCATTTAAAGTACCATTAATATATTTATCATATAACTTTTTAGATCTACCATATAACTTATCATCATTACGATTTAACCAAAATATTTGTTCCTTTAACATTTTAGTATATTTTTCTTCAGTTTTAGTTAAACATTCTTTATCTAAATCTAATTTGATAATATTTTTATTTGTTACAGGTAACATATTATTAAAGTTAATTGCTCCCAAATCACCATTTGCAATTTTCAAAAAATCTAATGTTGTTTTCATAGTTTTATGTTTTGGTTTAGGACTTGATAACGGGGCAAAATATTTACAATCATTAACTTCAAATAGTACACCAATAAATGGTCTTAATTCTTTTTTATCATAATTATATGGAACTCTTTTATCAAATTGTCTTAAATAATCACAATATTTTGAATCCAGTCTAACTAAAATCAAGCTTTCCATAGCATCACCCTCGAAAAATATTATATACTAAAAAACAAAATAAAACTAGAGTTTGCTCTCTAGTCTCTTTTTTAAGTTCACTGTTATGGCCGGAATCGCCACTTTTTTAAGTTCCTGTTAAAGCCGGAATCGCTTCTTTTTTAAGTTCCTCTTATAGTGGGAATCACTAGCTTTTTTTGTGCTACTATGTAGCATTATTATTATATGCATAAATGCACAACATAATCACTTATGTGCCAATAATATACCATAAATATATTAAAATGTCTAGTTTTCTCAAAAAAGTTTTATATTTTTTTATTATATAAAATAAAATTCAAATATGTTTTTATATATCCCCAGTATATATTTTTTTCATTATTAAGTTAACACTTGATACTACAACATTTGATGTGCCTTCTTCACCCAATATATCAACTGTAGCTTGTAGAATTGTTGCTTCTTCAAATCTGAAAAGTATAGTTTGGGAAAAGCTCATTTGTTTTCCATCTCCGGCCTCTAATTTAAATACAGTATCTTTAAGTGCTGCCCCTTCACCTGTTTTAATGTAAAAAGTTGCACCATGTGTATCGTCTGCTTTTTCTATTAGACCTGAAAAAGTAATTTCATAAATTCCTGGTTGTACTTCTATTTGACTTTCACTTGGTAAAGAAAAATATGGAGATACGCTAGGAATAAACCAAGTATTTTCAAGATTCATTTCACCAGATATAACTGAATCTTGAAAACTTGTAAAAAATATACCCTCGTTTGAAGATACAGCAATGGGCCCAATTGGCCCTTGCATTCCTTGAGGGCCTGTCATACCCGTTGGACATTGAGGTCAAGTTGGTCCAACTGTTTGATATTCCAGCACATAATAATTTATTTCTAAGTTTTATATTTTCTTCCAATTCTTGATATTTATCTAAAGACATAAAAAAATACCTCCTATCATAATATATAAGAAAGTATTTTTATTGTATAAATCAAATGTTTGATATATTATTTATTTTTTAATATAAAATTATATGAATCTTTACACATTTCTTCAATAGTTTTAGTCGTTTTAAAATTTAGCTCTTTTAATGCATAAGATGTATCTGCATAACATGCATCAATATCTCCAGGTCTTCTATTTGTAATTTTATATTTTACATCTATATTATTTACTTTAGAAAATGCATTTACAAGTTCTAAAACACTGTAACCTTTTCCAGTACCTAAGTTATATGCATCACAAATATTTTCTTTTAATATTTTTTCTATTGCTTTTATATGTCCATTAGCTAGATCAACAACATGTATGTAATCTCTTACACCTGTTCCATCAATGGTGTTATAATCATTACCAAATATATTTAAGCATTCCAATTCTTTGTTAGCTACTTTTACAATATATGGCATTAAATTATTTGGTATATCATTTGGATTTTCTCCAAGTAATCCTGATGGATGTGCACCTATAGGATTAAAATATCTAAGTATAGCTATACTCCATGTATTATCTGATTTATATAAATCTCTTAGTATTCCTTCAATCATTAATTTTGTTGTTCCATATGGGTTAGTTGTTGAAAGTGGAAAATCTTCTTTAATGGGTAATGAATTAGGTTTACCATAAACAGTCGCACTAGATGAAAAAGCTATTTTTTTGCAATTATATTCATTCATAACTTCTAATAAAGAAAGGGTTGAATCTATATTATTTCTATAATACATAAGTGGTTTTTTTACTGATTCTCCAACAGCTTTGTATCCAGCAAAATGTATAACGGCATTTATTCGATTTTCACTAAATATTTTATTTAATATTTGCTTATCACAGACATCTCCTTCGTAAAATTTAAAATCTTTTTTTGTTATTGTTTTTATTTTTTCAATAACATCTTTTTTAGAATTTGAAAAGTTATCTATTACTACAACTTCATAATTATTATTTAAAAGCTCAACAACAGTATGGCTTCCAATATATCCAGTTCCACCAGTCACTAATATTTTCATAATACCTCCTATAAATTATCAATTTGATCTTTTAAAGTATGAACTTTATTTAAACTTTCTTTTTTACCAATTATAATTAAATTGTCAGAATCTATACAAAAAATATCTTCAACATCCAATAATACAATCTTTTTATTATTGCAATAAACTATATTATTATTTGAATCGATTATTTGAACATTCCCTTTAACAATATTATTATTTTCATCTTTTGGTAGATAACGTTCAATCGAATTCCAAGTACCAATATCATCCCAACCAATATTAGTAGGTATTGTATATACATTTTTTGATTTTTCCATAATTGCATAGTCAATTGATATTTTTGTACAATCGTTATATGCCTTATTCAAAAATTCATAATATTTTGGATTTGAAAAATCTGGTAAATTTATTAGCAAATTATACTCATTTGGTATATTAACTTTACATTCTTCTAGCATATTTTTAACATTAAAAATGAACATTCCAGCATTCCACAAATATTTTTTACTTTGATAATATTCATTTGCTAATTCCAAATTTGGTTTTTCAACAAACTTAGAAACCTTTAATACTTTACTACTGCCTGGTTCAAATTTTATATATCCATAACCAGTTTCAGCTCTCGTAGGTTCTATTCCTATAGTAACAATTGCGTTTGTATTATTATTTACAAACTCATTGGCCAAAACTATATCATTTATAAATTTTTCTTCATTTTTTATATAACTGTCTGAAGAAATACAAACAACATTTGCATTTTTATAAATGTTCTTAATATATATGGTAGACAGCAAAATACATGGTGCAGTATTCTTAGAACAAGGCTCAGTTATAATATTTAAATCTTTTATATCAGGTATTTGTTTTTTTATTTTATCTATATAATCATAATTTGTTATTATAAATATTCTATCACTAGGAATCAATTTATTGATTCTTTCATATGTCATTTGCAACATAGATTTTTCATTTAACAGCGATAAAAATTGTTTTGGATTGTCAGATGTAGACTGAGGCCAAAATCTAGTACCAATCCCACCTGCCATTATTAAGGCACATAACATACTATTTCTCCTTCTTTTTAACAAATGATGGTTTTCCGTTTATATATTTAAAGAAACCAAACGAATAAATTATTCTCTTAAATCTTGCTTTATTAAATTGTTTAAATAGACGATATATTCCTTCTAATCCCAATTTACTGATTTTTTCTGGTGCTCTTTTAATTTTACCAGAAACGAAGTCAACAGTTCCACCACTTCCAATAGCAAATTTAACACCTAACTGTGTCAATTCTTTTAAATTATCTCTCATAAAGAATTCCTGTTTTGGAGCACCAAATCCGACAAAAATTATATCTGGTTTTGACTTTTTTATATGAGACATACAATCATCTACAAATTTTTTAGAAAATGGATAATCTTCATATGAAGGTGAATAGCCATCTGCTTTTATTCCATATTTTTCCTTTACATTTACTACTGCCTGGGCATTTGAATCTTCTTTTCCCCCCAAGAAGTACAATTTCATGTTATTTTTTTTCGCATATTCACAAAAATCATATACAATTTCACTGCCAGATAATTTTTCTACTTTTTTAAATTTCTTATCTTTTAATCTAGCAAATTTTAATGGAACTTGTCCATCTATAGTAGCATAATTAGAATTAACAAAATCATACAAATCTTTATTAGTATTTGCCAATCTAATAATCTGTGCATTTAATGTTACAATACACTTAGTTTTTTCATTATCTATTTCAAATAAATCTTTTTTATTTTTAATATTTATATTTAAATTACAATATTTCATAACTCTATCATAATGAAATTATATTTCATTATACCTCCCTTACCATATAAAAATTAAGATTTTTTATACTATAATAATCTTTTCCAATTATATTAAAATCTAAAATATATAAATGGATTAAAATTTGAACTTATTAAATACATAACGCAAACAAGAAATAACCCCAAATAAACTGCATTTAAAGCATAATTTAATATTGGCTTTTTAATGCATAAATTTTCTATTTTCTTATATATAGGAAACATAAATAAAATAGATGGAATAATAAACAAAATTGGAATAATTAAATTATTGCTTGCGAATATTTCAATATAATTAGTAGAAGAAAAATCAAATAATTTTTTTATAAAGTAAAATACTTCACTTATATTTTCAACTCTAAAAATTACCCAGCCTATAATTATTAATATAATGGAATATAACCAACGTACAACTGAAGGCCACTTATCAATAAACTTCTTTAAAAATATTTTTTCTAATATAAGCAAAAAGCAGAAATACAAGCCCCATATAATAAAATTCCAACTAGCGCCGTGCCATAAACCAGTCAAGGCCCAAACAACTAATAGATTCAAAATCCACCTAAATTTGCTAACCCTATTACCTCCTAATGGAATATACACATAATCCCTAAACCAACTAGAAAGAGAAATATGCCATCTTCTCCAAAATTCAGTAATAGATCTTGATATATATGGATAATTAAAGTTTTCCAAAAAATGAAATCCAAAAATTTGACCTAACCCAATTGCCATATCACTATATCCACTAAAATCATAATATATTTGCAAAGAATATGCAATAGCACCAAGCCAAATTATTGAACTACCATATCCTGATTGATGTATATATGAATTATCAAATATAAAATCAGCAAGTAACGCAACATTATTAGCTAAAATAATTTTTTTAGATAATCCAATTATAAATCTTTTTACTCCAGAGATAATGTCGTTTAAATTTTCTTTTCTGTTTTCTAATTCGTCTTGTACAGTTTCGTATCTAACAATTGGACCAGCAACTAATTGAGGAAACAAAGTCACATACAATGACAAATCAAGAATATTTTTTTGTACAGGTATCTTTTTTCTATAGACATCAATTATATATGATAATATTTGAAATGTATAAAAACTTATACCTATAGGTAAAACTATCGCTTTAATTGATATATTTAATTTAAATATATTATTAATATTATCAACTATAAAATTAGCGTATTTGAAATATATTAAATTTCCAATAATAAGGATTAAACTCAATATAAAAGTAATATTTTTCAAAAGAGTTTTATTTTTAGTTTCTAATTTGTCTATTAATATCCCTGCAATATATGAAATTAATATCACTAAAAACATTAAAAATATATATTTTGGTTCTCCCCAAGCGTAAAACAATATTGAAAACAACAGTAAAATGAAATTTCTATACCATCTTTTTTTTAATAAAAAATATAGAAAAAGTAATAATGGTAAAAAAGCAAATATAAATGTTAAACTACTAAACAGCATTGTTATACCTCCATATCAAAATCTTGAGATCTGTAAAAATCAATATTTCCAATCAACAAAGTTTTGTTTATATTGTTCTTTTTTATATATTCGAGATAATTAAATTTTTTCCCAAATTGTCTTTCATAATGTCTTAAATCGATTGAAAATGTTTTATTGTAATGAGTTGATATCAATTTAAGAATTGCATTATCATAAGATTCGCCTATTATCAAAATATTTTCTTTTGTTGGATTATTATAGTCAAAAATGATTTCTGCTCCATCTCCTCCATAATATGAGGCATAATTAATACTATTACCAGCGAATTGATTTTGAGAGCCATAATCATCTACTTTTTCACCATTCAAATAAGTAATGTGGTCAGGGAAATCAAATACATATGCGCAAAAATCTTCTTTATATATATAACTTGCACCTGTCATACTAGCTTTTGATCCTAAAAACTTACCAGAACTACATTTTGTATCAATAGGTTTAATAATATTGTCCAAATTTAATATTTTAGCCAATTCGGTATAAGCTTTATATGAGCCTTTATAATTCCAATGATGATCAGTTTTATAAAAATAATTTTGAAATTCATTAAAATTATTTATTTGAAATACATTAAAATTACTTTTATTCGATATATTTTCATGTATATAATTTGATATATTTGTTTTTTCATTATTTTTAAAATTAATATCAGTATCTTTTTCTATATAATATGTATATACTGGGATTGGACTTTTATTAATTAAATTATTAATATTATTAATCCTATAGCTAAATGAAGAATTATCATCAGATAAATATACAGGATCATAAACAAAGTTTCCTTCACATCCAAAAGTAGTTAAAGCTGAAGTTACTTTAATATAATTATTATTACAATAATCTTTAAGAATTACTTTTGAAAATGTAGCATTTATATAATTAGTAGAAAAATTATAAATCTTTTTAATTTTTGATGACATTAAAAGTTGATCAGACAAAGCAAGCTCAAACGACTGTTGAAATTCACCTGAATTAATTGTTTTAACTGTTGGCTTAGTAAAATAATATGCACTTCTATTTTCATAATTATTTATATTTTTTTTAAAAAACACGAAACTCATTATTCCAACAAATACTATTATTATTAAAAAAAACAAAAACAAAAAATCATAAAACATACATTTTTTTATGACACAAAAATTAGTACGGTTTTCTTTTATTTTTTTCTTCACAATACCCACATCCTATACACAACCATTATAACAAAAAAAATATATATTTAAAATATATATTTTGAATTTTTATTTAATAAACCAAATTACTTTTGCAAATAAAGAATTAAAATGTTTTAAATAAAAATTTTTAAAAGTTATTTTCCTTAAATATTTGTTTTTCTTGTAGTTTGGAAACTTTTTGTTTACATTTTGCCTAGCCAATTCAACACCATATATATACTTTTTTTTATCATTTGTTTTAGATAATCCTTTAATCATTGTAGCATATATATGTCTAACATATGAATATTCCAATTCATAATAATACTCATTAAATAAATTATTTTCTTTATAAAAATTAATCAACCCATTAAAATTATATATATAATCAAATATTTTATCATTAAAAGTACTAGATATTGCTCCTTGTCTTTGAACATATTGATAAAAAGGTTTATTAATTACTCCAATACTATCTGCATACGGCAAAATTCTATACATAAATTCTACATCTTCATACCAAATTCCTTTTTTAAATTGAAATTTATTTATAAGTGATTTCTTGTATATCTTATTCCAAGCAGTAGGATAGATATTTATCATTTTATCTTTTATTTGTTTTTTATTTAGTAAATCTTTTGTTACATTGCAAGAACAAAACTTTATTTTTTCGTCATAAACATAATTAAGGTCACACATTACAATATCAAAATCAGACGATATAGCTTTTTCATACATAACCTCAAACATTTTTTCATCGACATAGTCATCACTATCTACAAATGCAATATACTTACCAGTAGCATACTTCAATCCATAATTTCTAGCATCAGATAATCCCCCATTTTCTTTTATATAAGATTTTATTAGTTTTGGATATTTTACTTTAAATTCATCGATTATTTGCTGAGAATTATCCTTGGTACCATCATTTACAATTATGATTTCTATATCTTTTAATGTTTGATTTACCAAACTATTTAAACATTTTTTTAAATATTTTTCTACATTATATACTGGAACAATTACACTAATCTTTATCATCTAAAACACCACTATCTTTTCTTATATCAACTAAAATCATACCACAAACCATGCTCATTATAAACATATATAACCATGAATCAAATGAATTACCACTTAAGTAAGAAACAGCAAAAGCTAAAACTATTGTTACTGGAAGTAATGCTTTTTCGAGTGTCATATTAATAAAAGCCTTTTTAAAACCTAAAAATGCAATTATTAGATATGGAAGTAAGTAAATAATTATACCAAAAATTCCAAGTGTATAATATTGCCACAATATATCATTTTCTAAATAAACCTTTGAATTATGTAAATTAGTTCTTCCTATACCAAATAATTCATCAAAATTAGCTTTATTCAAAATAGAAACACGTTTTATAATTAATGCCTGTATTTTCCTTCCGTCATCTTTCTTTTCAAATTCTAACTTTCCATAATTCAACCAAAATTCAACATCGCTTTCACATTTATAATTATCGCTGAAATACACCAGTTGGTAACCATATATATTATACTTCTTTCTAATTAGGTTGCATACATTTACTTTTTCTTCATCATTCATATTTTCATCATAATCAATTTTTATAGATGGATCATTATTATTTTCAATGTTAGCATTACCAGCATTATTACCAGCATATTTATTTCTATTTGCGCCAGGAGAAAAAAACATTAAAACAACACTAACAAACAAAACAATAAAATATTTTATAAAAAAATTAATACTAAACTTTTGTTTTTTCATAAAAATCGAAAGGAAATAGAATAAAACATACCCCGCTTCTATTATTAACCAAATGTAAGTTCCGACTCTAGTCCCCAACATCATACTGCAGATGTTTAATAAGGTTATAATAAAAAGTAATTTAGAATTTTTATATTTGAAATAACAATAATTAACTAAAGAAATCATAATCGCTAATGTAGCGCCTAAAGGATTGGCCTGATAAAATATACCTTTAACTCCTATTTTTTCGTAAGGAACAGTAACAAATATTCCTTTAAACCAATCTAAAATACTGTACATAGAATATTCTTGCTTACCACCATAAGATAGAATTGAAAATCCAAATAAACTAGGAATTATAATCATAAGTATTATTTCAATAGCAAGAATAGTAATTACTATTTTGTTTATTTTAAAATTTTTGAGCACATAATATGAAATAAAAATAAATAATAAAGGAACAAACATTTTCATCAAATATGATATTTCTCCCATTAATGAAAATGTTTTTGAAAGTGAAACTACATTAAAATTATTTGAAACTGATATATGTAAAATTGAATATATTACATTAATAAAAACAAACAGAAAAAAATATTTATATTTATTATCCCATCTTTTAAAGCATAATACGAACAAAATTAATACTAAAAATGTCCTTATTATTGTTGAAATAGACAAACCAAAGAATTTATAATTGTCCATATATAAATAATATATTTCTAAAAATGGATGTAATACTATAAATATAATATATAAATATAAAATTAATTTATTTTCTTTTTTCATATTTTCACCTTACTTTATTAATGAATAAAATTCATTCATCTTAACATCATTTTTACAACTATAATTTTCTAAATTTTTTTCAAATTTTTTCATTTTGTCTTTTTCAGTCAATACTTTTTTTAATCCTTGATAAATAGATTCTTCATCGTTATTTACAATAATACCATATTTTCCATCATCTAACAAATATTTTGTTCCAGCAACTTCTGTTGTAAAAACTGGTTTGCCTAACACAAGCGACTCCGAAATAACAGTTGGCATTCCCTCGTATCTAGAAACTAGTAAAGTAAAGTCACCTTTTAGAAAATACGGATATGGATTATTTCTTTTTCCCAATAGAATTAAACTATTTTCAACATGATTTTTGCTAATTTCGTTCAATAACATTTCTTTATCTATTCCATCCCCAATAATATATACTTTAAATTTAAAACCATCATCAATTAGTTTTTTATGAATTGGTACATATCTATCATAACCTTTTTGATAATCAAGTCTACCTACTGAAATAATATTAATTACATCATTATCAAAATCCTCATCAGGAATTGTTTCTTTTGACTTTAATATAATTTCACTTTCATTTATAATATTTAAAATCACTTTAGGTTCATTATCTAAATTATAATATTTTCTAAAAGCGATTGCTGCTTCTTTTGATACGGAAACATTAGTATTTATTAAACTCAAAGCTTTTTTCATTGTACGCAAATATTTTGAAGATGAATTAATAGTTGTAACATCAACATGATTCCAATTTATTTTATTAGCTGAGTCTCCAAAAGCACAAAACAAAGTACAAAAACCATCATTATAAGAAATTTCATTATCATATTTTCTAAATAATGTTTTTTTTCTTTCTTTAATAATTTTATATTTAATTAATCCAGTTTTAATAAGAAAAGAAAAATATATTTTTTTTAATGCTTTTAAATACATTTTATTTTTAATTAATTGCTTAAATGAGGAATCTACAACATCAAATGTTTTCGTTCCCTTAATTATATTTACATCCTTTGGAATTAAATTTTTCATATCACCATGATAATGTAAAACAAGCAAATCGATTTCATAATTTGAATAATCTATTTTGGAAAGTAAATTAGAAAGGACCTTTGAAACTCCACCCATAACTAGACCATCCATCACAAATAAAATATTCTTTTTTTTCATAACTTACCTCCAAAAATAATTCTTAATAATTTTATCTTATTATGAATAACTAAATAACACATGATTTTAAATTTTATTTTTTGCTTTTTAAAATACTTATTTTTATACCATAATGGAAATTTTTCTAACAAAATATTCCTATTTTTCTTTATTAGTTCATCAGTATTGTTAAACTTTAAAAATCTCAATGTAGCACCATGTATTAAGTGTTCCAGATACATAAATTCTAATTCTTTATCAAAAGAGTTTGTATATTTTTTTGTATTATTTTCCAAATATTCCAAAGCAATATAAATATTTTCCAATTTTTCATTATATTTTTTTTGACGCATTGAGGAACCACCACGTATAATATAATTATATAGTGGAACTTTAATGTAGCCTATCTTATCAGTATAAAATGTAGTTAGTGGAATTGTAGCTAAATCTTCATATATATACCCTACCAAAAACTTGAAATTCTGTTGCTTCAAAATACTAGTTTTAAAAATTTTATTCCATGGGCAAGGATTTGATAAATAATAATTTATTTTTATATTATCAGAATAAGGTTGGATAGAAAACTCACGTTTTTTTAAATCATCAATAACAGAGTAATAATCAAAACATAATATATCATCTTTAGTTTCACTTATTTTTTCTACAAGTAAAGTTACTGCATCATCCTCTATATAATCATCACTATCTACAAACATCAAATAATCGCCTGTTGAAACATCAATACCAATATTTCTGCAATCGGCTTGTCCACTATTTTTTTTATCAATCAATACTAATCTATCATCTTTATGCTTATACTCATTGATTATCTGTAACGAATTATCAGTAGATCCATCATTAATAATAATTAATTCGATATTTTTATATTTTTGATTTAATATACTATCCAAACATTTTTTTAAGTACTTTGAAGTATTATATACGGGTACTATAATACTAACCTTCACCATAATATCATCCCAACTTTCATTATTTTGAAGTAATAATCAAATATAATTTATAATTAAAAAACAAACAAATCTTTTTTATGAATCGTTTAATACTGTTTTGAGGAATATTTTTATATATTTTATTTTTCTTTAATAATTTGACATAATCTTTTTTTGTTTGACCAGAAAGTATATTAGTTTTTCTAACTACAGAATCAGTTAAAAAAATCTTAACAATATCCTTTTCTTCATTTAATCCTTTTATTTGATTAATAATTGAAACTTCATTCAAATATAATTCTAAAAAATCAAATGCCTTTTTTCTATTTTTTTGTTCATCATTACAATTGATAATACTACCATCACGTTGAACATAATTCAAACCAATATAATCAATTGAAATTATTTTTTCTGCTTTCATGATAATAAATGGAGTTAATCCAAAATCTTCATGATACTTTCCCTTAGAATACATAAACCTATTTTTGATAAAGAAGTCCCTTTTATAAGCATATAACCATGCAGGTTCTATCATTTCATCAGTAAATATTGATTTAATTGCATTCAATTTTAATTCATTGCAAAAAGGTTTGCTTATATACTTATGTAAAACTTTTCCATGTAAATTTACAGTTTGACAACTAAATTTTACAAGATCTGGTTCATTATTTTTCTTGATCTTAGCATTTATCTTTTCCAATAATCTGCTTTCAAAGTAATCATCTGAATCCAAAAATAAAATATAATCACCATTTGCTTTTTTTACTCCATAATTTCTTGCATCAGATAATCCACCATTTGTTTTTATAAAAGAAATAAATCTTTTATCTTTAGACACAAACTTATCAATTATTTTTTGACTACCATCTTTAGAGCCATCGTTTACAATAATAACTTCATAATTACCATATGTTTGATTTTCGACGCTTGATAGACACTTATCAATATAATCTTGTACATTATATACTGGTATAATAATGCTAAATTTCATGATATGTCTCCAAAATTTTGTTATATCTTGAATTAGTCAACAATTTAATTTTTTGTTTTTTTGTAATTTCTGTCAAACCCTCTAGAATTGCTTCGTTCTTTTCATGTTCTTTATTTAATATATTATAATAATCTCCTTCATTATAACCATCAAAGCCTGCCAAAAAAACCTCGTTAGACATATTCAAATCAAATAATTTTAATAACATAAGTAATGCATTATCAGACACAATTGAATTTCCGTTAAGATAATTTGAATATTCAATAATATAACAATTATCTAAATTTTTATAATTAATGTTAGATGTAATTAACAAAGGTTTGTTATAAACTTTATTTTCGCCAAATCTCTTGTTACTATTTATAAAAATCATATCAACATCATAATCTTCAGGAACAAAATTTACACTTATTACAAAAGGAGATTCATTATGTATAAATCTTTTGATTTTTTCACTTTCATCTAAAATTCTTTTTCCTGGACCTAAAAGCAATACTTTTTTATTTCCTATTATCTCTCTTAGTTTTTTTATATCCTCAAAATCATTTACTTTTGTTTCTTGATAATCTATATATTTTTTTTCTATATATTCTTTATCAAAAATCATTTTTTTATCTTCAGGAATACTTTTTAATATCTTACCTATTGTACTAATTGATAAAGTGTTCTTTTCAACTAAATATGAAGCATAATTTGGATGGCAACAATTAATAGCTGAAAAATAATATGGTAAAGAATAACCCCAACTATTTTTTCTATAAATAGAATATAAAACATCATCTATTATTTCAAATAAATAATCTGTATTATACTTATAATTTTCTATTTTATTTAGTTGTCCTAAAAAAAGCTCAGTGTTAAGATTTCCAGCACCTCTCCCCATACCATAAATTGAAGAATCAATTATCATTTTATCATTTCCATATTTTTTCAATAGCATCAAAGCATTAGAATAAGATAATTGCAAATTATTATGGGAATGAAATCCAATATTTATATTGCTATTTAAATTGTTCTTTGTTAAATCATAATATCTGACTAAATCTTCTGCATCCATTGATCCAAAACTATCTACAATATAAAATGCAAATGGATCAATTTCATTAGCTAGCATTATTAATTGAACAAATTCCTCATCACTATAACTTAATGAAAGCATAGGTTGAAGAAAAACCTTATATCCTTTATCCTTTATTTGTTTTGATAACTTTAGTGCTTCAAATCTATCTTTTTTGTGAAAAGCTATTCTTATTCCACCTATTTTATTGTCTGCTTTCAACGATAAATCTGATACATTATATTCACCAAAATTCATCATACAAACAGCTAGTCCCTTATAATCAGAAGGTATAAAACTATTAAATTCTTCTATAGTATTAAATTTAGTATGATTATCATCATATGTTTTTTTATTTGAAATAAATCCACATTCTATTATATCTATATTTGCTTTAGATAATTTATCAATTATTTTTTTTATATTTTCTTTTCCAAAATTCCAATCATTTATATATCCGCCATCTCTTAATGTACAATCCAAAACTTTAATATTATCCATTTTTCCTCCTTCTAAAATTATAAATTGCATTAGCTATTTCAAAATCATCTGCTTCATCTATATCAATTGCTTCTACTTTTGACACCACTTTCAAATAAGGATTATTACCTATCCTTCTATTCAATTCTAAAATAGTTTGTTTTGAATATACATAAAATCCACTTGTTTCTGAATATATAAATGGTAAATCCTGAGTTCTAGGAATAGCAGATAAATTATAATTAAGAGGTTCACCATTTTTCCATAAAAATTCTTGAAGTAATTGAACTGAAAATGAAGAATCATATTCACCACTCAAAACGTGCTCAATGCCATCAGATATACTACTTTCAGTAATAAATGGAGCAGTAACATGAGCTAAAACATATAAATCTGAGTCAACTTTATTTGCAAAACTTTGTAAAATTTCATTCATTTTTGTAGTTGAACTATCTAGATTTTCACTTCTTTTTAAAAATTTTATTCCATCAGGAATATAATCTTTTATTGTTTCGTTACTACAATAAACGTATATTTCATCTATTTTTTTTACTTTCTTTAGTGTATTTAACAGATATGTACATAAAGGCTCTCCATTGTCAAATTTTTTAATATTCTTATTTTTTAGTCGCTCATTATTAAGTTTTATAGGGACTACTGCAACTACTTTCATATTTTTTCCTCCAAATCATTTAACATTTTACTTAGTTGTTTTTTATCAGAAACAACTTTTATATTGTTATCATTTCTACAAATATTTTGAAAAAATTTTTCAAAATATTTTTCATGCATTATCAAAAATTTTCCTTTTAAAAGTTTATACAATAAAATAATCTTAGCATTATTATCAAAAATTGTTTTTGTATTAACTGCTGCTGAAGAACTTATTGTAAATAGAACTTTATCATCAAGATTGTTATTAATGCAAAATATTTCCCAAGAAACATTAGTATTTAAGAGTTTAATTTTAGAATTAGGAAATTGTTTTGTATTTCTTGGATGTCTTTTAACAATAAAATTTTCGTAACCAACACATTTTGCAATATCATCTATTAAATTCATATACTCATCAATATCATCTATAAACTCGAAAGCTTCTTCGAAAAAAATATATTTTTCTTTGATAGTTAAACCTTTAAAATCAAAAGCATTGTTAATACTAGTAACTAAAGATTTATTATTAACGTCGATTAATTCAATATTCTTTATATCTCTATTTGAATCTCCAACAAAAAGTTTTGGTCTATAAAAATACATATCATAATCAATATAACTTAAATCACAATTATATATAAATTTAATTAATTTTGTATATTTTCCTTTTGTATATACTTTAGGTAATTCTCTTAAATAACTTATAACACCCTCTTCATATAAATGGAATTTTATATTTTTATTTCTTTTACATTGATACTTATATATTTCATAAAAAATTTCATTATTATTAAAGAAAAATATTTCATCATATACGTCCAATTTCTCACCTAACATAATTTTAACATTTTTTGTATTATTAAAAATTTGTTTTATATTAGATGTTTTACTATTCTTATTTTTTGGTAACTTCGAACTATCTGCATAATATACTTTATTAAAAACATCATTTAATTTTTTATTTTTATATAAATAATTCAAATATTTTGTTTTATCACTAACCATAATATCAACAACATCTATATCTGATAAAAGTGTTTTTCTTAAATTTATAGAATTTAACAATTGATATAAAGTATGAACTATCATTAAAATTCTTTTATTTTTCATTATACTACCACCTTTTTCTTAAAAATTTTACTTTTTATCATAATTATAAATTGATCTCTTTCTGTTTTGTTAAATAAAACAATAAAGTTTATTATTAATCCAATTACGCCAGAAATTCCACATATAGCAATTAAGTAAAGCCAATTTGTTATTTTGAAAATACTACCAATAAAAGTAAAACAAACTATTAATAATACTGAAGAAAAAAGACATTTAAAAATGGTAGGATAAAAAGTTTTTTTAGATATATTTAAGCACTTGGAAGCATATATAGGTGTAAATGTCAAATTTTTAATAGTTCCAACCAATATACTAATTCCTGCAATAGCATATATACCTAAATTAGTAAATTTTAAAACAAAAAATAATAATAATACATTCAAGAAACCTAAACATATAGTAACAATTGAATTTACTTTTAATTTATTGGTAATTGTAAAAGTATCAAATAAACTATTTATTGCAGCTGAAACAATTCCTCCGGCAATTGTTATAACTGTTAAATGATATATTAATAATACATTTTGATTAGGTAACCACAAATTAATAAATTGATATCCAAATGCAATCAATCCACAAATAACAATATTAGAAAAAAAAGTTGTTAATTTCATTGAAAAAATCATTTCTTTTACAAAAGCGGAAATATTATTTTTTGCATAGTGAATTGTAAGTTGAGGTTGAAACACAGCAGTAACAGTACAAATTAAGTTATTTACAATAGTAGATAATGTTTTTGCTACAGCTAACTGTCCCATAGCAACAGAATCTATAAAAATATTACTTAATAACAAGTCCAAGCCATCAGATAATATTTGACCCAATTTCGTAATTGTATTCCAAATCCCTGAAGCAATAATTTGAACTACTTTTTTAAAATCATAATATATTTTTTTTATCTTAATATTTGGTAATAATTTTTTAGTATATATAATATTAAAAATCAAAACATATAATGAGGAAATACAAGTTGCAACACCTATAAATGAAACTGAGGTTCCTAAAAATGAAAAGAACAAAATTAAAAATACAACCCTTATAATATTGGACTCTAAATTTCTAAGTGAACTGATATCCAATCTATTTGCAGCATATGTCGAAACGGAAAACACCGAGTTCATAATTCCTATAAAAAAATTTATAAAAACCAATAAAAATAGGATTTTAACGTCATTTGTAATAAATGTAGGAATTGAAATAAACTTATCCAAAAATATTACACATATTATTGATGGAATAAGTAAAATTAAAGATAAAAAAGCATTTGCTGCAAAAATAGATGTAAAATATTTGTTTGCCTCTTCAATATTATCTTGATGTATATATATTGTAATATATCTCCCAGCCATAGAATTTAAAGCGATTGTAAGCAATGAAGCATAATTAACAAAATTATTTGCTAATGAAATAAAACCGTATGCTTCAACTCCTACATTTTCAGTAACATAAGGGGTCAAGAAAAAGCTTATTCCCAAATTAATAACAAACATCATCAATGATAAAAACATATTTATTGATAATCTTTTTTTATTAGTCATTATTGTTGCTCCTTTTTTTTAGTATTTCAACAAAACCATCATAGTATTTTTCTAAAGTGAATTTTTTAGACTGTTTTACACTTTCATTAGACATACTTGCTTTTTTTTCTTTATCATTATATAAACTATCAATAGCGGAAGAAATATTATCTACTAAATTATCATTTCGTTCTAATAAAATTGCGTTCTTAGATGTTACTTGTTCAACAATTCCTCCAGAATACGTTGAAATAATTGGTAAACCGCTTGCCATAGCCTCTAAAACAGATAAAGGAAATGCGTCCTCACATAATGACGGTGCCACAAATACATCAGCTATATTGTAATATTTATAAATTTCAGTATTTGGAACATAACCTGTAAAAACGACATCCTGTGACATATTAATTGTTATATTTTTCAATTCTTCTTCATATGAATTTTTATAAGACAAATTAAAATTTGAGCTTCCAATTATTAAAAGTTTTATTTTCTTGTCTTGCCTTACCTTCTTAAAAGCAAGTAACAATTCTTTAACACCTTTTTCTTTTACTAATCGACCACAGTAAACAATCACAAAATCTTTTTTTGATATTTTTAATTTAGTGCGTATTTTGTTTTTTTCAGATTCGTCAATTTTCGTACCAAATTTAGCATTGTTTATTCCATTATGTAAAACATCAATATCCTTAATTTTTATATATCCGGATTTTGTATATGCTTTAGCTGCAAAATCACTTACAGAAATAAAGGAATCATATAACGAACTTTTAGACGTAACCATCATTTCTGCACCATGTATATGTCCAATATACTTAGAATCTCTTTTTCTTTTTATAAGATAATCATAAGCTTCTAAATCTCCACCCTCAATTATAATAAAATCAAATTTCATTTTTTTAATCTTATTATAAACTGATTTGACAAAAAAATAATATTGTAAATTCAATTTGTTTAACACCTTGTCAAAAAAAGTTTTTTCTCTTTTTACCTTAATAAATCCCCTAAAATATTTATCAACAAAAATAAATTTAGTATTATTATATTTTCTAGCTTTATCCTTAGCTTCAGAATCCATGATACTAACACATGTTATATCTAATTTATGTTTTTTTTCATTTAAATCTATAAGATTATTAACTAAGCCCTCTACTGCTCCGCCCTTAATAGCAGGTACTGGAAACTCATTTGGAGTAATTATACAAATTTTTTTCATGATTTACCTCTTTCATAATAAACATGATGTACTAAAATAAATTATACCATATTTCTACATTTTTTTTAATCAAATATGTTATTTTTACCATATATTTACAAAAAAAGAAAAATTTATATGAAGTTTTTCAAATTTATTACTAAATTTTTGTATATAAAAACCTCACTTTTTTTACATAAAAATGAGGTTTTATCTTTTAATAATTTACTTTATCTTTTCTTTTTTTGAATTATTTTTAATTTCATTTTTCTTATCATTACTATGATGTTCTATTACAACATTGGTTTTTGCTACAAAAAATACAACAATTATTAATAAAATTCCATATATAAAGTATCCTAAAATTCTATCCTTTAATACATATACTATTGAAGCAAAAGCAAATAGCAAATTAATTGCATATATACATAAGACTGTTGCCCTTTGACTTAAATTTCTATTTAGTAATTGATGATGTATATGATACTTGTCAGGTTCAGAAACTTTTTCACCTTTTAAACTTCTTCTAATAATAGCAAATAAAGTATCAAGTATTGGTATAGCCAAAATAAGAAGTGGAATTATAAGTGAAGACATCATTACATTTTTATATCCTGTTAAAGTTATAACAGAAATAATAAAACCTAAGAACATACTTCCAGAATCACCCATAAATATACTAGCAGGATTAAAATTATGAACTAAAAATCCTAAAGTTGATCCTAACATAATGAAAGTTAATAAAAAGCTTGTATCAAAACATCCTTTTAATGATGCTATAATTCCGATCGTTAAGAAAAATATAGAACTAATTCCTGCTGCAAGACCATCAAGTCCATCTATTAAATTCATACAATTTATACATCCCAAAATAAACAATATAGTTATAGGATAAGCTAAATATCCAAAATCAATATAAAAACCAAACGCACTTAGATCTTTTATTAATAAACCACCATAACATACTACAATAAGTGCAGCTAAAAATTGACCAATAACTTTATATTTAGCAGGTACAGAATTAATATCATCAATAATACCTGTAAATATAATTATAAAACTACCTATTAAAACTGAATTCATAAGAGGAGTCGGATTACAAAAAATCATATATCCAAATAAAAATCCAGCATATATTCCAATTCCACCAAGTCTTGGCATTGGCTTTTTATGTACCTTTCTAGCATTTGGCATATCAAGAGCACCTACATGTTCAGCAATTTTTTTTACAATTGGTATAAAAAGTGCAACAAACAAGAATGTACAACAAACCATTAAGATTATTTTTAGCATAATATCTAATTCCATTTTACCACCTATATAATATTTTAACACTTTTACACCTATAAGGGCAATACTTTACTTATAATGTTTTCCCATTTATATTTTATTAAAGCCTTATTTATTTCTTCTGAAAGATTATAATCTTTAACTTCTTTTTCAGATATAGTTTTTATTAATTCATCTGTGTTTTTAACTAAAATAAGATTTGGTAAATTAAATTCTAGTAATTCTTTATTTTCAAAAGAAATAATATGTTTTTTCATTGCACTACACTCTAACACCTTATTATATATAATATGATTGCTATCATTTAATAAAGGAAAAAACACATAATCAAAATAAGGAATATAGTATTT
>URCH01000004.1 GCA_900546275.1 uncultured Mycoplasmatota bacterium
TCGTGGTATAATATTAATATAAATTTAGTGTTGACAAAACTTAGATAGTCAATTTATCGATTAAATCGTAATATTAAGATATTCTGAATAAATTAAATATAAAAATCAAAACCTATTGAAAACGAAAATCCAAAAGAAATTACATAACTAATGGATTTTCGTGAAAGACTATCTTTAAGACAAGATAGTAACACACTACCAAGTCGGCATTTTGCCAACTAGGAATAGTGTGCAAAGGGACACCCTTTTGAAACCCAATAAGCAACATTTCACAAACTATCGTAAGTGAATGTTGCTCTTTTTTATTTTGTCTTGCGACTACATAAAAAAGAAAGAATACTATCGCCACTTTCATTGCTAAAGCAACAAAACGTGCCACGTATTCTTTAAATAAAAATAACCTAATACCTAATCTAACGAAAGGGTAAAAGGTTATTTTTTTCTTTTGCTATGCAAAAGTAAGGATTATAAATTTACTTCATAAATTTATTTTTTCTTATTTAGTAATTCCGATGTTTCTTTTTTAGCACTCTTAATTGCCATGAATACAAATAATTCATATAAAAGTGTAATTGCAAAGAAACCACATACTAAATAAATATTATTTCTAACATCACTATTTATCATATCAATAAACTCTATTCCTAAATATATTAATCCATAGAATACAGTAGATACAACTGTTATATCATTATATGATCTTCTAATTGACTTGCCCTCGTTTTGATTTATTTCAATTAACCCTTTATCTACCTCATATATAAACATTACAATTAAAAATATTAAAATAGGAATTAAAATCCAATATAAAGAATAAGTAAGTTTATTATTAAATATGATAGTTAGTATTAAAAATAATCCTACAATAAAATTCACTACTACTAATAATTTTTTAATTATATTACTTTTTAGCATTTTTATTTCTCTCCTTTACTTTTAAACTTTGAATAAGTTTGATTATTTCTTTTGATGAATTAATTTGATATGTATGATCTTCGATAGTATGTATTAATAACTCTTTTTGTTCTTCTGGTAAATCATCTTTTTCTAATTCTTTTTTACATGTAGAAACTATACTTTCAGAATTTTCTATACTTCCTAAAACATTTATTTCAGCAGTATCTAATTGTTCTAGATTTAAACTAGCATAATGACTCTTAACAAAATAATTAAGTTGTGTCACTTCTAATCCTAAACCTATCATATACATTAAGTCACTATAATTAACATCTATTATATTACTTATCTTTCTTAATATTTTAGGACTAGGATCTTTTCTTATACCTGATTCTATTTTAGAAAGTTCAGAGTTATTAATCTTTGCAAGTTTCGCAAGTTGTCTTTGCGATAAACCTTTCTTTTCTCTAGCTTCAGCAATAACTTCGCCGATATTTTTTTCTAGCATAGAAATTCACCTCACACCATAATAATACACCCAGTGGGTAAAAAAGTCAACATAATTTCAATAAATGGGTAAAAAAGTGTTGACAATATAGTAATTAGCATGATATATTAAATATGTTTCCAAATGAACCCACTTTTAAATTAAATGGGTAACATAGAAAAAGAAAGGAGGAAATCAAATGTATGAGATTAAAAAAACAACTAGAATTAATTGATCCAAGAGTATGGAGAGATAAAAATATCAAGTTTGAAACGAAGCTGATATACAAAATACTCTGTGCGGAACAATCCCAAAGATGTGAATTCACAAGTATAAGTATCGGGAGAGTTCAAAAGAAATTGAGTATAACAAATGTTGGATTCAAGAAGAACCTAAAAATATTAGAAGATAACAAATATATAAGGTTCAATGAATACGACCGAGGATTATACACATACGAGATTTGTTAGAAAAGATTAAATCACTAACAAATAAAGGTTCAGTAAATGTTCGTAGATTTATATTAGAACCTATCTTATAGAAATATAAGATGAACTAGTTTGAAGTAAAACATATTTCAAAGAACGAAATAAAAGAATAAAAGGGATTGAAATATGTTATGTATGTTTTACTTCAAGCAACCTATTTAGTGAGATTTATCTCACACAGGGATTTTATTGTCATTATTAGTATGACTTGTAAGTAGTGTTTACAAGTTTTTTTATTGCCTAAATTTAAAGGAAAGGAGATTGATAATATGAATAATAGCGATATTACTAAATTAAAGCATATAGAGGTGCCTACAATAGTTTTATTAGATGAAGAACTATCTTCTACTACTAAACTATTAATGGGTTTAATTAATACCCTATCTATGCAAGAGGGATTTTGTTATGCAAGTAATAAGTATTTAAGTAATCTTTTAAAAGTATCTAAAAGAACGATTACTAGTTGCATAACATCATTAAGAACAAAAAAATATATTAGAGTTGAAAATGAACCTAATATAAGAAGAATCTATTTAGCAGATTTCTGCTAGATGTAATAGCAAGATACTGCTAGTGAGTATAGCAAGTATCTTCTAACAGAATAAATAATATAATAAATAATATTAATAGATAATATAAATTTAAAATTATTTTAATAATTTAAATCTTTAAAAAGATTAAAAAGAAAGGAAGTTATAAAAATGGAAATTGATTTAAACGAAATTATAATATCTGGAACTATTAATAATGTGACAGATAATAATAAAGATTATATTAAGTTTGGTTTAACCACTCTTAAATATGATAAAAGGAAAGTTTATGCTAGTTTTAATATTAACCGAAATCTTTATGAAATATATAAAGATTTTTTTGTTAAAGGTTATCTTAATTCTTATATTACAAATGAAAGAATACAAAGTTTTATTACTGTGACTGATATATCAGACAATAAAGATGAAATGATGAACGGAAGAAAAGGTCCTCATATAAGACTTGATTCAGACGGTGTTGAAGTTTGGGATGGAAAAAGATGTGAAGCAATTCCACCCACTGAAGAAGAACTTAAAGAAATGGAAGATATGCTAAAAGAATATCAATAGAAAGGTGTGATAATTTATGAAGAATAGTAATTTTTATAAACTATTACACATAAAATTCATTGTGGAGGAATAATCATGTATGAAACACTAGAATTTTATGATAGTAATGGTTGTGATTTAAAAGAAGTCTTAAAAAGTTGTATATATAAATATTATATGGCTTATAAAAATTCATCAAAAGTATTTAAATCGAACGCAAAAAATAGTATAATTAATTCAACTAATAAAGTGAATGTGTTGTCTACTGAAAGGAGATAAAAAATGTATAGTAGGTATGCAATAGACAATACGATTTTTAAAATAGCCATTTATATAAGACTATCTCGTGAAGATGGTGATGATATGGAATCAGAAAGTGTCACTAATCAAAGAAGTTTATTAATTGGTTATTTAAAAGCACAAGGATTAGTTGCAGTTGATATTTATGTAGATGATGGTTATACAGGAACAAATTTTGAACGCCCAGAGTTTAAGAGAATGTTAAATGACATTGAAAATGGAAAAATAAACATGGTTATTACTAAAGATTTATCAAGATTAGGTCGTGACCATATAATGACTGGTTATTATGTTGAAACATTTTTCCCAGAAAACGATGTTAGATATGTTGCCGTAAACGATGATATAGATACTTTTTTTGAAACAAGTGGCTCTGATATGATGCCATTTAGATTAAGTATGAATGATATGTATGCAAAAGATATTTCTAAAAAAGTTCGTTCAAACTTACTTCAAATGAAAAAAGATGGAAAGTTTTGTGGAAGTTCTGCACCTTATGGTTATATGAGAGATCCTTTAGACAAACACAAACTAGTACCTGATCCAGAAACTGCTCCTGTAGTAAAAAGAATTTTTGATTTATATGTTGCAGGTTATGGTAGCTCACAAATTGCTGAAATACTAACAAGAGAAGAATTACCTACACCAGTTATGTATAAATACTCTGATTCAAAATTAAATAGATTTGACCATCCTGAAATATGGAAACACACATCTGTCAGTAATATCATCAAAAATAGAGTTTATATTGGAGATTTAATTCAACACAGATTTCAAAAAGTGAATTATAAGATTAAGAAAAGAAAAAGTGTTCCTGAAAGTGAATGGTGTATTAAAGAAAATGCACACGAACCACTTGTAGATAGGAAAACATTTGAAATCGCACAATCTATTAAAGATTCATCAAATAATTATAATCCTGAACGAAGAAATGTTGATTATGTTTTATCTGATTTAGTATTTTGTAAAGATTGTGGTGCTAGAATGAGTATTAGTTATGATAAGAAAAGAGATAGAGTCACAATGAATTGTAATAACTATCGTAAGTTTAGTAAGTATGATATATGCTTTTCTCACTATATTAACTATACAAAACTAGAAAACACAGTCTATGACAAGTTAAGTACTATGGCTAATCAATATATTAATGATAAAGAAGAATTTGAAAATATTATTAAAAGCCAATATGTTGATCCAAAAGCAGATAAACTAAAAAAGATAGAAGAATTAAATCATACAATAAATGATTTAAAAAGAAAACAAGACTCTTTATATGATGATAAATTTAATAATGTTATAAGTGTAGAAACTTATCAAAGATTATTTAATGCTACTGAAGAAGATATTAAAACTGCAAAAGATAAACTAGAACAATTACAAAATGAAATATCTAGTATTAATGATGATTCTTCTTGTTATGTAGAATATTTAGATATTATTAAAAGTTTTCTAGATATGAAAAATCCAACAAGAGAAATCATGAATAGATTAATAGATAAAATATATGTAACGAAAGATAAAAAACTAGAAATTCATTATAGAATTAAAAAAAGTGAAGTATTAATATAGGTAAAAATACGAGTTGCTTCCAAGCAATTTTTAAAAATAAAATTAGGTATCACAAAAACAGGTCATACTGGTATGATGAACAAATACCTTTTGTAGAAGCCGCTGAAATAGGTACAAATAAGGTAATAAAAGATCATTCTACAATAGGTATCGTAATAACAACAGATGGTTCAATTGGTGAAATATCAAGAGAAAATTACGTTGAAGCAGAAGAAAGAATTGTTTCAGAATTAAGAGAAATAGGAAAACCATTTATAATGGTACTAAACTCAACACATCCAACAAATACAGAAACACAAAATTTATCACAAAATTTAACAAATACATATGGTGTACCAGTAATACCTATTAGTGTTGAAGATATGGCTGAACGTGATATGTATTCAATATTAAAAAGCGCACTTTATGAGTTCCCAGTATTAGAAGTAAAAATAAACATGCCAGATTGGATAGCATGTCTTGCTCCTAACAATTGGTTAAAAAAAATATACATAGAAAAAATAAGAGAAAGTGTAGTAGAAATAGATAAATTAAAAGACATTGATACAATAACTAATCATTTTAGCGATTGTGAATACATTAAAAAAGCATATCTATCAGATGTAGATACTTCAACAGGAATAGTAACTGTTAACTTAGAATGTCCAGATAACCTATATAATGAGGTTTTAAAGGAAATAATTGGAATTGATATAAATAGTAAAAGCCAATTATTAAAACTATTTCAAGATTATGAAGAAGCAAAAACAGAATATGATCAAATAAAAGGTGCTTTAAAAATGGTAAAAGCAACAGGTTATGGAGTAGCTTCTCCAAGCTTAGCAGATATGAAACTAGATACACCAGAGATAATTAAACAAGGTGGAAGATTTGGAGTTAAACTAAAAGCTGTAGCACCTTCTATACATATGATAAGAGTAGATGTAGAATCAACATTTGAACCAATTATTGGATCTGAAATTCAAAGTAAAGAATTAATAAATTATTTGATGAAAGATTCGGATACAGAACCAGGTACAATTTGGAAAAGTGAAATATTTGGTAGAAGTTTAGATGTAATAGTAAAAGAAGGAATACAAGCTAAATTGTCATTACTTCCAGAAAATGCTAGACATAAATTACAAACTACATTATCAAAACTTGTAAACAAAGGTTCAGGAAATTTATTTGCGATAGTTTTATAAAGATGTTTATACATCTTTTTTTCGTGTTATAATTAAATAGGTGAGTATATGAGAATAAATAACAAAAAATATGAATTTAAATCAACAGAAAATATAAAAATAGTCCATATATCAGATATTCATTTTTCTGATAATTTTAATTTAAAAAATCTTGATTTAATATTAGAAAATATAAAAATGCAAAATCCAGACTATATATGCATAACAGGAGATTTAATTGATAAGACAAACATAAAAAATGAATCAATAGAAAAATATATAGATTGGTTAAAAAAATTAGCAACTATAAACAAAACAATAGTAGTTTTAGGAAATCATGATATAGAATATAGAACAAAAAAAGAAAATAAATATAAAGAAAATGAATATTTCATATCTAGTTTAAAAAAAATAAAAAATCTTGATTTACTTAGAAATGAGATATATAAAGACAAAAATATAACCTTCGTTGGTTGTGAGATAGAATATGAACATTATACAAATAAAACAATTGATACAAATAAAATAAATAATTTAATTCCTGATACAAAACATAATATAATGCTTATACATGATCCATCACATATATTAAATAATAAAGATAAAATAAATTTTGAAAATTTAGATTTAATTTTATGTGGACATACACATGGAGGACTTGCATTTGAATTTATACCAGGGCATTTTGGTTTTATATCACCACAAAAAAGATTATTTCCAAAAAATATGAGGGGATTATTTAGTATATCAAATACAAAACTTATAATATCAAGCGGTATAACTAAGTTATCTGAGTGTTCAGGACTAAATAAATTAAGCAATATATTTAGTTCAAATATAATAACAATCTCATTAAAAAAATAAGGTAATAAAATCAAAAAAAATATGTTAAAGTAAGAAAAAACATTGATTTTACTAGCTATGTATGATAATATTAGATTGTAGACAAGATAGCTTGTTTATTAAATAATGGGAGGTAAAATAATATGTCAAAAACTGATTTAGTAAATTTTATTGCAGAAGAAACAGGATTAACTAAAGCTGATTCATCTCGTGCTTTAGAAGCAATGATGAATGGAGTAATTAAAGGATTAAAAGAAAGTCAAAAAGTTACTTTAACAGGATTCTGTACTTTTACTGCTAAACAAAAAGAAGCATCAGAAGGACGTAATCCAAGAACTGGTGAAACAGTAAAAATTCCTGCAAGAATTGCTGTAACAATCAAATCTGGTTCTAAATTAAAAGACGCTTTAAACTAAAAGGCATTAGCCTTTTTTCTTTTTAGAGGTGAAAAATGAAAGACGTTGCGCAAGAAGTTTTAAAAATTTTTTCCTCATTTGGATATAAAGCATATATAGTTGGTGGATTTCCAAGAAACCAATATCTAAATATAAATAGTAATGATATTGATATATGTACAAATGCAACTCCAAATGAAATAGAAACAAAAATGTCCAAGGTTTTTAACATTAAAAATAGAAATGGAATAAATTATGGTTCTATAACAATCATTTATAAAAATTATAATTTTGAAATAACAACATTTAGAAAAGAAAAAAAATATATTAATAATAGAAAACCCTCAGAAATAAATTATGTTGATGATTTAAAAGAAGATTTAAGCAGAAGAGATTTCATCATGAATACTTTATGTATTGATTCAAATGGAAACTATATAGACAATTTAAACGCTATAAAAGATATAGAAAATAAGATAATTAATACTGTAGGAAAAAGTGATAAAAAGATAAAAGAAGATGCGCTTAGAATATTAAGAGCTATAAGATTTGCTACAACATTAAATTTTAGATTATCAGATGAATTAGAACAAGCTATCAAAAAGAATAAAAAAAACTTAAAAAAACTATCATATGATAGAAAAAAACATGAATTAGATTTAATTTTTTCACATCCAAATGTTTTATATGGAATATCACTTTTAAAAAAATTAGAATTAATGCAATTTTTAGATTTAAAAGATACAAACATAATTAAGACATCAAGAATAGGTGTTTGGTTTCAACTAGATGATAAATTAAAATATCCATATACTACACAAGAAAAAAATCATCTATTAAAAATTAATAAACTAATGCTACAAAACTTAGATGATAAATATGTTCTTTATCAAAATGATATAGAAGACATAAAAATAGCTGCTATCTTGAAAAATCAAAATCTTGATGATGTTTTAACTAAATATAATGAATTAATAATAAAAAATAGAAAAGAAATAAAAATTGATTCATATAAAATATGTGATATTTTGGGATGTGAAAAACGAACTAAATTAAAAGAAATATATACTGATTTAGAAAAGAAAATACTTTATAAAGAATTAATAAATGATGAAGTAAAAATAAAACAATATTTAATAAAAGAATACCTAAATTAAAAAAAACATATATTTATTATAGGTGTTTTTTATGAAAAAATATTTTATTATTATAATTCTAATTATACTAAATATACTTGTTTATACAGATAAAACAATATTATCATCAAGTTCAAAAATAAATTTAGATTTAAAAGAAGAAGAAATCGCACTAAGTATAATCTCACTAGATAATAGTAAATCAATTTTGATTAACAAAAAAGATCTATTTGTATTAGAATATATAGATTCTCTTAATTTGGAAAAAGTAATAAACTTATATGGTGTAAATATACTTAGAAATTTAATCCAAAATAACAATGATTTAATTAATATAAAAAGTTATAATAAACAAACATTAAACAATAAAATAATGATAGATAATATAACTTTTGAAGTAAATAATAACATCAAAATAATAAATTATAAAAATTATAATTTCTGTATTTATAAAAGTGGTACAAATAAAAACTTAAGTATGTGTAATTTTATTTATTTTTTAGATATGGACAATATAAATTTTTCAGATGAAGTGCTTGCTGTATTTTTTGATAAAAATATAAAAGAAAATAAAATAGAAAAATACTATGATAAATGGGTAGATAGTTATATACTTAATGATAAAACTTTTTACACATTAAAATTTTTAAATAATGATTATGAAGTAATAGAAGATAAAATTAATATACAAAAGTAAAAAAATAATGTATAATAACAATTAGGTGATTTCTATGATGAACAAGGTTGAAAAACTAATAGAAAAAAAAGATTATATAGTTCCAAGTTTGCTGATTTTAAATTATAAAAAAATTAATTTAACAGCCGAAGAACTTATTTTTATTATATACGTTATTAATAATGGAGAAGATTTTAACCCTAAAAAAATAAGTCAAGATTTAGATTTAAGTCTCGATAAAATAATGGATTTAATAAATAATTTAACAAATAAAGGATTAATTAATTTAGAAATCAAAAAAATTAATAATGTTAGAAGTGAGTATTTTAATATAGAAAAAATATATAAAAAATTAGCTTTTTTACTTGTAGATGAAGAAGAAAAAAAAGATAATAATATTTTTGATATTTTTGAAAAAGAATTTGGTCGTACTCTATCACCTATGGAATATGAAATAATAAATACTTGGCTTGATAATTTCAAAGAAAATACAATTGTTTTAGCGCTTAAAGAAGCAACTTATAATGGAGTAAGTAACTTAAGATATATAGATAAAATATTATATGAATGGCAAAAAAAAGGAATTAAGACAGAAGAAGATATAATAAATAATAAGAAAAATTTTGTTTCAAAAAAAGAGAATAAAGAAACTTTTGATTATGATTGGTTAAATGATGAATAAAGAAATATATGACTATTTAGATGAATTAATTCCTAATCCTAAATGTGAACTTAATTATAACAAAGATTATGAACTTTTAATTGCAACTATGTTAAGTGCTCAAACAACAGATAAAAAAGTTAATGAAGCTACCAAAATATTATTTAAAAAATATAAAACAATAGATGAACTTGCAAAAGCTGATATTGATGATATAAAAAAAATAATTATGCCAATAGGGACATATAATAAAAAAGCAAAAAATGTCATTGAAATTGCTAAAAAACTATGCAAAGATTATCAAGGAAAAGTACCTAACAACAGGGAATACTTAGAAAGTTTGTCTGGTGTTGGAAGAAAAACTACAAATGTGGTTTTAAGCAATTTATTTAATGTTCCTTGTATTGCTGTAGATACTCATGTAAAAAGGGTTAGTGAAAGACTTGGAATATCTAATCATGATGATGATGTGTATACTGTGGAAAAAAAGTTGAACAAATGTATTCCACAAGAAAAACTATCAAAACTTCATCATCAACTAGTTTTATTTGGAAGATACCATTGTAAAGCTATTAAACCTGACTGTTCTAATTGTAAAATTAGAAAATATTGTAAAAAAAAGAGTTGATTTAATTACTGTTAATTTAGTAATTAATCAACTTTTTTAATTATTTGTTACCTCATTATTATCATTATTATTTGTATTATCATCTGGTGTAGTAGGATCAACTTCTGATGGTAATGATACATTTACTGTAGTTTCGACTCCATCGCTAATATTGCTTTTAAATATTGTATAAGAAGCTTTCACTACGTATGTTGTAGTTTTAGTAGGAAGTGGAATATCTACTGTACTATTACTTGTAGTAGTAATATATGTAAGTGTTCCATCACTACCTTTAGAGTATATATTGTATGTAAGTGTTCCAATATTATTTGAATTATAATTTAACCTAGAATTAATAAAGTTATTTTTATAAGTTTCATTTGAGAATAGTGAAGAAGCTAATTTGCCTATAGCATCACTACTAATTGCATCAGGTGTTTGAATAGGGTTCCAACTAAGTGTAACTACATTACCGTTTATAGTATTTTTTAAATTTGTAACACTATTTAATTTTGAATATCTTGTTGAAACTTCAGTAGGTTCAGTACCTGATTTAAATAGTTCTGTAATTTTCATGCTATCAGGAGTATATTCACTAGGTAACATTGCAGGATTTGTTTCTTTTTCTATTGTAACTTTAACAACACCGTCGGGTTTTGTAAAGTCTTTAGTTCCACTTAATGTTCCATTAATAATTGCTTTAAATAATCTAACATTTTGTCCAGAACCAAATTTGTTAGTATATTTTGAATTTATTTTTTCATAACCATACCATATTGCAATAGAATAATCTGGCGTAATAGCTGCATCCCACAAATCATTAACTGCGTTATTAGGTAATTTAAATGCTTTTGCAGTTGCACTATCATAATCTGTTGTACCTGTTTTAAGCCCATATGTAACACCATTGACAGAGGTTCTTCCAGTTAAGTAGTTTGCACTTGTAACAAGCATATCACTAACCATATAAGCAGTTTCTTCACTCATAACTTTTTGAGGTGCAGTTTTTACTTCGTATACTTCATCTGTATCTCTATATATAATTTTTGTGAATGAACGTGGCTCAACATAATATCCGCCGTTTGAGAAAGCCGCATAAGCTGCTGCTATAGTTAATGGTGATTCACCAGTATATCCACCTATGGCATGTGTTTCATATAATATGCCTTGTGACATATCAGGACTAAGACCTAAGCTTTTTACGAAAGATAATACATCAGTGGATTTTAAAGATTGAAAAGCTTTAATTGCGGGAATATTTCTTGATTGTTTTAAAGCCTCTCGCATTGTCATTAAACCATTATATTTACGATTTGCATTATAAACGTTTCCACCATCAGAGTATGAATGTGGTTCATCTGAAAATAGTTGATAAGTAGACCAGTTACTATATTCAATACCTGGACCATAATCGTATAATGGTTTAGCTGTTGAACCAATTTGTTTTTTCGTCATAGTAGCAAAGTTAAAGGTACTTTCACCTTTTCTATTTCTACCAGCACCTACGGCAACAATATCTCCAGTAGAAGATTTAAGCATTACTATACCTGCTTGAACAACATCATTTTCCCATTTATAGTTTTTATTTCTTCCTTCAACAATATCATTAATATAATCTTGTTTACTTCTATCCATCGTAGTATAAATCAACATTGGAGTAGTGTAAGGATTTATTCCTGTTCTTTCTTTTACTTCTGATACTACTGTATCAATAAATCCTTGATAATCATTTGTAGAACTTGTAGATTTTTTAACTATGTCATCTACAGTTAACTTAGAAGCAATTTCTCTTTCTTCAGAAGTAATGTAACCATGTCTTTCCATTAAATAAAGAACTGTTTGTCTTCTTGATTCAGTTGATTTTGGATTTATATAAGGATCATATGCATCTGGAGATTGAAACATACCGGCAAGCATTGCAGCTTCAGCCAAATTAATTTCAGATATAGGTTTATTGAAATATGTTAAGCTAGCCTGTTGTACCCCGTACGCTCCTGCACCCATATAATAGGAATTAACGTAGAACTCAAGAATATCTTGTTTTGTATATTGTTTTTCAATTTTAAATATAGATAAGTAAATATCTGTGAATTTTCTTTTTATACCTTCAAAACCTGATGAAACAGTATCAGTATATGCATTTTTAGATATTTGCATAGTAAGAGTGGAAGCACCACCACCTCCATGACCAATCAATTGACTGGCAGAAGCTTTAATAAATCTGGCAGCATCAAATCCATTATGTTGAAAGAATCTTGAATCTTCTGTTGCAACAATAGCATCAATTAAAACTTGAGGTAACTGTTCATATTCAACTTTTTCTCTTTTTTGAGTTCCTAATTTTGTTATTATTTCACCATTTGAATCATATAAAACTGTTGAATCTTTTTTAAGTAAGTTATCCGGATTGAAATCAGGAGCAGTTCCAACAATGTATATTGCAAAAGCTACTATACCAAGTATTCCAACAATAACAAGAGAAAGTAAAACAATTAAAAATATTTTCATTTTTTTCTTTTTCTCTTTTTTTGTGGTTTTCTTTTTTCCTTTCTTGTTAGTTAGTTTTGGAATAAAATATAAAATAACATCAATAATTCCAACGATAACAAAAGCTTTAAGAAAACCAACAGCAAGTGTACCAATTATAAGTGTAAGTATACTTATAACTATCGCTGTAATTAAAAAACTATTTTTTTTCATTACTCTGTTTATTTTTTTCATATTTAAATCTCCTTTGAAATTAATTTATCCACAATTTTTATATAATCAGTACATGGATTAAATGAATCTTTTATTATATATGCGTGTTGTTCAAAGTATTCAAGCGGTATGGATTTTCTTGAATTGTTTTCTAAAAAAACTTTTAAATCATTTGCTGTTAATAAAAAAGTTTTGTTTAATTTAGTAAACCTTACTATAATAAATGCTATTGCACCATGTTTATATACATTCATTAGATGTTTTATTTGGTGTTCATGTATATTAGCAAGTGGAAAGAAATTTTTAGCTGTTTCTTTTGCCTCAAAATCTATGTATTTTCCTTTATATATTCCATTATAATCAGTTGTAGATGGAATTTTAAATCTAGCATCTTCTATAACTGCATCTTTTCTGCTTTTATAATTAACCTTATGTATTGTTATAGGAGTAGGTTTTTTATGAATTATCGCAATGTCATTAATAAGATAATAATCATTTGCTTGATTTAATTCACCCTCAAGAGTCATCCCTCTATTAGCATAATTGATATTACTTTTTTTGTTAAAAGATATTCCAGTTGGATAATGCATAATATCACCAAATTAATTATACTATAAAATATATTTTTTTCAAACCCATATTTATCTAATATTTTCTAATTTTGTCGAATTACAACATTTTAAATTGTAATTGATATATCATATGTTTGAGGTGGACGAAATGATGCAATATCATATAGAAAGTATATTTAATGAGATGATAGAAGATATTTCTATTATTAAGTTCAAACTAAATAAATATGGTGTAAAATGTATTAAAAAAAACAAATAACTGCTTTTATGCAGTTATTTTACTATTCTATATAAATTAAATGATGGTTTATTAAATAATCTAAAGCTTATATTAGAAGTTCCAATCCCATATGAAACAAATAAAGTAGTATTATTAAGTATATATTTTTCATTTGTATATTTTTTTGCTTTATTTTTATTGATTAATGAATTTACAAATGGCAAACGAATTTGACCTCCATGAGAATGACCTGCAAGTATTAAATTATATGTACTATAATCAATTTCATCGATGTAGTCGGGTTCATGTAATAAAAGTATTTTGTAACTATATTTTATATCTTTAATGGCTTCATTTACTAAATTATTTTTATTTTCAATAAGATTATCACTTTTTAGATTTGAATTAAATCCTACTATCATTAAAGGAATATTACTTTGATTATATATTAAATCATAAGTATCGGTTAAATTTGTGAATCCAGCATCAGTTATTATTTTATCAAATTCACTAAATTTATAATCATGATCTCCTTTTATTGCATATTTACCAAGTTTAGAATTTATTTTTTTGAGTGTTTCAGTTAATTCTTTTTTTATATTTTCAGTTAATTTAGTATCCTTATCTATTAGATCTCCAGTAAATACAACTAAGTCCGGTTTTGTTTCATTTATCTTGTTTACCATATATTCTAACTGTTTTTTATTAGTAGTTCTACCATAGTGAATGTCAGAGATATGAACCACTTTTATATTACTAAAATCATATTCAGTATTAACTGTTACTTTATATTCTTTAACATCTATTCCAGATGTGGAAATAAATCTACTATATAATAAAAATAACGTTATTATTAATAAAGTAGTGATAGTTATTTTTATAAATTTAAATAACCTTTTATGCTCTTTTTTCTCAATTAAACTTTCTTTTTCCATTATAAAACTCCTAATAATAGTAAAAATATTTCAAGTGATATTATTATACCGTTATGCATAAAATGTAATCCCATAGAAACCAAAACATTGTCTGTTTTACTTAATATGTATGCAAAAGTAAGTCCATGTACTGAATAAGGTATTAGATATAATAAATCTACCCAACTATTTATATTTGAAACCACATGCAATCCGCCAAAGATAAGCCCAGATGTAAGTATAAAAGAGGTAGGAGAAGTTATTATATTTTTTAAAGATCTTCTAAAAACAAGTTCTTCGCTGATAGGCGCAAAAACAATGGCTGAAAATATCATATAAATTGGTGCAGTTTTTAAAGTTGTTCTTATAGTTTCTTCATTACCTGCAATATTTCCTTTATTTAGTAATGAAATAATAAAATTACTAAACATCATTATAATTATTGCAAAAAACCAATATTTTATATACTTAGAAAAATATTTTTTATGATTTTTTTTGATATCTATAATATCTTTTTTTAATGATTTATAGTTAATTAATATAAGAATTATAAGCATTACTATTGAATATAATATCATGAAAATGGTTTTTAAGTATAAGGGACTAGTAGAGTTTATATTAAATAAACTAAGAAAAGGTACTTCCAAAATACTTAAAACAAAATATGCAGAGATTGTTAAGAACCCAATTAGTAAATTTATAAATCTGCTTTTGTAGTTTTCATCATTTTTCATAGAAATAAAAAATATTAATGATAAAGTTATAATTAGTAATTGATATTCAAAATCAATTATATATGATGTGGTATTAATATTTAAAAATGAAAATAAAAAACCTTTTCCTAAAAAAAGTATAATATATAATACTAAAGTACTTAATGCTAAAAACAAATACCTCTCTATTTTATTAAATTTTTCTTTATTCATGAAATCACCTAGTATAATTATATCAAAATATTAAAAAAAATAACAAAAAAGTTTGGCTTTTTTAATTTTTATGGTATAATAACAATGAGTTTGACAGAGAGTGGGAATATCCCACTCTTTATAGTTAGGGAGGATTTATGCTAGAAAATGTAAAAAAACTATTAGAACCATCAATTAATGAACTAGGCTTCAAATTAGATGATGTAATTTATGAAAAAGAAGGAAATCTTTGGTTTCTTAGGGTTATTATTGATAAGGAAACATTAGTTACTGTAGATGACTGTGTAACAGTTTGTAAAAAAATTAATCCAATATTAGATGAAGCAGATTTAATAAAAGATAGTTATATTTTAGATGTATGTACAAAAGAGAAAGGAAATGATTAAAATGAACGGTAAAGAATTTAAAGCAGCAGTACAACTTTTGGTTAAAGAAAAAGGAATAAGTGAGGATGTTATATATGAAACAATGCAATTAGCACTAACATCTGCTTATAAAAAAAATTATCATTCTTTATCAAATGTTAGGGTAAATATTGATTCAGAGTCTGGTGATATACATGTATATTCTTTTAAAACAGTAGTTCCAGATAATTATGAAGAATTAGAAGAATGGGACTTATTAGAAGAAGAAGAAAATAGCGACGAAGAAAAAGAAGATGAAGAAAAAAAAGAACCATTTATATTTGATGAAAGAATTCATATTCCATTAGAAGAAGCAAGAAAGATAGTTCCAAATATAGAAGTTGGAGAAACAATAGAAGAAGAAGTTACTCCAAAAGATTTTGGTAGGGTAGCAGCTTCAACAGCTAAACAAGTTGTTGTACAAAAAATAAGAGAAGCAGAAAGAAATACTATTTTAAATGAATATCAAGATAAACAAGATGAATTAGTTTCAGGAATTGTGGAAATGGAAGATGCTAGAAATTATTATATTGGTCTAGGTAAAACTCAAGGTATTTTACCTAAAACAGAAATAATCCCTGGTGAAACAATTAAAATGGGTAGTAATATAAAAGTGTATATTACAAAAGTTGAAAGTAATTCTAAGGGGCCTATTATACTTTTATCACGATGCCATTATGGATTTGTTAAGAGATTATTAGAATTAGAAATTCCAGAAATAAACGAAGGAATAATACTTGTTTATAGTGTAGCACGTGAAGCTGGTGTTAGAACAAAAGTTGCTGTATATTCAGAAAATGCAAAAGTAGATCCAATTGGTGCTTGCATAGGAGAAAAAGGTATGAGAATTGCTAATATATTAAAAGAATTAAATGGTGAAAAAATTGATATAATAGAATATAGTAAAGATTCTCAACAATTTATAAAAAATGCATTAAGTCCAGCCAAAGATCCTCATGTATTTATAACAGATGAAAAGAAAAATGAAGCACTAGTAGTAGTAGATAAAGAAAACTTTTCACTTGCTATAGGTAAAAAAGGTTTAAATGTAAAACTTGCTTCAAGATTAACTCATTTTAAAATAGATGTTAAAACATATGAACAAGCAAAAGAAGAAGGAATTAATATAGTAGGATAGGTGATTTATTTGAAACAAAAAAAAATACCAATGAGAACATGTATTGTTACAAAAGAAAAATTACCAAAAAATAAACTTATTAGAATAGTAAGAACACCAGAACTAAATGTTGTGATAGATGAAACAGGTAAACAAAATGGTAGAGGTGCATACTTAAAAAAAGATATTGAAGTTTATGAAAAGGCAAAAAAAACAAAAATCTTAAATAAACATTTAGAAATAGAAGTTCCAGATAGTATATTTGATGAATTAGAAAAGATTAAGTAGGTGTATAAAATGGGAAAAAGACAAGATTATATTTCATGGGATGAATATTTTATGGCTCTTGCAATTTTATCAAGTAAAAGAAGTAAAGATCCCTCAACACAAGTTGGTGCTTGTATAGTAGATGAAAATAACAAAATATTATCAATGGGGTATAATGGCATGCCTATAGGAATAAATGACGATAATATTACTTGGGAAAGAGAAGGAAATTTTTTAGATACAAAATATGCATATGTATGTCACGCAGAATTAAATGCAATCCTTAATTATAAAGGAAATTTAACAGGTAGTAAAATATATGTTTATTTATTTCCATGTAATGAATGTGCAAAAGCTATAATACAAGCAGGTATAAAAGAGGTAATATATGCCTGTGATAAATATAAAGATACAGATGCCGTTAAAGCTTCAAAAAGAATGTTTGATGAATGCAACGTTGTATATAGAGAATATAAATCAAAAGGTAAAAATATAATAATAACTGTATAGGAAAAGAGGTGTTATTTATGATGACTGTGCTAGAATACGCAGATGACATGAATAAAAAAGTAGAAGAAATAGTAGGGGCTTGTAAAAAATTAAGTATAAAAATTAATGAAGAAACAGATTTATTGTCAGATGAAGATATAACAATTCTTGATAATTATTTTTCATCAGAAATAGATGAGGAATATGATATTGATAATGAAATCGATGAAATAGTAGAAGATATAAAAGATACAAAAAAAATAGATGTTGATAATTCTGTATCTAAACAAAAATTAAAGAAAAAAAATGATACAGCTAAGAATAAAAAAGATTTAGCTCAAAAAAAGAAAGAAATGTATAAAAACAAGAAAAAGCTTATGTCTAATACACCAACAAACAATAGCAATATTGTATTATACAAAGAAAATATGTCTATTGGTGATTTAGCTAAAGAATTAGGTGTTTCAGCAGCTGAAATAGTGAAAAAACTTTTCTCACAAGGATTAATGGTAACAATAAATACACCTATAAGCTATGAAAATGCCGAAATACTTGTACTTGATTATAATAAGGAACTAAAAAAAGAAGAAACAACAGATGTTACAAATTTTGAACAATTTGAAATAATCGATGCTGAAGAAGATTTGGTAAAAAGAGCTCCAGTTGTTACAATAATGGGACATGTTGACCATGGAAAAACAACACTTTTAGATACAATTAGAAAATCAAATGTCGCATCAGGTGAAGCTGGTGGAATAACTCAAGCCATAAGTGCATATCAAGTAAAACATAATGGAGAAACAATTACATTTATAGACACACCAGGGCATGCTGCATTTACAGAAATGAGAGCAAGAGGAGCAAGTATAACAGATATAGTTATAATAATAGTTGCTGCAGATGATGGAGTTATGCCTCAAACAAGAGAAGTTGTAGATCATGCTAAAGCTGCAAATGTTCCAATAATAGTTGCTATAAATAAAATTGATAAACCAGGTGCAAATGTAGAAAAAGTAATGACAGATTTATCAGAATTAGGTTTAACTCCTGAAAAATGGGGTGGAGATACTTTATATAACGAAATATCTGCTAAAAATGCAATAGGAATAGACGAATTACTAGAAAATATTTTATTGGTTGCAGAATTAAAAAATTATAAGGCAAATCCTAATAGATATGCAGTCGGTACTGTAATTGAATCAAGACTTGATAAACATTTAGGTCCTATTGTAACAGTTTTAATACAAAATGGAACATTAAGATTAGGAGACCCAATTGTAGTTGGAAATGCATATGGAAAGATAAGAACATTAAAAAATTCAAATGGTGAAGAAATAACAAGTGCAATACCTAGTCAACCTGTAGAAATAACAGGGATTAATGAAGTTCCAGTAGCTGGCGATAAGTTTATGGCTTTTGAATCAGAAAAACAAGCAAGAAGTATTGGGGAAGAAAGAAAAAAACAAGCTAGATTAAAAGAAAACACAAGTAAAACAGTTTTGACTTTAGATGCGTTATTTTCTAAAATACAAGAGGGTGTAAAAGAAATAAATGTTATAATCAAAGCCGATGTAAATGGTAGTAGCGAAGCTGTAAAAAATTCCCTTGAAAAAATAGAAGTTGAAGGTGTAAAAGTAAATGTTATAAGAAGTAGTGTTGGAGGAATTACAGAAGGAGACGTAGTTCTTGCAAAAGCCTCAAATGCTATTATTATAGGATTTAATGTTAGACCAAGTAACTCAATAAAGGATTATGCTGAAGAACAAGGTGTTGAAATAAGACCATATAATATAATATATAAAGTGGTAGAAGAAATGGAAGCTGCTATGAAAGGTATGCTAGATCCAGAATACGAAGAAAAAGTTTTAGGAAATGCTGAAATAAGACAATTATTTAAGTTTTCTAAAGTTGGTGTAATTGCCGGTTCATATGTAACAGACGGCATAATCAAAAGAGAGTCAAAAGCTAGAGTAATACGTGATGGAATTGTAATATATGATGGAAATATAGGTTCAGTTCAAAGAGAAAAAGACTCAGTTAAAGAAGTTAAAAAAGGATTGGAATGTGGTATTACCATTGAAAATTTCAATGATATAAAGGTTGGAGATATCATTGAATCATATGAAATGGTTGAAAAGGAAAGATAGAGCAGTAATGTTCTATTTTTTCAATCAAATAGGAGTGAAATATGAATAATAAAGATACAATACTTTTATCACTATTAGTTGGGATAAAAGAAAATTTAAATTTAACTGAAACAGAAAAAAATGTTATAATTGATGGACTAAATTTACTACATTCTGAATATATATCAACAAATGATTTAGAAAACTGGGAAAGCAAATGTTATGATGCAGATTTTTGTATAAAACCAATGAATGAAATAGTAAAGGTACGTGTTTTAAAATAAATTTGACTTTTAAATTTGTTTTAAGTATTATATTGCTTATTAAAGAGGTAATTTATTATGCGTGAAATAGAAAATAAAATTATGGATTTAGGAGTAAATCCAAATATAAAAGAAAATCCAGTATTTGAAGATATTTTATCCAAAGTAAAAAAACTAGGTGATTTAGTAGAATATAGTTCAGATAATAAAAATGTATTTGCAATTTCAAAACTAGATGATAAATTAAATAGGAAAAGAATGACAAATATAAGAATTTCTATAGATGATAACGATTTAGTATTAATTGAAGAATATGTTACATTAGTAAAGCCTATTAATACAGATGAAGTTGTGATAAAAAATGAAAAATGTATTAAATGCAAATATTCAAAAAATGGAGTAATGATAAGTAAAACTGTGGAAAATTATAAAGAATTTGTAGCAAATAAGAAATTTCAGAATATAGGATTAATGGAAATGCTATATCCATTTGTATCATCTTTTAATTCGAGTAGTGAACTATCTTCTAAAATTATAATACTTAGATCTGGATTGAATATTGGCTATGTAATAAAAAAAGAAAATAATGAACTTACTTATTGTGGTTATGTTCCTTTAAAAACTACCAAAATAAGAGATTTAGATTTAGCTGGTGCATTACAACCTTGTGAAATATTACCAATGTCTGATCAAAAAATAATTAGTTTATTGAAAACAGAAACTAATGAAAAAACAAGATTAGAACTAGAAAAATATTATGCTTTAAAAAATAAAGAATATTATAATTCAAATTATGATTCAAATTTTGTATATGTTAAACAAAAAAGAATGTAGTTTTTCTACATTTTTTAATTTATATTTTAAAAAGTTTAAATTCATTAATTTACATATATATAGTATGCATGTTATAATATAGATGAGGTGGAACCATGAGTGTAAAAATAGATAGAATTAACAGTGCATTAGTAAAAGAAATAAGTTATATTTTAGCTACAGAAGTAAAAGATAAATGTATTAAATTTGTAACAATAACTGATTGTAAAGTTACTAATGATTTGAGTTTTGCTAAAGTTTATTATACAGTACTTAATGACGAAGATAAAAAAGAAACAGCAAAAGCTTTAAAAAATGCTAGTGGATTTATAAGACATGAACTTATGGATAGAGTGGATATAAGACATATTCCAGAACTTACATTTGTATTTGACGAATCAATATCATATGGTAAAAAAATTGAAGATATAATAGAAAATATTCATGAAAACAAATAAACTTTTTGACATAAAATAGAATGTGTGATATATTTTAAGGGAGAAAAGTATGATAAAAATTTATAATTATGTTATTAACTATAAAGTAGAAAAAATTAATACAGAATGTCATACCAATTTAAATAAGAAAAAACAACTAGATTATGTTAAAGAAAAACAAAAACAAAAAATAAAAACTTTCGATGAAATACTTAATGAACATATTAATGTAACTAAGAAAAGTAAATAGTAACTTTTTAACTAGTAATTAGAAAACTAGTGTTAGATGAAAACTAGTCAAGGTTAAAAAGAGAATATACATACTTTGAGTTATATCGATTGACTTGCGTTAAAAGTTAAAGTGCATAGATTTCTATGAATTAAGGTGGTACCGCGGAATTTTCGTCCTTAGTTTGTAGAAATTTTTTTTTAGGAGGATTTATGATTAAAAAAGTAATATTTGATTTAGACAATACACTTATTATGTGGAAAAAAGATTATATAAATGCACTAATAGATACTATGAAATATTTTGATGTAAAAAAAGATCCAGCTATAATAGATGATATTATTGAATCATTAGAAAAAAAACATGAAATCATTTCAAAAGAAATTTTATTAAATGATATAAATAAAATATGTGGTTTAAATCTTGATATGAATTTCATAGATAAATTATTTGAAAATCAAAAAAAACTAGCTGAAATTGATGATAATTTAATAGAAATAATAAAATACTTGAGTAAAAAATATGAATTAGTAGTGTTAAGTAATTATTTTAAAGAAATACAAATAGGCAGACTAAAAACTGCAAAAATTTACGATTACTTTACAAATGTGTATGGTGGAGATGATGTAAAATTGAAGCCAAACAAGGAAAGCTACTTAAAAGCTATATATCCAAATAAAATAGAAGAGTGTATTATGATAGGTGATAGCTTAAAGTACGATATAGAAGGAGCTTTAAAAATAGGTTTAAAAGCTATATTATATGATTATAATAACAAATTACCTGATAATGAAAAATATATTAAAATAAATAAATTAGAAGAATTGAAAAATATATTATAAGGAGGAAAATATGGAATTAAATAAATATATTGATCATACAAATTTAAAAATGACATCAACTACAAAAGATATAAAAAAATTATGTGAGGAAGCAAAAAAATATAAATTCGCATCTGTTTGCGTGCATCCATGCTATGTAGAACTTGCTCATAATTTACTAAAAGATACAGATATAGATATTTGTACTGTAATAGGTTTTCCTTTAGGAATGAATAAAACAATAGTAAAAGAATATGAAGCAATATCTGCTATAGAAGATGGTGCAACAGAAATTGATATGGTTATGAATGTAGGTGCATTTAAAGATAAAGACTATGATTACGTAAAACAAGAAATAGAAAGTGTTAGAGATGCAATAGATGGAAAAGTTTTAAAAGTAATTATAGAAACTTCACTTTTAACGGATGAGGAAATTATAAAAGCAACAGAAATTTGTAATGAAACATTTGTTAATTTTATAAAAACATCAACAGGCTTTGGAAAAAGAGGAGCAAGCGTTCATGATATAGAACTAATAAATGAACATAAAAGCGAAGTTTTGGAAATAAAAGCTAGTGGTGGTATAAAAACAGAAGCGCAAGCACATGAATTAATAACTGCAGGTGCAACAAGAATAGGAACAAGTTCTGGGGTAGAACTTATGAGAGGAGAATAATATATGACATTATATGAAGAATTAAAATGGAGAGGACTTGTTAAAGACGTAAGTAGTCCTGAAATAGAAAAAAAATTAAATGAAGAAAAAATAACATTTTATTGGGGAACAGATCCAACAGCAGATAGTCTTCATCTTGGACATTACTCATCATTAGTAACAGCAAAACGTTTGGCAATGGCAGGGCACCATCCAATTTTATTAGTAGGTGGTGCAACGGGTTTAATAGGAGATCCAAGACCAACATCAGAAAGAGAAATTATTTCAAAAGAAACTTTAAATAAAAATCTAGAAGGTATTTCAAAACAAGTTAATGAAATTTTTAATGGAAAAGCTCAAATTGTTAATAATTATGATTGGTTTAAAGGATATGAATTTCTTGATTTTTTAAGGGATGTTGGAAAATATATAAATGTAAATTATATGTTAAACAAAGATATAATTAGAAGAAGATTAGAAACTGGAATAACATATGCAGAATTTTCATATACACTAATTCAAGGTTATGATTTTTTTAGATTATTTCAAGACAAAAATTGTGTATTACAAGCAGAAGGTTCTGATCAATGGGGAAATATAACAACTGGAATAGATTTGATAAGAAAACTAACAGGAAAAGAAGCATATGGATTTACTATGCCTCTTGTATTAGATAAATTTGGTAAAAAATTTGGAAAAAGTGAAGGAAATGCTTTATGGTTAAATAAAGATAAAACATCAAGTTATGAATTATATCAATATTTAGTTAACGTAGATGATTCAATGGTAATAAGTTATCTTAAAATATTTACATTTTTATCTAAAGAAGAAATAGATGAATTAGAAATTAAAAATAATGAACATCCAGAATTAAGAGAAGCACATAAAGCATTAGCACGTGAGATAATAACTGATTTACATGGAAAAGAAGAATATGAGAAAGCTTTAAAAATAAGTGAATGCTTATTTAAAGGAAATATAAAAGAATTAGATACAAAAGATATTTTAGTAGGCTTTAAAGATGTTCCGCATTTTGAAGTAGAGGAAAATATAAAAGTAATAGATTTAATTGTAAATGGTAAAGTTGCATCAAGCAAGAGAGAAGCAAGAGAATTTATAAATAGTGGAGCTATATATATTAATGGTGATAAAGTTGAAGATGAAAATATGATTATTACTAAAGATATTGCTCTAGATAATAAAATTTTAGTAATTAAAAGAGGTAAAAAGAAAAATTACATTGGTTTAATAAAATAAAAAAAGCTCGAATTTTTTTCGAGTTTTTTATCTGTTGTAGAATTCAACTATTAATGATTCATTAATATCGATGTTAAGTTCGCTTCTTTCTGGATATCTTACATAAGTACCAGCCATTTTAGCTTCATCGAATGTTACAAATTCAACACGGTTATTTAAAGCTTCTAAAGAAGATTTAACAACGCTTAAGTTTTTGTCGTTTTCTTTAATAGCTATAACATCACCTGGAACACATCTGTATGAAGGAATATTAACTTTCTTTCCATTAACAGTTATATGACCATGATTAACTAATTGACGAGCACCTTTTCTAGTAGATGCAAAACCAATTCTATAAACTAGGTTATCTAAACGACTTTCAAGTAATCTTAAGAAGTTTTCACCATGAACACCTTTAAGTTTACCAGCTTCCTCAAATGTTTTTCTAAATTGTTTTTCGTTTAGACCATACATAAATCTAACTTTTTGTTTTTCTTGTAATTGAATACCATAGTTAGATAATTTTTTAGCTCTTTTTTGACCATGTAATCCTGGTGCATATGGTTTTTTAGCTAATTCTTTACCATTTTCTAATATAGAGAATCCTAAACGACGAGATTTTCTATAACTAGCTCCTGTGTATCTTGACATACTTTTTCTCCTTTCCTTAAAATCACATTTAATCTTAAGGCTTAATTCTAAATTAAAGGGTGTTTATTTTAATATTTTCGCTTTGCAGCAGAAGTTACACAATAACCCCTATAGGTAATAAACACGTTCTAACCTAAATTAAGCGCTGCTAGATGCAATGCATTTATAATTATATTATGTTTTTACTTGTAAGTCAATACCAATTCATATATAAGTTAATAATAATTAAACCTTCTTTTTAGTAGCATTATGGAATGCTAATGCATTTGATTTTTCTAATACTGAGTCAGTAATATAATCAAGCTCTTCAAAAATATTTTCATTATCTAAATATTCATATAGTTTAGCAAACTTATCAACTAATCTATATGGTAAACCAATTGTTCTTAAATAGTTTAAATATGTATAAAAATTTTCCATTGATAATTTAGAAACGTTATTTTGAAATAAATAATTTAAAATTATAATATTAAAACAATACAAATCAGAATTTTTATTTGAAACTATAAATCCAGGATATCTTAATTCAATATTTTGAATATATTTTTTTGGAATATTAATTATAGACGAAGCTGGAGTTAAGTATTTTGCTGCAAAAGGTTTATTGTTATTTATTTTAAAACTGTCAGTATCAACAACATTTAATTTTCTAGTATCTGTATTATATATAAAATTTCCTTCATGTAAATCATTAATAAAGAAATCTTTTAATTCTGAATTTTTTCTTAAATTATCCATCTTTTTTAAAATCTCACTTATTTGTTTTAAAAGACTTATCTTAAACTCATTTGAAATAGAAAAGTCTTTTAGAATCAAATTTAAATTAATTCCTCTAATAAAAGGCATTGTATAACCACAAACTTTACTATTTACAATAGCAAGTTTATCAGGCAAAACAATTTCGTCAATATCTATTAAATCACTATTATCAATTAATGAATTTATTGTAAATAATTTATTACTAAAAATATCTCCTTCTGTATTGTAAAAAACTTTTAGAACTTTTTCTGATAAATCCCATTTATTTTTATCTGTAAATCTATATAACTTTCCCTCAGTATTAAATATTGATGATTCAAGTTTAAGTTTTTCAAATTTCTTAAAAGTATAATTAGAAAAAGAAACTGTTTTCATAATATCCCCCTTTTTTTCCGTGTATAATAACATTTTTTTTATAAATATGCAAATTTAAAAATAAAAAAATATTTTTTTAGCACTCATATATTGACAATGCTAACATATAATAGTATACTGTAGATAGCATTCAAGAAACAAGAGTGCTAAATAGAGGTGATTATATGTTAAGTGCAAGACAAAAAGAACTACTTAAGTTAATAGTTGAAGATTACATAAAGACAGCTAGACCAATAAGTTCTAATTCATTGTGCAAAATATTAAATTGCTCAAGTGCTACAATAAGAAACGAAATGGCTTTATTAGAAGAAATAGGTTTGATAGAAAAAACACATATCTCTTCTGGAAGAATTCCAAGTGAAAAAGGTTATAGATATTATGTAGATAACATAATGAAACCTAAAGAGTTGACTGGAGAAGATGTATTAAAATTACAACAAGTATTTCAAAATAAGTCATTGGTTTTAACAGATGCAATAAGTAAAAGTATGGAAATAATATCAGAAATAACAAATTATACAGCAGTGGTTTTGGGATCAACTTCAGCAGATAATAGACTTACAAAAGTAGAAGTTGTTCCAGTGAGTGATAATCAACTAGTTGCTATAGTTATAACTGATAAGGGACATGTACAACACAAAAATATAATGCTTCAAGAAAGTGTCGCACTAGAAGAAGTAAAACAAACAGTAGATTTAATCAACAAATTAGTAGTAGGTGTTCCAATAGATGAAGTAAGTACAACACTTGAATATCAAGTAAAGCCAATAATAGCTAATTATGTAAAACAACATGAGGTATTATACAATGCTTTCTATAATGCATTTTCAGATTTTGCTAACGCAAGTAATGTACAGATGAGTGGTAAAAAAAATATATTGATGCAACCAGAATTTGATAATACTGAAAAAATAAAACAAATTTTAGATAAATTTGATGATAAAAAGATCATTAATAGTATCAAAGAAGATGATAATGGTATCAATATATATATAGGTAGTGAAAACGATATAGATGAAGATTTAACAGTAGTTAAGACAAAATATAACAATAATGGAGAAGAAGGAACTATAGCTTTAATAGGTCCAAAGAGAATGGAATATGACCATGTTGTTACTTTACTTAATTATATAAAAGAAAATCTAGAGTAGGAGGACATATGGAAGAAAATAAAGAAACAAAAGAAGAATGCAAATGCAAAGAAGAACATGAAGAATGTACTTGCGAAAACGAATGCAAATGTGAAAATAAACCACAAAAAGAAAAAAAACATAAAAAAGATCATGATAAACGGTTAGATAAACTGAATGAGGCTTATAATAAAATAAGCGAATTAGAAGATAGAATTCTAAGAGAAAAAGCTGAACTTGTTAATTATAGAAAAAGAAAAGAAGAAGAAATGAGTAAAATGCTTAAATATTCAAATGAAGACTTGGTAAAAGAAATTTTACCAATAGTTGATAATTTTGAAAGAGCAATCAATATGGATGATGATAACTTGGAAGACGAAGTTTCAAAATTCTTATCAGGATTTAAAATGATTTATTGTAAACTTATTTCAACTTTAGAAAAATATGAAGTAAAAGCAATTGATGGTAACAATAAACCATTTGATCCAACATATCATCAAGCAGTTATGACAGAAGCTAAAGAAGGAGTAGAATCTGGCATGGTGCTTGAAGTGTTACAAAAAGGATACTTACTTAAAGATAAAGTAATTAGACCAGCAATGGTTAAAGTTAGTGAATAAAGAAAGGTGATAAATTATGGGAAAAATAATAGGTATAGATTTAGGTACAACAAATAGTTGTGTATGTGTATATGAAGGTGGAGAAGCAAAAGTAATTGCTAACGCCGAAGGAGGAAGAACAACTCCATCAGTTGTTGCTTTCAAAAATGGAGAAATGTTAGTTGGATCAAAAGCTAAACATCAAGCAGTTATTAATCCAGAAACAATTTCTTCAATTAAAAGATTAATGGGAACAAACGAAAAAGTAAAAGCAAATGGAAAAAGCTATTCTCCAGAGGAAGTAAGTGCAATGATTCTAGGAGATCTTAAGAAAACAGCAGAAAGCTATTTAGGAGAAGATGTAAAGGAAGCTGTTATTACAGTTCCTGCATACTTTAATGATGCTCAAAGACAAGCAACTAAAAATGCAGGTAAAATAGCTGGCCTTGATGTAAAAAGAATAATCAATGAACCAACAGCAGCTGCACTTGCTTATGGTCTAGATAAACAAGATAAAAATGAAAAAATCTTAGTTTACGATTTAGGTGGAGGTACATTCGATGTATCTATACTAGAACTTGGTGATGGTGTATTTGAAGTTTTATCAACAAGTGGTAATAATCATTTAGGTGGAGATGACTTTGATAATAAATTAGTTGATTATATAATTGAATCAATTAATAAAGAAGAAAAAGTTAACTTGTCAAAAGATAAAATGGCTATGCAACGTATAAAAGAAGCTGCAGAACAAGCTAAAAAAGATTTAAGTAGTATGACAAGTACACAAATTTCACTTCCATTTATCGCACAAGTAGATGGTGCACCTGTAAACTTTGAAATGGATATAACAAGAGCTAAATTTGAAGAATTAACACGTGACTTAGTTGATTCAACACTAGAACCAGTACGTAAAGCTTTAAAAGATGCTAAATTAACTAAGAAAGATATTGATAAAGTATTATTAGTTGGTGGTTCTACACGTATTCCTCGTGTACAAGAATTAATTAAAGAAGAATTAGGAAAAGAACCATCTAAAGGAGTTAACCCAGATGAAGTAGTTGCAATGGGTGCTGCTATTCAAGGTGGTGTACTTCAAGGAGAAGTTAACGATATAGTACTTCTAGATGTAACACCATTATCACTTGGTATTGAAACATTAGGTGGAGTTATGACAGTATTAATTCCACGTAATACAACAATTCCAACAAGTAAATCACAAGTGTTCTCAACTGCAGCAGATAATCAACCAGCAGTAGATATTCATGTATTACAAGGTGAAAGAAGTATGGCTTCTGACAATAAAACACTTGGTAGATTCCAATTAACTAATATACCAGCAGCTCCAAGAGGAGTACCACAAATTGAAGTTTCATTTGATATAGATGCAAATGGTATTGTTAATGTAAAAGCAAAAGACTTAGGAACAAACAAAGAACAGTCTATTACAATTACTTCTTCAACAGGATTATCTGATGAAGAAATCGATAAAATGGTAAAAGAAGCAGAAGCAAATAAAGAAGCTGATTCTAAGAAAAAAGAAGAAGCAGACTTAAAAAATGAAGCTGAACAATTAATATTTACAACAGAACGTTCAATTAAAGATTTAGGAGATAAAATAGATTCTAAAGACAAAGAAAAAGCTGAAACTGAAATCAAAGAATTAAAAGAAGCTTTAGAAAAAGAAGACTTAGAAGATATTAAATCTAAAAAAGAAAAATTAAACGAAACAGCTATGGCTTTTGCAACTAAGGTATACGAAGAAGCAGCTAAAAAAGCACAAGAAGAACAAGCAAAAGATTCAAAAGATGATAACAAAGATTCAGATGTAAAAGAAGCAGAATTCGAAGAAAAATAATATGAAGTTCTAGTTAAGCTAGAACTTCTCTGATATAGGAGGAAAAATGAACCAAAAACTTCGTAGTGAAATTAGTGATGAATTTAAGTGGGATTTAACTAGTATTTATGCAGATAAAAAAGAATTTGAAAAAGATATTTTAGAATGTACAAATTTAATAAACAAAATGAAACAATGTGAAAACATATTAGAAAATGCAGATAATTTATATTGTTGTATAAAATTAGAATATGATATAGCTCGTATTTTAGATAAACTATATATGTATGCACATCTTTCATTAGATACAGATACAACCAATGTAGAAGCACAAGAAATGGTAGGAAAAGTAAAAAACTTATTTAAAGAGTATGATGAGGTAACGTCATTTATAAAACCAACTTTATTAAAGTGTGATTATAGTTTAATAGAAAAATACTATATTGAAAAACCAGAACTAAAAGAATATGAAATAGTACTTAAAGATCTATTTAGATATAAAGAACATACTTTAACTGAAAATGAAGAAATGATTGTTTCTAAATTAAGTAAAGCTTTAACTTCTTCAAGTGATACATATGAAAAATTAACTGATTCAGATATGACATTTGGAATAATTAAAGATGAACAAAATAATGATGTAGAATTAACATCTAGTAATTATTCAAAATACTTAAAATCCAAAGATAGAAGTGTTAGAAAAGCAGCATTTGATATGACATATGAAACTTTTTCTAAATATAAAAATACAATAGCTTCAACTTATATTGGCGATATAGAAGCAAATGCTTCACTTGCTAAAATATATAAATTTTCATCTGCACTTGAAGCATCTTTATTTAATGATGATGTAAAAACAAAAGTGTATGATAAACTAATTGAAACAGTATCTAATAATCTTGAACCATTATATAGATATTATGAAATAAAAAGAAAAAAACTTTCTTTAGAACAATTACATCTTTATGATACATATGTTTCAATAGTAAATGAAAGTACAAAAGAATATACATTTGAAGAAGCAAAAGAAAAAGTAAAAAAAGCTTTATCTGTTTTAGGAGAAAAATATATAAGTGATTTAGATAGAGCTTTCACAGAAAAATGGATAGATATTTATAACAATAAAGGTAAAAGAAGCGGGGCTTATTCAAGTGGCTCATATGACACAAATCCATATTTGCTTTTAAATTTTGAAGGTACTTTAAATGATGTTTCAACACTTGCTCACGAATTAGGTCATTCAATGCATAGTTATTATTCTAGAAATAATAACAATTATCAAAACAGTGGATATAAAATATTTGTTGCAGAAGTTGCCTCTACAGTAAATGAATTGCTACTTGCTTTTTATAACTTAAAAAATGCAGAAACAACTAATGAAAAATTAATTATATTAAATGATTTACTTGATTTATTTAAAGCAACAATCTATAGACAAACAATGTTTGCTGAATTTGAAAGAGATATGTATAAAAAACATGAGAATAATGAGATTTTAACCTATGAAGTTTTAAATAATTCATATTATGAATTAAACAAAAAATATTTTGGAGATAAAGTAGTAGTAGATGAATATATTAAATATGAATGGGAAAGAATTCCACATTTTTACTATAATTTCTACGTATACAAATATGCAACAGGGTTAAGTGCTGCTTGTTACATAGTTGACAATATATTAAATAATACAAACAATATGAAAGAAAAATATTTGAACTTTTTAACACTTGGTTCGTCATTACCACCACTTGAAGAATTAAAAACAATGGGAATTGATATGACTGATAGTAAAGTGGTAGAATCTGCAATAAAAATGTTTGAAAATTTACTTAATCAATTTGAGGAATTATTAGAGAAGTAAGAGGTGAAGATTATGAATAAAAGGGACTATTATGAAGTATTAGGAGTTCCTAAAACTGCAACAGAAGATGAAATCAAAAGTGCTTTTAGAAAATTAGCTAAAAAATATCACCCAGATGTAAGTAAAGAACCTGATGCAGCAGAAAAATTTAAAGAAGCTCAGGAAGCATACGCTGTTTTATCAGATGAAAGTAAAAGAAAACAATATGATCAATTTGGTCATGCAGCATTTGAAAATAATGGTGCAGGAGCATCTGGATTCGATTTTTCAGATTTTGACTTTTCAGATATATTTGGAGATATATTTGGTGGAGGATTTGGAGGATTTAACTTTGGATCAGGTCGTTCATCATCTAGAGCGAGAAAAGGAAGAGATAGCGTAATTAATGTAAACCTTACATTTGAAGAAGCTGTATTTGGATGTAAAAAAACTGTAAACGTCACTGTAAATGATACATGTTCAGAATGTGATGGTAAAGGGGGACATGGAGAAAAAAAATGTCCTACTTGTAATGGTAGTGGTACAGTTACATCTGAACAAAGATCATTGTTTGGAACATTTATGACAAGAACAACATGTACTGAATGTAATGGAAAAGGAAAAGTATATGAAAAAACATGCTCTTCTTGTAGAGGTACAGGAATAATTAGAAAAAATAAAGAATTAGAAGTTAAAATCCCTGCAGGTGTAGATACTGGTAATCAGTTAAGACTTTCTGGTAAAGGAGAAGCAGGTATTAATGGAGGAACAAACGGAGACTTATATTTAGAATTTAATGTAAAAGAACATCCAATATATAAAAGAGAAGATATAGATGTTTACCTAGAATATCCAATATCAATAACAGATGCAGTGTTAGGGTGTAAAAAAGAAGTACCAACTTTATATGGTACGGTTAAACTTACTATTAATCCTGGAACTCAAACAAATGATAAATATCGTTTAAAAGGAAAAGGAATAGAGGATGTACACTCTTCAAGGAAAGGAGATATGTACGTTATTATCAAAGTTTCTATTCCAAATAAATTAACTAGAGAACAAAAAAAATTATTTGATGAATTATCAAAAACAGATTTAAATGATAACGATATGCTAAAAAAAATTAACAAATATATTTAATATGGAGATTATATGAATTTATTAATTGTGAACAAAGAAAATAAATTATCCAAAGAATATATTCCTAAAAATTTAACTTTGGTAAAAACTGTCATACCAGGTTCAGTAGAAGTTGATAGGAAAATATATTTAGTAGATGAAGTTGCACAAAACTGGGTAAAATTAAAAAGATATATGAAACAAAAGGGATATAATATAGATATATCAAGTGGTTATAGAAGCTATGAATATCAAGAAAAGTTAATTGAAAAGTTTATTCAAAAAAAAGGATTAGAAGAAACTTTAAAGATAGCTGCAATGCCTGGTACTAGTGAACATCAAACTGGATTATGTTTAGATTATGAAAAATTCTATTATGAAAATGGTAAAATAATGTCAAGTTTAAATGAAAGTGATATTGAATTTAAAATAGTAAAAAATATAGCTCATAAGTATGGTTTTATACTAAGATATCCAAAAGATAAGGAAGATATTACAGGTTATAAATATGAACCTTGGCATTTAAGATATGTTGGGAAAAAAATAGCAAAAGAAATCTATGAATCTGATATAACACTTGAAGAATATAAAGTTAAGATTTTAGTAAAGTAATTGACTTTTAACACTTTAATTTTGTATACTATTAAGTAGTGAGAGGATGAGATTATGGATGATATTTTAATGGAAACAGAACTAAATATGCAATCAGCAATTGAAAATATGGAAAAAAGACTTTTAAATATAAGAGCAGGAAGAGCAAATCCAGCTATACTTGATTCAGTAATGGTTAATTATTATGGTGCTTTAACACCTTTAAAACAACTTGCTACTATTTCAATACCTGAAGCAAGACAATTAATGATAAAACCATTTGATAAAGGATCTTTAAATGCTATAGAAAAAGGTATATATGAAGCAAACATTGGATTAACACCAAATAATAATGGTGAAGTTATAATATTAAATATACCTGCTTTAACAGAAGATACAAGAAAAGAATATGTAAAGCAAGCTAAAACAATATCAGAAGATTGCAAAATTGCACTTAGAAATGTTAGACAAGATTCCAATAATGATATAAAAAAATCAGAAATGACTGAAGATGAACAAAAAGAAGCAACAGAAGAAGTTCAAGAATTAATAAATAAATATAATAAAATAGTAGATGAAAAATTAAAAATAAAAGAACAAGAATTAATGACAGTATAAAAAAACGAGTGATTTTAATCATTCGCTTTTTTCTTTTAAATTCTTTTTTTCTAGAAGTGTAACTAAAGTTGCTCCAAGAATAAATGTTAATATAGAAGTTATTACAGTAATAACGTCGTACCATTTAAGTGGTATTATTGTAATAGCACTCATTAAAATTAGCCCTAAAATAAAACTCATTGTTCCTGTTCTATGTTTATTTAATAGATAAGTTGTTAGTTTAGCACTTAAAATTATTCCTATGCCAACACCAAGTGCAATAATTATTAATCCAATTATAATGTTTGGTTCAAAACTTGTTACATTTGCAACATACCCTTTAAATAAATGATACCATCCTAAAATAAGTAATACCATTGAGCCTGAAATACCTGGAAATATCATAGCTCCACCTGATGTTGCACCTAACAAGAATAATGTTAGTATATATTTTATATCAAGTGTTTTAGAAACAATTTCCTCCAGTGATACAGTTAATTCACCAGTCCCTTGTGAAAAGAAAACTAATGCTCCAATAAGAATTATACCTGCAATAAAACTTATTATAGAAATTTTACTATCTTTCATTTCTTGCTTTTTTAAAGATGGTAAACTAAATAAAATTAATCCACTAAAACAAGCTAACGTTTGATTTGGAAATTTGTCAAATAAAAATGTTAATATTTTAGCAAACACAACAAGACCTATACCAACACCAATCATTAAAGTAAATAAAAATTTGAATGCTTCTAATCTTTCTTTCCAACTTATTTTTATCTTAAATAAATTAGATATCGAACTCATTGTTTTATCAAAAATACCAAGCATAACTATTATAGTTCCGCCACTAACACCAGGTATAATATTTGCGCCACCAATTAATATACCCCCAACTATGTTTTTTATCATAATTACCTCCTAAAGTGAATTATAACATTAATAAAAATTAATGTAAATAAAATAATAAATGTGTTATAATAATGAAAGCGAGGTGGATTATGTTTAATAAGAAAAAGACAAAAGAAGAAGTAGAAATCGATAAAAAAAAGGTAAATGATGTTTTAACTCTTTTAAAAAAAATATTAAATGTATTATATATTTTTATAATTATAATTGGAATATATGCCTTAATAATACTAACTAAAGAAACTAAAATATTTTACTTTATAAAATCAATATTAAAAATAGTTGCGCCACTTTTTATAGGAATAATAGTTGCTTGGATGTTTGATCCATTAGTAAAAAAAATGCAAAAAAAAGGAATAAAAAGACCATTAGGTACAACAATTGTATATATATTATTTATAGGATTACTTGCTGTTTTAATTGGATCAATAATACCAATTTTAACAAATCAAATAAATGAATTTGCTTCAACTAGTTTACCTACAATAATAGATACATTAAAATCATGGATAGATTCAATATTTGATAAGATTTCTAATATATCATCATTTGATGTAAATGGAATGAAAACCGAAGTATTTAATAAAATAGGTGAAATAGGAACAAGTTTAACTTCAAATTTACCAACAATAACAGTAAATGCTATAAAATCAATATTCTCAGGGTTAGGTACTATAGTTATTGGTCTAGTAATAGGTTTTTATCTTTTGCTTAGCTTTGATAATGCAACTGATACAATAGTAACTTTGCTACCAGAAAAATTACAAAAGGATACAAAAGTACTAGCTAATGAAATTAATACTTCATTAAGAAATTTTGTGACAGGTGCCTTATTAGATGCATTATTTGTATTTATTATAACATCAATAGGATTTGCTCTTGTTGGCTTAAAAGCTCCATTATTATTTGGACTTTTCTGTGGGATTACAAATGTAATACCGTTTGCTGGACCATACATAGGTGGAATACCAGCGGTTATAGTTGGTTTTTCACAAGGACTACCAACAGGTATATTTACACTAATAGTTATTGTTGTAGTACAATTTTTTGAAGGAAATTTCCTTCAAGCTTTAATAATGAGCAAAACTACAAAACTTCATCCAGTAACAATAATGCTTGGACTTTTAATATTCGCACATTTTTGGGGAATAATTGGTATGGTTGTTTCAACCCCAATAATTGCGTCTTTGAAAGCTATAATAATGTTTTTAGATGAAAAATATGATATACTAAAATTCAATTAAGGAGGAAATATGGAAATAGAAAAAAGAAACCCTAAAATATTTATAATAAGTGGAAAAGCTAGACATGGTAAAGATACAACAGCTATGTATATGAATGAAATATATACAAAAAAAGGTAAAAAAATTCTAAACATTTCATATGCTTCTTACATTAAAGAATATGCAAAAAAAATAAGTAATTGGGATGGTAGTGATGAAACTAAACCAAGAGAATTACTACAACAACTAGGAACAACTGTAATTAGACAAAATATAGATGAATTATTCTTTGTAAAAAGAGTTTTAGAAGATATAGAGGTTTATTCTTACTTCTTTGATGTAATAACAATATCAGATGCAAGGTTAAAACCAGAAGTAATAATGCCAAGACAAAAATTTAAAAATGTTTTTGCCATTAGAGTTGTAAGACCTAACTTTGATAACGGACTTACTTTAGAACAACAAAAACATATAACAGAATTTGATTTAGATGATTATAAAGAGTACGACTATTATTTAGTTAATGATGGCTCATTAGAAGATTTAAAATCTAAGGTTCAAAATATAGTAGAGGATGTTGAAAATGAATATTAGAGAATTATATATAAATTATTTTGTAAGTAAAGGACATAAACAAATACCTAGTAGTCCTGTTGTACCAGAAAACGATTCATCAGTTTTATTTAATACAGCTGGAATGCAACCATTAATTCCATATTTAATGGGAGAACCACATCCCTACGGTACAAGATTATGTGATTACCAAAAATGTGTTAGAACAAATGACTTAGATGAAGTTGGAGACAAAACTCATCATACATTTTTTGAAATGCTTGGGAATTGGTCATTAGGAGATTATTTTAAAAAAGAAAGTATTACATATAGCTTTGAATTTTTAACTAAAGTTCTAAATTTACCTGTTGAAAAACTAGCTGTAACTGTTTTTGAAGGTGATAAAGATATACCAAGGGACAATGTTTCTGCAGAAATTTGGAAAAACTTAGGAATAAGTGAAGATAAAATAGCTTTTTTAGGCAAGGATGATAATTTTTGGATAGCAGGTGAAACTGGCCCTTGTGGTGGAGATACCGAAATATTCTACTTTAGAAGCAATGATAAAGTTCCTGATAAATATGATCCAAATGACTCACGTTGGGTTGAGATATGGAATAATGTTTTTATGGAATTCTATAAAGATGAGAATGGAAAAGTAACTGAACTTCCTAAAAAAAATGTTGATACAGGTATGGGACTTGAAAGAATAACAGCTGTAGTAGAGGGTGTTGATGATAATTATAAAACAAGTATATGGAAAAATATTATTGCTACAATAGAAGAAATTTCAAATAAAAAATATGCTAACAATGAAGTAAGTATGAGAATAATTGCTGATCATATTAGAACAGCGGTCTTCATATCATCTGATCCAGCAAGTATAAAACCCTCAAATACTGATCAAGGATACATATTAAGAAGACTTATTAGAAGAGCAATAAGACATGCTAAAAAACTTGAAATAGATTTAAATAGTAATTGGGAAGAAAAAATTGCAAATGTCATAATAGAAGAATACAAAAACTATTATCCAGAGGTTATCAATAATAAAGATGTAGTATTAGATGTATTAAAAACAGAAAAAGTTAAATTTGGAAGAACATTAGAAAAAGGTTTAAAAGAATTTGAAAAAATGACTTCAAATTTAAGTGAAAAAAAATTAAATAAAGATTTAGCTTTTAAATTATATGACACATATGGTTTTCCAATAGAATTAACAAAAGAACTAGCTGATGAACTAAATATAGAAGTAGATGTAGATGGATTTAAAGAAAAATTTAAGGCTCATCAAGAATTATCTAGAAAAGGAATGGGAACAAAATTTAAAGGTGGACTTGCTAGTACAAGTAATATAAACATTAAATATCATACCGCAACACATTTACTAAATGCTGCATTAAAACAAGTGTTAGGTTTACATGTACATCAAAAAGGAAGTAATATTACTGAAGAAAGAATGCGTTTTGATTTTTCACATGATTCAAAAATGACACCAGAACAAATTAAACAAACAGAGGATTTAGTTAATAAATATATAGAAATGGGTTTAACTGTTACAAAAAAAGAAATGAGTAAAGAAGAAGCAATTAAATCAGGTGCAGAATGTATGTTTATTGATAAATATCCTGATATTGTAACAGTATATTTTATTGGTGATGTATCAAAAGAATTATGTGGTGGCCCACATGTAAATAATACAAATGAATTAGGTCATTTTAAAATAACAAAAGAAGAAGCTAGCAGTGCAGGAGTAAGAAGAATAAAAGCAATACTTGAGTAGTATTGTCTTTTTTTGTATAATAAGTATGGTGATAGTATGAATGTAAATTTATTAAAAAATGAAGAAAACATGTCAATATATGCTACAAAAAGTAGTGAGGGAGTTAGACTTAAAGAATTTAGAGAAGATATAAGGCCAAATTATTTTAGAGACATAGATAAAATAATTTATTCACATTGTTATTCAAGATATATAGATAAAACACAAGTATTCTCATTTAAAAATAATGATCATATTACAAAAAGAATTATACATGTTCAACTAGTAAGTAAAATAGCGCGAACTATAGGTAGAGCTTTAAATTTAAATGAAGATTTAATAGAGGCAATATCACTTGGTCATGATGTTGGACATGTCCCATTTGGTCATGTTGGAGAAACTATATTAAATGAAATTAGTTTAAAATATTTAGATGAACCATTTAAACACAATGTACAAAGTGTGAGAAATTTAATGGTTTTAGAAAACAATGGAAAAGGAATTAATTTATGTGTACAAGTGTTAGATGGAATACTATGTCACAATGGAGAAAAACTTCAAAAAATATATAATTATAAACATAAAACAACAGAAGAATTTATTAAAGAATATAATAAGTGTTATAAAAAAGAAAAATTTGATTTAGTTCCAATGACTTTAGAGGGATGCGTTGTTAGACTTAGCGATGTAATTGGTTATTTAGGTAGAGATATAGAAGATGCAATAACTCTTGGAATTATAGATAAAGAAGATATTCCTCTTAACATAAGAAAAAAGTTAGGTGAAAACAATAGCTCAATAATAAGTTTAATAATTAATGATGTTATTATAAATAGCATTAATAAGCCATATATAAAATTATCAGATGAATATTATAATTTGATGAATGAATTATTAGATTTTAACTATAAAAATATATATGCAAAAGCATATACAAGTGATGAAAAAAATAAAATCAAAGAAATGTTTAATCATATATTTAAATCTTATCTTAATGATTTAGAAACAAATAATGTAAATTCTTCAATATGCAAAGTATTTTTAAATAAAATGAGTGAAGAATATAAAAAGAATACTTCAAACGAACGAATAGTAATTGATTATATATCAGGAATGACAGATGACTTTTTTGTTAATGAATATAATAAACTTTCTTCTTGATTAAATATATAAATAATGTTAAAATAAAATTGTATTTATAGAGTGGGTGATTACATGGAAGAAACAAAAATATACAATGCTGAAGACTTTGATGATGCTTTAATTGCGCAAACTTTAAAAGATGTTGTAGAAATATTAGAAGAACGTGGATATAATCCAATCAATCAAATAGTAGGATATTTAATGAGTGGAGATCCTGGATATATTTCTAGTCATAAAGAAGCAAGAAATAAAATAACAAAAATTGATAGAGCAAAACTAATAGAAGTTATTTTGAAAAATTTTATAAAATGAGATTTTTAGGACTAGATTTAGGTACAAGAACTTTAGGAATTTCTATAAGTGATAAAATGGGAATAGTAGCTTCAACATATAAAACGATTAGATTTGAAGATTCAAACTATGCTTCACTTATTCCTGAATTAATTGAAATAATCACAAAAGAACAAATAAAATGTGTAGTGTTAGGTCTTCCCAAAAATATGAATAACACATATGGAGAAGCTACACAAAGAACTATGGAATTTAAAACACTCTTAGAAAAAAATATAACTACAAAAATCGCTTTACAGGATGAAAGACTTACAACCGTTCAAGCTGATAACTATATGATAGAAGCAGGTATGTCAAGAAAAAAAAGAAAGAAAAAAATAGATTCATTAGCTGCAAATATAATATTACAAACATATTTAGACAGCACAAGAGGAGGAAATTATGGAAAATGAAAAAATGACTTTTAAAATAACTAATGAAAATGGGATAGAAGTAGAATATGAAGTTTTATTTACTTTTGAATCAGATGAAACAAAGAAAAATTATATAGTTTATACTGACAATAGTTTAGATGAAGATGGAAATACAAGAGTATATGCATCAATATATACTCCTGGTAGTGCGGAAACTGAATTAAAGCCAATAGAAACAGATAAAGAATGGAAAATAATTGAAACAATTCTCGAACAAATACAAGAACAAGTAAAAGAAAGCACAGGAGAAAACGAGCAATAAAAGCTCGTTTTTTAGAAGTATGACAAGAAGATTGAATAAAAAAGGTAAAATATTAGTAGCGCTAATAGGTATTATAGGACTAATATTAATAAGTTTAATAATATTTATGATCATATATTTTTGTAATATTGGTAGTGTAAGTAAAAGCAAAGATACAAAAGAAATAGAAATATTACAAGGAGATACATATTATTCTATTTCAACAAAATTAAAAGAACAAAATTTAATAAAATCAGAATTCTTTTATAAATTATATATAAAATTAAATAGACCAAGCTCATTACAATCAGGTGTACACAAACTAAATGAGTCGATGAGTGTAAAAGAAATAGTAAATGAGTTTTCTAATACTGGATATAAAAAAGGTGAAATGTTAACATTTAAAGAAGGTCTTAATATGAGACAGGTGATTAAAGTAATTACTGATAATACACAAAATACAGAAGAAGACGTTTTAAATGTATTACAAGATACAAATTATTTAGATTCTTTAATAGAAAAATATTGGTTTATTACAGATGAAATAAAAAATGAAAAAATTTATTATTCACTAGAAGGATATTTATTTCCAGATACATATGAATTTAGTAAAGACGTTACTGTAAAAGAAATATTTAATACAATGATAGCAGAAACAGGTAGAAAAATAGAACCATATAAAAATGATATTTTAAATTCTAAATATTCATTTCATGAGTTGTTAACACTTTCATCTATTATTGAATTAGAAGGAAAAACAATTTCAGATAGAAATAAAGTTGCTGGAGTATTTTATAATAGATTAAATTCAAATTGGACACTTGGAAGTGATGTTACAACTTATTATGGTGCAAAAATAAATATGTCTGATAGAGATTTGTATGTTTCAGAATTAAATGATAATAATGCTTATAATACTAGAAGTAGTTATATGGCAGGAAAACTTCCAGTTGGACCAGTTTGTAATCCATCTATTTCTTCAATAGAAGCATCTCTTTACCCAGTAAAAACAAATTATTACTATTTTGTAGCTGATAAAAACGGTAAAACCTATTTTTCAAAAACTAATGCTGAACATAATGCAATAATTAATAAATTAAAAGGTGAAGGTTTATGGTACAATTACTAAAAGAAATGGAAGAATATGCTAAAGAAAATAACATACCAATTATGATGGATGATGGTCTTAAATTTATAGAAGATTATATAAAAAAAAATAATGTAAAAAGAATTCTTGAAATTGGTTCTGCAATTGGTTATTCAGCAATTAGAATGTGTTTAAATGAAAATATTTGTATAACTACAATAGAAAGAGATGAACTAAGATATAAAGAAGCTGTAAAAAATATTAAAAAAGCAAAATTAGAAAATCAAATTACATTGATATATGATGATGCATTAAATATAGATTTAGATGAAAAATATGACTTAATATTTATAGATGCAGCAAAAGGTCAATATATAAAATTCTTTGAAAAGTTTGAAAAAAATCTATCAGAAAATGGTGCAATAATATCTGATAATTTAAAATTTCATGGTTATACAGAGCAAAAAGAAAGAATAAAAAGTAAAAACTTACGCCAACTTGTTAATAAAATAAGAAAATATATAGAATTTTTAAAAGAAAATAATGCATATGAAACTACATTTTATGATATAGGAGATGGAATTGGTGTAACAAAAAAAAGAACTGACGATTGTTAGTTCTTTTATTAACATTTACAATTTATGTAGTAGGTGCTATAATTATATAGACAGATAATTTACATGCAAATAAATATTTGTATATCAAAAACAGTATTTTTTTGATATAATTTAGATAAGTAGGTGAGTCATGAAAAAAAAAGCTATATTACTAATCCTATTACTTTTAGTAAGTGGCTGTACGATTGTTAGAATTGATACAAAAAATATAGACACAATAATAGATGTAGTATTATCAAAAAATAATACACTATATAATCAAGTTGGAAAAGGATATAAATATTATATTCCAAGAGGTGTTTCACATATAAACACAATAGAATATAATGACACATTATATTCCAATGGAAACTATTATTACTTATATATTGATGTCGTAAGTTATTATTATAAAAAAGAACTTGCTTGTGAACAATCAAATGATTCATATTACTTTAAAAAAATAGAGAATGGTGATAAAACAGGTTGTGTATTAATAACAAATACAAATAATAAATACTTAATAAAATTTGTTTATAATTATGCAATAATAGAAGCATTAGTTGATAAAGAACAAATAAATGATGTTATACTGAACTCTTCTTATATTTTGTCAACAATAAAATATAATGACAAAGTAATCAAAATAATGCTTGATACCGATTATTTTAAAAACAAAGAAGAAAAGTATACTTTATTTGAATCACATCCAGGAAATGAAAACTTTTTCCCTATTTATGACGATGGAGAAGAAGATACAAATAATACTGAAAACAGTAATGAAGAAAATATGTCTGAAGAAACAGAATAAGGAAGGTGGATTATGAAATTAGTCGACAAAATTAAAAATATGTTTACAGAAGAAGTAGAAGAAGAAAAACCAGTAATAAAAAAAGAGGTAATGCATGTAGAAATTAATACTCCTAAACAAGAAGAAATAGAAGAAGTAGAAACTTTTGAAGAACCTGTTAAAGAGGAAAAACCAGCGCCTATATTTTTTGATGATAAAGATTTTGATGCTTTAGAAAAACCAAAAATTGAAAAAGTTGAAAAAGTTCAAGAAGAAGAAACTTTTAAAGATAAGTATAAAGGTAAGAAACAATTAGAAGAACAAAAAACAAAAGTATTTAAACCATCTCCAATTATTTCTCCTGTATATGGTATTTTAGATAAAGATTATACAACAGATGAAAGCGAAACAAAAAAAATTGTTCCAATGACAGTTCATTATGAACATAAAGAATTAACTGTTGATGATATAAGAAGAAAAGCATTTGGAACATTGGAAGATGATATAGAAACAACTTTATTTGGAAAAGAAGAAATGCCACCAATGCATGAAAAAAAAGATGAACCTGAACAAGAAGAAGTAACAGGTGAAATAATAGATGAACCAACAGTAGAAGAAGAAAAAAAACACGATGATTTAGAAGATTTTGATGATTTTGAATATGAAAAAGAAAAATCATCATTAGAAGATGATTTTGACCTTTCTGATAATATTATGAATAATTATGATGAAACTGAAAAAACTAATGATGAAAGTATTTCTGATAGTGATTTGTTTGATCTTATTGATTCAATGTATGACGAAGGGGATAAGAAATAATGACAATTAATGAAATTTTACCAATCATATTATATACACTTTTGAGTATACTTATAATAGTTTTAATAATTTTTATTATAAGACTTTTCAAAACACTAAAAAAAGTAGATAAAACAATAGATGATTTAAATATAAAATTAAATAAAGTTAATGGTGTTTTTGATATAGTAAATAAAAGTACAGATGCTATAAGCATGATAAGCGATAAAATAGTAAATGGAACAATGACACTTGTCTCTAAAATATTTAAAAATAAAAAAAGAGAGGATGATTTCGATGAGTAAGAAAAAAGGTTTTGGTAAATTTTTAGCAGGAGTAGGTATTGGTGCAGGACTTGGAGTTTTATTCGCACCTAAAAAAGGTAGTGAAACAAGAAGAGAATTAAAACAAAAATTAAATGAAATGCTAGAAAAAGCAAAAAATGTAGATATAGAAGAAGTAAAACAAAATATTGAAACAAAAATTGAAGAAATCAAAGAAGAATTATCAGATTTAGATAAAGAAAAAGCTTTAAAAATAGCAAAGAAAAAAGCAAAACAATTACAAGAAAAAGCACAAGATTTAGTTGATTATGCTATAGAAAAAGGAACTCCAGTTTTAGAAAAAACAGCAGCATCTATAAAAGAAAAAACTATAGAAGTTACTAAAGAAATATTGAATAAATTAGAAGAAACAGATAATAAATAATTCTGTTTTTTTGATTTGATATATTTATAAAAATATAGTATAATTGAATACGATTGGAGTTGACTTATGAAATTTATAAAGAAAAATAAAAACACATTTATTATTTTAGGAATTGTACTTATTGTATTAATAATAACTTTTATTGCATTATTCCGTTTTTTATTTTCAGGATATAAAACTTCAAAGTATGGTAATAGACTAACTGGAATAGAAAATGTTCAAATTTCCGATGAAACAATAAATGCAAGCAAAGAAGTATTAAAATCAATAAAAGGAGTAACAGATGTATCTTACCATTTATCAGGTAAAATATGTAATTTTATACTAATTGTTGATAAGGACGCAAACCCTGATACTATTATGAAAGAAGCTGGCAAAATCTTGGAAAAATTTTCAACAGACGAAAAAAAATTCTATGATTTTCAAATACTTGTAAAATCATCAGAGGATAGTAAAAATTTTCCTATAATTGGATATAAAATAAATTATGGAGAAACATTTACTTGGACAGGAAAGGTAGTAGAAGATGAAGAATAAAAAAGTAATAATAATATCCATAGTTTTGATTTTAATTGCTGCTATTACTTTTGGGGTAGTATATTTTCTAAATAATGAGGATGAGAAAACTACCCTTTCATTATTAGATAAACAATGGATAGAAAACAATAAAAATAATGTTGTTGATTTATCAATTTTTACGGATGTGCCAACACTAAGTGATAATGGAACAGGATTGGTATTTGATTTTTTAAATAGTTTAAAAAATGATACTACAATAACATTTAATAATATTGCTTATAAAATAGGAAATGATGCAAAAACAGATTATGCATTTAAACAAGTTGAAAAACAAGGCGAAAATCAATTACTTTTATATAGAGATAACAAAGTATTAATTACAAAAAATGATATTACTTATAGTAATCTAGAAGAAATAAAAAATATAAAAATAGGTGTATTAAAATCAGAAAAAGATAGAATACAAAAACATTTATCAGTTTGTTCTAATATTACCTTTATTGAATATGAAACACAAGAATCTATGATTTCAAAAATAAGTGATGAAAAAAGTGAAATAGATGCAATTATTGTTTCAAGATTAGTAAGTCTAAAAGATATTTTAGGTAATGATAAATATTTTATTGCTTATAATTTAATGGATTTAACAGATGATTATGTATTAAATTTAGGTAACAATGATAAATTAAATGAAATTGTAACTAAATATTTTAAAAAATGGAAAGATAATAACTCTCAAAAACTATATAATGATTATTTTGCTAATGATTTACTTACTTACTTAAATATAGCAGAAAAAGAAAAATCTGATTTTAAAGCTAAAAGGTATACATATGGATTTGTTGAAAATGCACCATATGATTTAAATGTAGATGGAACACTAAAAGGTATTAATAAAAGTATTTTAGAAGACTTTTCTAAAATGTTTAATTTAGAATTTATATATAAAAAATATTCATCATATTCAGATTTAAAAAAGGCATTTAATAATAAAGAAATCGACTTATTCTTTGATAATTATATAGATGATACATATGAGGTTGATAATTCTTTATTATCATCAAATTATAATGAAAAAGCAGTAGTATTAACTAATAAAAATATAACAATTGATTCAATATATTCCCTAATTGGTGAACAAGTAATAACACTTGAAAATAGCCGTTTAGCAAAAGAATTAGAAGATATTGGAATAAATACTAAAAAATATTCTAGTATAAATAAAATTATTAGTAGAGCAAAATCAAATGATATTATAGTTATAGATAATGAAATTTATAATTATTATGTATCAAAAAGTAATATCAAATTTAAAAACGTTTATACTTATAATATGCAATCAGATTATTATTATAGAGTTAGTAATCAAGATAATAGTATGTTTGTTAAAATATTTAATAATTACTTAAAAACAGCTCATATAAATTCATTAACTGTTTCAGGATATAATGATACAATAAATGTAAAATATGTTCCTATTATAATTAAATATGTACTTATAGTTCTTGCTGTACTTATATCTATGAGTTTAGTAACTTTTATAATTTTAAAAATAAAAAATTCAATGGGTAAGAAAGAAAAAGTATTTACTAAAGAAGACAAATTAAGATATATTGATATGCTTACATCATTAAAAAATAGAAATTATTTAAATGATAACTTGGAAAAATGGGATAACAGTGGTATTTATCCACAGGCTATAATAATAATTGATTTAAATAATATTGCTTATATAAATGACAATTATGGTCATGAAGAGGGAGATAAAATAATTGGTGAGGCAGGTAATATATTAATTAGAAATCAAATGCCTAACACTGATATTATAAGAACAAATGGAAATGAATTCTTAGTATACTTAGTTTCATATGATGAAAAACAAGTAGTTTCTTATATGAAAAAACTAAACAAAGAGTTCAAAGAACTTTCTCATAAGTTTGGTGCTGCACTTGGTTATAGCATGATAACAGATGGTACAAAAACTGTAGATGATGCAATTAATGAAGCAACACTTGATATGAGAAGCAATAAAGAAGAACTAAATAATTAAACCTGACTTTATAAAGTCAGGTTTTTATTTGACAAAATATATATTTATTATATAATATAATTTAACTTTGAGAGGTGAATAGTATGTATGATAAAACAGATGCAGATGAAAAAAAATTATCAAAGATAGAAACAATCGAGTTATTAAAAGAAGCACATGAAGGAAATCAGAAGTCACGTGAAAAGGCAATTTTAAATAATGTTGGATTAGTAGTGCATCAGGTAAATAAAAATTTTAAATCCGTTAAATATGATAAAAATGATTTAATATCATTTGGAATTATTGGTTTAATGAAAGCAATAGATACATATGACTTAACAAGAAATATAGAATTTTCTACATATGCATCAAAGTGCATTAATAATGAAATTTTAATGTATTTAAGAAGAATGGAAAAACATAAAAATACTTGTAGCTTAGATGATATGCGCACTTTTATTGATGGAAAAGAATTTAAATTAGAAGATGCCATTAGTTCTGAAATAAACATTGAAAAAGATTATATTGATAAGGAAAAATATTTAAGAATAAGAGAAATAGTTAATGAATTACCTGAAAAAAATAAAAAAATTATTATGCTTTATTTTGGTTTTTATAATGATAAAAGATATACACAGTTAGAAATAGCACAAATGCTTTCAACCTCACAAGATAATATTTCAAGAACTATTACTAAAATTTTAGAAAAATTAAGATATCTATTTGAACAAGAAGGGTTTGGAACCTTATCAAATCATCCAAAGCAAAGAAAACAAAGGGGATTTAAAACAATATATGAATTTTTTGATGAATATGCAAAGCAACAAGTTGATTTTGCAATATCAAAACTACCTATTGAAGAAAAAAATCTTATATTTTTAAGATATGGTAATGATTTACAACACCCTACATTGAACAAAATGGATCAAAAACAAATTTCCCGTTTTTATAATAGAACAATACCTAAAATTAAAGATATATTGGAAAAACAATTAAATTCTAGATTTGATTTAGATGATTGTAGTAATAAAGATGGTTTACAAGAATCTTATATAAAATTATTAAGCATGTTTAAAAATATGAACTTTATGAAATTATTTAATAAATATTCAGAAAAAGAAGTTATGGTAGTAATTTTAAAATTAGGATGTATTAATGGTTCATACTTAGATTCAGAACAAATATCAGAATTTTTAAACATAAGTGTAGAAGAAGTTATAGATATAACAAAAAAAGTTTTACTAGATTTAAAAGAAAATATAGATGGAATAATATGTCTTAATTCTGAAGAATCAATTCATATTAAAAAATATAATATATAAATATATAATATAAGTATGAGGAGAGTTATAATGAAATTTAAGAAAAATAAATCAATTAGTATTAATGAACCAAACGATATTAATATTAAAATAAATACTACTACTTGGAATAAGGCAATTGAAAATTTAAAATATGATAAAACTGTTGATATTAATCAATACATTTTTAATAAATTGGGATTTACAAATGGAGATGAAATTCAAATTTTTTCATTAGGATTAACTGAAGAAATGAATAAAAAAATCCCTGGTTGGAGTAAAGTTGTATCTAATTATGAAACAAAAGCATTGCCTAAATATTGCTTTAAAATTGTTTCTTCTAAAAAAGGAGAATTTATTTTAGGTATTTGTAGTACTTCAGTTGTATTGTTAAATGAAACTAGTGAGAAACTATATTCATTCATTTACAATGATATGGTTAAACTAGAAATGGAAAAAGATATTGTATATAACGAAAATATAAAATTAGAAATTATATGTTTGTACAATAAATTATTCATAACATGTGAAGAAGTTAATAGAAAAAACAGATCATTAAAATTTGATTTTTCTATTAATGAAGATCTTATTAGTTGTTTTGATGATTCAACAAAAACAATTCAAGATTTCAAAAATAGAAGAAGTAATGTGTTTGAAATCACACAACAATTGTTAAATCTAAAAGCAATACCTGATAATAATGATACAATTAAATTATTTGATGAAATATCATTAAACAGTTTCTTTAAAGAAGAAATCGTATTAAATGAAATAGTTTTATCTAGTGAAACTAGAGAAGATATAATAAAATTTGAAAATAAAAGAGTTTCAAAATATCAAATAAATGATTCAGATAAAAATAAAAAAAGAATAAGTTCAAACGGATATAGTATGATATCAGCTGAAAATTATAAAATAGAAACATCAAACAAAGGTATTAATATAAATATACCAGCTATATCAAAAAAATCTTGGTTAAATGAAGGACAGACTTATTTAGCTCAAACAGTTAAACAAGGTATTTCTGAACAAAAAAATATGGAATGTCTATTTGATGAGGTAGAAGAAGTAGTAAATAAAAGTTTAAAATTAAAAAAATAAGAAATAGATGCTTTGAAGCATCTATTTTTGTGTTTGTACGCGAATTTGACAATGTTTATAATTTCTGTTAAAATACGCCTAACTGTTAACAAAAGGGGGAAAAAATATGAATTTAAAAGTGGGTATAGATGCTGATGGTGTCTTAACTGATATGTCGGAATTTTTAATTAGGGAAGGGAAAAAATTTTTTAAGAAACAACCACAGGATGCAGATGCTTACAGTGTGGATGAAATGTTTGAAATAACTAAGACTCAAAAAATAAGATTTGGATTAACAGTATTTGATAAATATTGTAAATATGAATCACCAAGACCATATGCGCCTGAGATAATAAGAAAATTAAATAATGAAGGTTGTGAAATGCATTCTATAACTGCAAGAATGTTTACTGATATGCCTGGAGTTGTAGGTGCAAGATATAGAGGATTATTAAAAAAATATTATAAAAACTATAATATTGATTATTTTAAAAGTATCCAATTTTGTTCAGAGAAATTTAGTCCAAGAGATAAATTAATAGCTTGTTCAAAATTAAATATAGATGTTATGATAGATGATAAGCCAGAAGTTGTTTTAGAGTTAGCTCGAAATGGAATAAAGGTTTTAATGTTTGATGCACCATATAATAAAAATATTGAACATGAAAACATTATAAGAGTAAAATCATGGTTAGAAGTATATGATAGATTAAAAGAAATAGAAAAATCAAAAAATATAAAAACTGAATTTAAAAAATTATCATTAGAAGAAAGAAATTTATTAACTAAAGAACAAAGAAATGAATACTTTAAATCATATAGAAATTATTTGAAAAATTTACAAATAAATGAAAAAATGATAAAAAAAGGAAATAGAAGATTTAAAATAATGTATTCAACATTTAAATTACCTGTAATGATTAAGTTTAATTCAAAAGTATTTGGAAAAGAAAATGTTCCATATCAAAATGGTTTTATAATAGCTTCAAATCATGTTAATAGCTCAGATCAATGGTTAATAGGTAATAAACTTGGTAATAGAGCAATATGCGGTTTTGCTGCATCAACAATAAAAAATACATTTAGAGGACGTATATTTGAACTTGTAAAAGGTGCTGTGTTTATAGATAGAAATGATAAGTTAAGTAAATCAAATGGTGAAGAAGAATTAGCTAAAAGAATTGCTCATGATCAAATCGCACTTATTTTTCCAGAAGGAACAAGAAAAAATAAAACAGAAGAAGGAAGAAAAAAAGAACAATTACCATTTAAATTGGGAACAGTTTCAATAGCTCAAAAAACAGGTGCTCCAATATTGCCAACATCAATATATTATGGAAAAAAATATAAAATAGTAAGATTTGGAGAACCATTCATTGTAAAACCAGATGAAGATTTAGTGGAAGCAAATCAAAAATTAGAAAATATTGTTTTAAATATGACTAGAGAAAGCGTAAATTACGAAAAAACTAAAGTAAAAAAGAAATAAAGAAGGGGATTTTATGAATATAGGTATAGAGTTTGAAGTATTTAAAGATACTATTGAACCAAATATTGACAAACAAAATATAATAAAAAATTTATTTTTAACCCCAAATAAAAATTTATCTTCACAAGTAATTGAACAATTAAAAAATGAGGGAAATAATATATATATAATAATAAACGAAAAAAATTATGAGTTTATTAAACAAAATAAAGAAAAATATAAATTTATAATTAAAAAGTTTTTAAGCAAAAATAATATTAAATATGATGATATTATATTTGCAAGTGAATATAATAAAGAATTTATATATGAAAATAGAATAGAAATAATTTTAACTAGTAATACAAATATAAGAGTAAATAGTTATATACCAGTTGTATATGTTACAGATAAAGAGTTTAAAAAACTATCATATATATATAAAACAAATTCATTTGAAGAAATATATACTATAGTAAATGATTATAAATATGGTTACAGAGATGAAATAAAACCAAGAACAAACATTCCATCGATAGATAAAGAATTTAGGGGATTTTATTCAGAATTACAAAAAGATGTAAAAATACCAGAACTTACAATTTATGAATATTTATATAAGAAAAATCAAGATAATATGCATAAACTTGCTATATATTACTTTGGTACAGAAATAAAATTTAAACAATTTTTTGAAGAAATTGAAAAATGTGCTAAATCTTATATAAAAAGTGGTATAAAAAAAGATGATGTAGTAACTATATGTATGCCAAACACACCAGAAGGTGTAATTGCATTCTATGCAGCTAATAAAATTGGGGCAATTGCAAACATGATTCACCCTTTATCAGCAGAACATGAAATTTTAGATTATTTAAATGAAACAGATTCTAAAATCATAATTGCTTTAAATGGTTGCTATAATAAAATTAAGAACATAGAAAAATATACAAAACTAGAAAAAATAGTATTTGTATCACCTGCTGATTCAATGCCAAGTATAACAAAAATAGGTTATAAATTAACACTAGGTAAAAATGATCCAAAAATAATAGAAGATAATAAAATAAATAATTGGAAAAAATTTATTGAATCTGGAAAAGATGTAACATATGTAGAACAAAGCACTTATTCTAAAGATAAATTAGCAGTTCTTTTACATACTGGCGGAACAACAGGAAAATCTAAAGCTGCAATGCTTACAAATGAAAACTTTAACGCGAGTGTAGAACAATTAAGAGTAACGATACCTTCATATAAAAAAGGAGATTCCTTACTAGCAGTAACACCTATATTTCATGGGTTTGGATTAGCAAACTGTGTTCATACAGCACTTTGTGTTGGTATGTCAGTTACTTTATTACCACAATTTAAATTAAAAAACTTTATAAAGACAATGCTTAAAACAAAAGCTAATTTAATATTAGGTGTTCCAACATTATGGTCTGCGTTAATTAAAAGTGACTTATTAAAAGGAAAAGATTTATCATTTTTAAAAGTTTTAATATCTGGTGGAGATACATTGGATGCTAGTTTAGAAGTACAAATAAATGAGTTTTTAAAAAGTCATAATGCACCAAATAAAATATATAAAGGTTATGGAATGACCGAAGCATTAGCTGCAATTTCATTTTCTACAGATAATTCAAATGTTGAGTCAACCATAGGAATACCTTTACCTTATAATCAAGTTAAAGTTGTAGATATAAATACTAAAAAAGAACTTGGATATGGTGAAGAAGGCGAATTTTGTATAAAAGGGCCTACTAATATGAAAGGATATTATAAAAACATAGAAGAAACAAATAAAGTAATTCAAGATGGATATTTACATACTGGAGATCTAGGATACCTAGATAGAAAAGGAAGATTGCATTATACACAAAGATTAAAAAGATTGATAGTTTCTTCAGGTTATAATATTTATCCAAGTCAAATAGAAGCTGTAATAAAAAAACATAATTTAGTAGAAAATTGTATAGTCGTTGGAGTTCCACATCCTTATAAAGTTAATGTTCCAAAAGCATATGTAGTTATAAAAAAAGGATATGAAACTCAAAAAGTAAAATTAAAAAAAGAATTAGATGATTTATGTAAAGTTAATTTATTAAAAATGTCTATTCCTAAAGAAATTGAATTTATATCTGAGTTACCTAAAACAAATATGGGAAAGGTAGATTACCGTTCTTTAGAAGAAGAAAATCAAAAGGTAATGAAGTTAAAATAGGATTTAAAAATCCTATTTTTTAATGTAAAAATATAATTTTTAAAAAATAAAATTTATATGTTATAATTATATAGAGAGTAGGGATATATATGGGAAGTTTAAGTGTTCAAATCTTTAGTGCAATATATGTAATAGTTTTGATAATAATATATTTTAGTAAAAAAAGAATTAATTCAATAGAAAATAAAATCTTTTCTTCATTAATAATCACAAATTTAATAGGCGTAATTCTTGATTTAATTAGTACTTCAACAGCACTTTATATGAAAGATGCAGTATGGCTAAACATAGTAAGTAAATTCTACTTAGTATATTTAATAACATGGTTATTAATATTCACACTATATGTATACTATATATCTACAACAACTAAAAAAAATAAAAAAGAAAATAAAATGTATTATAAATTAAAAAAATATATAATCATTATTGATTTTATAATATCAGCACTGGTTTTAATATTACCGTTACATAATTATAGTGAAAATGGAATTGTATATACATATGGTATGTCTGCAAATTTAACATATATAGTTGCTGGTATATGTATATTACTTTGGATAATATGCTTGTTAATTAATATTAAAAACGTAATTAATAAAAAATTTATTCCATTGTTTGCTTTTATAATATTTGGATCTATAGCTGCTCTAATACAAGCAATAAATCCACAAATATTACTAGTAACAGCAGTATTTATATTTGTTAACTTCTTAATGTATTTTACAATAGAAAATCCAGATGTAAAAATGTTGTCAGAATTAGAATATGCTAAAAATCAAGCTGAAAAAGCAAATAATGCTAAAACTGATTTTTTATCAAGTATGAGTCATGAAATAAGAACCCCATTAAATGCAATTGTAGGATTTAGTGAATGTATTGCTTCCTCTGATGATATAGTAAGTGCTAGAAGTGATGCTAAAGATATAATAATGGCAAGTCAAAATTTACTTGAAATAGTCAATGGAATACTTGATATATCAAAAATAGAAGCAAATAAAATGGAAATAGTAGAAACAGATTATGAATTAGAACCTATGTTTAACAACTTAGTTAAATTAATGATTCCAAGAATTGGTGATAAACCAATAGAATTAAAAAAACATTTCGCACAAGATATACCAGCTGTATTACATGGAGATGGTGGTAAATTAAAACAAATTGTTACTAACATATTAACAAATGCTGTAAAGTATACAGAAAAAGGACAAATTGATTTTACAGTAAATTGTATTAATGAAAAAAATACATGTTCATTAATAATATCTGTAGAAGATACAGGAAGAGGAATAAAACCAGATAAAATAGATAAATTATTTCAAAAATTTGAAAGACTAGATGAAGATAAAAACACAACATTAGAGGGAACTGGACTTGGTCTTGCTATTACAAAAAAACTTACTGAAATGATGGGGGGAAAAATTATTGTTCAAAGTAAATATGAAGTAGGATCTAAATTTACAGTTTATATAAAACAACAAATAGTTAGTATGAAAAAACAATATATAGAAGAACCGGAGAAAACTGAAACAATAGATTTAACAGGTAAAAAAATACTAGTTGTAGATGATAATAAAATGAATTTAAAAGTTGCATCTAGAATACTTAAAAACTATAATGCTCAGATTTTTGAATCAGAAAGTGGAATCGAATGCTTAGAAAGAATTAAGGCAAACGAAAAATATGATTTAATCTTATTAGATGATATGATGCCTAGAATGTCTGGTGTAGAAACACTACAAAGATTAAAACAAATTCCAAACTTTAATATTCCAGTAATAGCTTTAACAGCAAACGCTTTAGAGGGAATGAAAGAAAAATATATAAAAGATGGATTTAATGACTATTTATCAAAACCATTTAATAAGGTAGATTTAGAAATAGTTATAAAAAAATTTATTAAGACAGATAAAGTAGTAGATACAAATCTAAAACCAAATATAGAAATAAAGCAAAATAATAATTTTGATTACCCAGATTTTAGTTCAAAAAAAATACTAATAGTAGATGATAATAAATTAAATATAAAAGTAGCAGAAATTCTATTAAAAAAATACAACTTTCAAATAGAAAGTGTTTTAAGTGGAAAAGAATGTATTGATAAAATTAACTCTGGTAATAATTATGATTTGATTTTTATGGATTATATGATGCCTGAAATGGATGGAATAGAAACCTTAAATAATTTAAAACAAATTCCAAATTTTAAAACAAAAGTGATTGCACTAACTGCTGATGCAATAGAAGGTTCAAAAGAAAGATTTCTAAATGCAGGATTTGATGAATATATTTCAAAACCTATTGATAAATCAATCTTAAATGATGTTATATTAAAATTTATTCAAAAGTGATGGTGTAAAAATGAAAAAAATTTTAAATAAAATATCTATATATTTTAAAAAATTGTTAAGTATAATAAATAAGCCTGAAATGAAAATACTTCCAGGTCAATTAGCTTTTTTTCTAGTAATGTCCGTTTTTCCAATATTAACACTAATAGGATTAGTAGCAACATCTTTTAATATTTCTATGGATACATTAATAGAATTTATGAGAAAAGTTATGCCACTTGAAGTTAGTGAAACACTAATTCCATTTATTCAGGGAAATGGAATCGACTTAAAAATTGGTTTTTCAATGATTATTGGTTTTATAATAGCTTCAAATGGAGCACAATCACTGATTGTTACATCAAATAGATTATATAATATAAAAGATTCAAATTATTTATCAAGAAGAATAAAAGCATTATTTTTAACAATACTATTAGTATTACTTACAATCTTTACAATTGTAGTTCTTGCGTTTGGTGATAATATAATTTCATTTATAAGTAATCTAGGTATTTTAAAAAATATCGAAAGTATTATAAAATCTATATATGGAATATTAAAAATACCAGGTTCTTTATTAATAATTTTCTTTATTATAAAACTTATATATGTAATAACACCTGATAGTAAAATACCTAGTAAAGATACAACAAAAGGAGCCTTATTTACTACATTTGGAGTAACAATAGTTACACTTATATATTCATATTATGTCGCAAATTTTAGTAATTATGATATATTTTATGGTGGATTAACAAACATAGTTATTATGATGATGTGGATATATTTAATTTCATATATAATTGTAATTGGTATAAGTATAAATACACATGCTTATGTAGAAAAAGATGAATAAATATATAAATTAAATAGATACTAATAATGGACAATAAAGTCCATTATTTTATATGGTATATAAATAAGCTAAGTTTAGTACTAAAACTAGTTTTACTGTGAACTAAGTAGTATTAATAAAAACTATTATTCTCCTAAAAACGATATACGATTTATATCGTTTTTTGCATTTGTAAAAACATAAAAAAAATGGTATACTTATTGTATTTGAGGTGGTACTTTGAAAAAGTTAAAGGAAAAGTTAAAATCAATTAAAAATTTTGATATAAAAAAGTATTATAAAGATAACAAATTAATGATTTTATTTATAATAGTATCATTAATAAATGCCATGTTACTTAGATTTTTAACAATAAAAAATTATTTTGATATACAGCCAGTATTATGTGATTTAGCATTCTTAATAATAGTTAGTTCATTTAGTTTTTTGCTTAAACCTAAAAACAGATTTAAATACTTTTTAGTTTTTTCAATAATATTTTCGATAATATGTGTTATTAATTCAATGTATTATACTAATTACTTATCATATGCATCAGTATCTTTACTTGCTACTTCATTACAAATAGTAGATGTAGCAGATGCTGTATATGAAAATGTAATGGAAATAAAAGATTTTTGTTATATATGGCAGATAATAGCAATTTGTTTTGCTTATTATAGTATTAAAAAGAAAACACAAGTAGAAATAACTCAAACAAGAGATAAATATGGTTTTAGAAACACAATAATATTTGGATTAACAGTTTTGTTGATTTTTATTATCAGTTTAAGTCCAACGGATATTGGAAGAATAACTAAACAGTGGAATAGAGATTATATAGTATCAAAATATGGAATATACACATATCAAGTAAGCGATGCAATATTTAGTGTTACACCTAAGATTACTAGTATGTTTGGTTATGATAAAAATTATAAATTATTTAGAGATTATTATAATGAAAAAAAAGAATCACAACCTAACAAATATACAAATATATTTGAAGGAAAAAATGTTTTAGTTATACATGCAGAAAGTATTCAACAGTTTACGATGAAAACTTCATTTAATGGAATAGAAGTAACACCTAACTTAAATAAATTAGCAAGTGATGGAATTTATTTTTCTAACTTTTATGCACAAGAGAGTGTTGGTACAAGTAGTGATAGTGAGTTTACTTTTAATACATCACTTTTACCTGCAACAAGTGGAACAATAGCAATTAATTATTGGGATAGGGAATATACAACAATTCAAAAATTATTAAAAGAAAAAAATTATTATACATTCAGTATGCATGGTAATAATTGTACATTCTGGAACAGAAATTTATTACATCAACAATTTGGTTATAATAAATTCTATTGTTATACCAATGATTATAATATAGATGAAACAATAGGGTTAGGACTATCAGATAAATCATTCTTTAAGCAATCTGTAGATAAAATTAAAAACATAAATGAACAATATAATAATTGGTATGGTACTATGATAATGCTTACCAATCATACTCCATTTTCATATATTGATGGCCATACAGACTATGAAGTAGATTATAAATATGAAAAAGTAGATGAAAAAACAGGTGAAAAAACTATAGCTTCTGCACCTTACCTAGAAGGAACTGTACTTGGAAATTATATTAAATCAGTTCATTATGCAGATGAGGCATTAGGACAATTAATAGATGATTTAGATAAAAATGGACTTTTAGATAATACAGTATTAGTTATATATGGAGATCATGACGCTAAAATAAAAAAATCAGAATATGAAAGATTTTATAATTATGATTATAAAACAGATACAGTGCTTTCACCAAATGATCCTGGGTATGTTAAAATGGATGATGTTGATTATGAATTAAATAGAAAAGTTCCATTAATTATATGGTCAAAAGATATGGATAAAAGCTATAAAACCGAAGTCAAAGAAGCAATGGGAATGTATGATGTTTTACCAACACTAGGTAATATGTTAAACATTAAAAGTAAATATAGTCTAGGAAATGATATTTTTAGTACAAGTAATAATGTTGTTGTTTTCCCAGATGCAAGTTGGTTAACAAATGATATTTATTATAATAGTCAAACTAATGAAGCATTTGATATAAGTAATAAACAAAATAATGTTAATTTCTTAGAAAAATCAGATTATGTAGAAAAAACAAATAAAATGGCCGAAGAAAAAATTGTTGTTTCAAATGCTATTGTTGTTTATGACTTAATTAAACAAGCAAATATAGATAATTCAGTAAAAGTAAATAATTAGGAGGAAAAATGAAAAGAAAATTAAATTTAAGGAAAATAATAACTTTTGGTATATATACATTATTTATTTTTTTGATAATAGGGTGTTTAATTAAAATTATTTTCTTTAATAAAAAAACAGTAGATGTAAAAGTTGTAAACGAAATAGAAAAATATAATTATAGTTTAAATAATAATGCTACAGCTTATTATAAATCACTATTTGAAGAATTAAAGAATTTATTAGAAAATGATTATAATATAGAAGATTATGTAAAACTAGTTTCTAAATTATTTGTTACAGACGTATATACATTAGATAATAAGTTAAATAAAAATGATATTGGTGGAACACAATTTGTATATGCTGATTTCGTAGATGATTTTAATTCGATAGCTCAATCTACAATATATAAATCTGTAGAAAATAATATGTATGGTGATAGAAAACAAGAATTACCTATAGTAAATGAAGTTATAATAGACTCAATTGAAACTAAAAACTTTAAGTATAATGATAAAATAATCAATGATGCCTATTATGTTAGTTTAACAGTTAATTATAATAAAGATTTAGGTTATCCTAAAAATATTGATTTGGTTTTAATAAAGAACAATGATAAAGTAGAAGTAGTAAAAATGCAAACAAAAGAAAGCTAAATGATAGCTTTCTTTTATTCTTCATTATCAATTATTATATCGTTTTCATTTTTTTCTGGATTGGTATTATCAGTATTATTATCAATATTACTACTTGGAATAGAGGATACAACTTTTATTGTGATTCCTTTAGATTTATCCATAAATTCAGTATCTATATTTGAGTAAGGTGTTTGACTTATTATTTGACCTACAAACTGACCATTACTACCAGAAACGGTTTCTACTTTTACTGCTATATTATTATTTCTACCATAATTTATTGCAACACTTTGATCTTTTCCAACAAAGTTAGGAAGTAAATTTAATTTATTTGTAACTGAATAAGTTCCTTTTCCAATTACTTTTTCTTTATATTTTGTATTAATATCAAAATCAAAGTTTTTAATTATTTCTGTTTCATATCCTAAATTTGATTTCATTGCTTTTTTAACTTCATCTAATGATTGATCATATGGAATAAAGTTATATAAATTTAATTTCATACCAGCATTATATAAATTACTATAATCAAATATATATTGATCATATCCACTTATATATAGTCGCTGCATATTAAATGCGTCTTTTGTTTTTGAAGCATCTACAATTTTTAAAGCTATATCATAAAATGAGAATATTTGATTTGTTGTCATATTTGTTTCTATATTATTACTAATAGTATCAAGTATACTACTAACTGTATTTAAATCTCTTATTTCAAGTAATTTGTTCATTAATCCTTTAACAACTAATTGTTGATTTTGTCCTCTAATAAAATCATTAATTGTTTTTCTATGACGTGATAATGCTAATGCTTGTTCACCATTTAAAACTTGTTTTCCTTTGTTTAAACAAATTAGATTATCAAAATTTCTATTACTATCTTGTTCACAAAATTTAATAGGAACATCTACTTCAATTCCACCAATTGCATCTACAAGATTTACAACACCTTTAAAATCTATTTTTACATAATAATCTATTTTTATATCCATTAAATTTTCTATTGTTTTCTGCATGCAACTCTCACCATACCAAGCAGCATGTGTGATTTTATTTTTTTTGTTTCCAGCAAAACAAGAAATAGATGTATATGTATCTCTTGGTATACTTAATATTGTGGAATTTAAGGTTTTTGGATTAAATGTAATAAGCATTAATGCATCTCCATTTAATGATGCATTTTTAATGTCATTTGTTGATGAATCAACTCCCATTAATAAAACAGTGATTGGCTCTGTTATTTTAGTTTCAGTGTTTGTTTCTAGTTTTATACTTTTTTCATAACTATAAACGATTTTTGTTTTACTAAAATCAAATGAATCTGTGTTTGAGAGTTTAACTTCATAATTTGTTGGTAAGAATACATACTTTATTTTCTCATCTAATAAATCATGAATTAGAGAAGAGTAGTCGCTATATTTTACAATCTCATTTTTTAATTTTTCTTTTTTAATTATTTCATTTGGTACTGTGTATCCATCAATACTATTTTCATCATCAAGTATTCCTATTTTTTCATTACTTGGTATATCTTTAATATTAGATACATCATTTGTATTAAGTGTTACTATACTTGAAGAATACGTTGTTGTAGATGTACTTATTTTAGCTATTTTTTCATATATATTATGAGCAGTTATGGATGCAACTACAAGTATTATAGAATATATAAACATAAATATTAGTAACAGCAAATATTTTTTCTTTTTATTTTTTTTGAGTACATTTATACTCATATTAAACATCATAAACCATAAAAATAATAAAATAATGTTTAGTAAAAATCTTATATTATTTTCTATGTTATTAAGAAGAGAAACAACATAGAATAGGTAGAATGTTCCAAATGTTAATAATAAAAATATTATAAATATTAAAATAAACATTCCTTTATTTTTCATCATTAATTTTAAATCTTTTTTCATACTTCCTCCGATACTACATATAATATTATAAACTATTATTATTAGTTTTAACAAATTAATAATAAATATTTTAAAAAAAATATATTTATTTTACAAACTGTTTAAAAAATATTGAATTTAAAAATTTTTTTTGATATAATTTTAATTGTTATGGGTCTATAGCCAAGTGGTAAGGCGTGGGACTGCAACTCCCTGATCGTTGGTTCAAATCCGACTAGGCCCTCCAGATTGATAGGAAACTCGAACTTTTATAGTTCGAGTTTTATAATACAAAAATTTGTGATAAAATAAATATATAAAGTTTAATTTAATTATCAGCTTATAAACACACTTATAATTTGTCGCGTAAAATTACATATTCAAATAAATAGGATGATGATATATATGAAAGAACAACAAATAAAAAAATTTATAGAACAAGTAAAATTAGAATTAACGTATAAGAAATTTCTGAAAATCGATATTATTTATCAACTAATAGATATTTAATACTACTAATGTTGCCTTTGAAAAACAGAATTACTCTAGTGAAATAGAAAATCCTTTAGAAATGGCTCTTGAATTTTATAAAGAATATAATATGGAATATTACAACACTATTATAAAGAATATTCAAAGTAGAAGAATTATTAAAAATATAAATATAGTATTTTTATGTAAAATAGAAAGAGAAAATTTAAATAAAAATTTTCAAGTTATTATATAAAAAACTTTACTCTTTTTTTTTCGACAAAAAAAATGTATAATAGATGTACGGAGGTAAGTTATGATAAATGGAGTAAAACTACCTAAATATAAATCAATTTCAAAAACCAAAAGAATAGGATTTTATAATAAACCAAAATATGTTTATGTACCACTTGTAAGTGGCAAAGATACAGATATAACAATAACTGTAAAAAAAGGTGATTATGTTTATAAAGGAAGCGTAATTGGAAGACGTAAAGGAGATTATAAAATTTCTATTTGTTCAAGTATCAGTGGTACAGTCATAGATTACGTACAAAGAACAATCTCAACTGGAGAAAAAGCAAAATGTGTTGTAATAGAAAATGATTTTAAAGAAAAAGAAGAAATAAAAGAAGTAGTAAATAAAAAAATAAATCAATATACAAAAGAAGAATTTTTAAAAACATTAAAAGATTGTGGAGTAGTTGGAATGGGTGGCAATGAATTTCCAACTTATCTAAAGTACAAAACAAATGAGAAAATCAATACATTGATAGTTAACTGTACAGAATGTAGTGCATATTCAACAAGTGATTATGTTTTATTACAAGAACGTAGTGAAGAAATATTGGAAACTATAGATTCAATACTAGAAATAAATGAAATAGAAAATGCAGTTATAGCGGTAAAAAAAAGTGATACTGAATTAATAAATTTACTAAATTCATTTATTGGTACATACTTAAAAGTAAAAATAGTTACAGTACCAGATTGTTACCCTATAGGTTGGGAGAAAAATTTAGTAAAATACGTTTGTAAAAAAACTTATAACGTAAATCCAATTGAAGTAGGTATAGTAGTTAATAATGTATCAACTATATACGCAATATTTGAAGCACTAAAATATCATAAATCATTATGTGAAAGAATAATAACATTCACAGGAAATGGTATAAAAAGGCCACAAAATGTTTATGTAAAAATAGGTACACCTTTATATGAGATAATAAATAAAATTGGAACAAACATAAAAGAACCTAAAATAGTAATTGGTGAACCAATGATGGGTAATTACGTAAAAGAAGATGATGTAGTTGCTACTATTGATACAAATTGTGTAATAGTTCTTAATGAAATTCCAAAAGAAATAGAAGAAGAATGTATAAGATGTGGAAAATGTACAAAATATTGCCCAGCTAAAATATCACCAGTCTTGATAAAAGATAATAAAAATAATAAAGAAAAATTAAAAAAACTTCATCCTGAAAAATGTATAAAATGTGGTTTATGTTCATATATATGCCCATCAAATATAAAACTAAGGGATATTATAGAAAAGGTGTGTGAGAAGTAATGGAAAATGTAACAGGACCTTTTATTCATACGAAAAATACTAAAGAAAAAATAAAAAAAAGTATATTAATTTCATTACTACCATTGATTTTATTCGCATTTTATAAAAATGGTATAGTTTTATTCTTTTCTGGCAAAGTAGGATTTATAGATAGTATATATCCATTATTGTTAATTTTTATATGTATGATATCAATGTTTATATTTGACATTTTATATACTATGATACTACGTAAAGATAACGTTAATATAAAAAAATATATTAAAACTTCATATTCATTTATACCAGGTATTATACTAGGTTTAATTATTCCAATTAAGACACCAATAATTATAATTATATTGTCTTGTTTTATATCGGTAACCATAGATAAAGTACTTAATAAAATAACAAATAAAAACATTCTTAATACAGTTGCACTATCATTTTTGGTAATAGCAATATTTTCAATATTAAATGGTGGCTATAGTTATTTAAATTCATATGAAGCTACTAAGTATAATAGTGCTCCAATAGAAAATACTACAATTACAGATTTCTCATATGAACAAAACATTAAACAATATGGCTCATTAAAACAATTCTTTGTAGGTAATGTACCAGGTGGAATAGGTGAAGTAAGTATACTATTTACTATAATTGGTTTTTTATACTTAATAATGAAAAAATCAATAAAAAATATAATACCAGTAACAATATTTATAACTCTATTTTTAGGACTAAGTTTAACAGCATTTATAAACAATTTAGATATATATTTTGTTATATTTAATTTATTTACAGGATCAATAATATTTTCATCAATATATATTTGTTCAGAAATGACTACAACGCCAGTTACAAAATTTGGTCAAATATTATATGGAATAATTGTTGCTATACTAACCATTATATTTAGATTTATAATACCATTTGGTGATATATTTTTAGCAACCATAATAGCTGACTTATTAGTACCAGTTATAAATAATCTTTGTATTTAGAAAACAAGTAAAAAAAAACAAGATTTCAATTCTTGTTATGCTTCAATATTTTTACTTGTTTTTTTTAATGATCTCAATTCTCTAGCTGAGATTCTAATAGATTCACCATTATCTAAAGTGATTTTTTGTAAATTTGGTTTTTGTGCATGTCTTGTAGCATTACAAGCATGACTTCTTCTATTTCCAAATAAAGGTTTTGATGATGTAACTTTTTTAGCCATACTTTCCTCCTTAATAAAATTTCTATGCCATATAACTTTATCATATAATTAAAAATAAGTCAAATAAATTAAACAAATGTTTAAAAAAAATCTAATTTATAGTAAAATTATAATGAGGTGATAAACATGTATACACCATTATATATTAAAACAGATAATTCATTATTGTCTAGTTTAATAAATATTGATGAACTAATAAAATATGCTTTAAAAAACAATATTAGCTCACTTTCTATTACAGATAACAATATGTATGGAGTAATAGAATTTTATAATAAATGTATAATAAATAATATTAAACCTATAATTGGTTTAGAATTAACAATAGAAAATAAAAAAATAATTTTATATTGCATAGATAATAATGGTTATAAAAACCTAATAAAGTTATCCACAATAAATAGCGAAAAAACTATAGATTATGATGATTTAAAAAAATATTCAGCTTCACTTATATGTATAGTTTTATATAAAGATATGGATATATATGAAACCTTAGAAAAAATATATGAAAAAATATATATAGGATATAAAAATGAATTTGAGTATGAAAAAATCCAAAACACAAATAAAGTATATATAAATCAAATATGTTATTTAAATGAATTTGATGATATATATTTAAAATATTTAACCGCAATTAAAAATTCACAATTAATAGAAAATGTTGAAAATGTGTTAATAAATAATAATTTAATTCTAGAAAAAGATTTGTTAAAATTAAATTTCGACTTAACAAATAATTATGAAATAACAAAAATGTGCGACATAAAAATAGAACATGAAGATAATCTGATTCCAAAATTCAAATGTCCAGATTCATTAGATTCATATACATATTTAAAGAAATTGTGTATAGATGGATTAAAAAAAATATTTGGAAATACAGTAAATAAAATATATGTAGATAGATTAAAAAAAGAACTAGAAATAATAAATAAAATGGGGTTTTGTAATTACTTTTTAATAGTTTGGGATTATGTTAAATATGCAAAAGAAAATAATATATTAGTTGGTCCAGGAAGAGGAAGTGCAGCATCATCTTTAGTAGCATATGTCTTAAACATAACAACCATAGATCCAATAAAATACAATTTATTATTTGAAAGATTTTTAAACCCAGAAAGAATTACTATGCCAGATATAGATATAGATTTTGAATATAGATATCGTGATGCAATGGTAAAATATGTAATAAGCAAATATGGAATAAAAAATGTTGCTCCTATAATAACATTTGGAACATTAGGCGCAAAACAAGCTATCAGAGATGTTGCAAGAACAATGTCAATAGAATTAAAAATGGTAGACAATTTGTGTAAAATGATAGATTCAAACTTAACTCTTTTAGAGAATTATAATAAAAATTCAAAAATTAAAAACTATATTTCAATAAATGAGGAACTTAAAAACTTATATAAAGTAGCAACTAAAATAGAAGGGTTAAAAAGACATACCAGTATTCATGCTGCTGGAATTGTAATGTGTGATAAACCACTAGATGAAGTTATCCCACTTGACAAATCACATAATGATTTTTATGTTACAGGTTATTCAATGGAATATTTAGAAAGCCTTGGACTTTTAAAAATGGACTTTCTAGCTCTTAAGAATTTAACACTCATAAAAGATACAATTGATGAGTTAAATATTAACTTTGATGATATTCCAATTAATGATAAAAAAGCAATAGATATATTTACTAAAGCAAATACAATAGGAATATTTCAATTTGAATCAGAAGGAATGATTAATTTTATAAAAAAATTAAAACCTGATAGTGTTGAAGATATAATAGCTTCACTTGCTCTTTTTAGACCAGGCCCTATGAATAATATAGATTCATATATTAAAAGAAAAAAAGGCATTGAAAAAATAGATTATATACATGATGATTTATATGATATTTTAAAAGATACGTATGGAATAATAATATATCAAGAGCAGATAATGTTAATTGCTTCACGTATGGCATCTTATACCCTTGGAGAAGCTGATGTTTTAAGAAGAGCAATGAGTAAGAAAAAAGAATCCATACTTATTAATGAAAAACAAAAATTCATAACAAGAAGTATAGAAAATGGATATGATGAAAAAATAGCTACAAAAGTATATGAGTTAATATTAAAATTTGCTTCATATGGATTTAATAGAGCACATTCTGTATCATATGCAATGATATCGATTAAAATGGCTTATTTAAAAGCTAATTATAGTTTAGTATTCATGAAAAATTTACTTAATATGGTAATAGGTAATTCAATAAAAACAAATGAATATATATATGAATGTAAAAAGTTAAATGTAGAGTTAACTAAACCAGACATAAATATAAGTGAAGATAAATATATACAAAAAAATGGAAAACTATTTTTCCCACTTAATTTAATAAAAAATATTGGAGTAGGTGCAGTAGAATTAATACTAAAAGAAAGACATAAAAAACAATTTGATGACATATTTGATTTTATAAATAGGTGTTATGGTAAAATAGTGAATAGACAAGTTATAGAATCATTAATTTATTCAGGAGCATTTGATAGTTTAAATTATAATAAAAGAACATTAATATACAACTTAGATGTAATAATTAATTATGGTGAAATAGGAAGTTTACTTCAAGATGAATTAAAGCCAATAATTGAAGAAAAGGAAGAATTTAAACAAGAAGAATTAATGCAATATGAGCTAGATATGTTTGGTTTTTATATAACTACACATCCTATAACTAAATATAAAATAAAATATAATACTTTATCAATAAATGAAATAGAAAATGAAATAAATAAAGATGTTGAATTAATTTTACTAGTTAATAAAGTAAAAGAAAGCACAACTAAGAAAAATGAAAAAATGTGCTTTATAAATGCAATGGATGAAGTATCTAATATAGATTTAGTTTTATTTCCAAAAGTATATGAAAAAAATCAAAATATAAATAGATTAGATGTTATTCATTTGTTTGGTAGAGTAGAAAAAAGATTTGATAAAGTACAGATAATAGTAAATAAAATGGAAATATTAAAAGGAGACTAGTCTCCTTTTAAATTGCTTTCAATTATATTTAGAATATAATCTTGGTGTTCTTCATCGCTGTTTTTCCACAGTGTTTCAAAGAAAACACCCAAACCAGGAAGTGTTATTTCATCATTTTCATTCATTGAAGAAATTATAGCTTCTTTTATATCATTTTTAGAATTGTTTTTAAAATTATTAATAATACTTTTTCTTATATCAATATTCATAAATACCTTCCTTTCTAATTATATACTGAATATAATTTTTAAAAATTATTCATTACATAACTTGAAAATTAGAAGAATTATATTTGTTACCAACTAAAGATTCTAAAGAACTAACTCTTTTTTCAAGAGAAGATACTTGACTATTTAAATTAGATAATTGTTGTTCAATAGTATTGGAACTTGTTTGATAACCATAGTTTGTAGCCATTGGCATTTGATTAGAACTAATAGGCATTATAGGACCTGGCATTGCTGGCATTTGACCTGGCATGCTAGGCATCATTCCTTGATAAGTAGGATAAATTGGATATGGAACAGCTCCACAATTTCTGTCTTTTTTCATTTTACACTCTCCTTTATTTCTAATTAATTATATGCTTAATAAAAAAATAGGTGCATATCTTTACTTTTAATATAAATAATGTAAAATATTTATTGGAGGACAATTATGAGATTAAAAAAAGTAAAAGGCGCACAAGAAAAAATAGATAAAAGTAAATATATTATAAAAAATCCTAAAGATTATAAAGGAAAATATAATGAGTTATTTAATAATGATAATAAAATTGAAATAGAAATTGGAATGGGTAAGGGAAATTTCATAATAGGTAAAGCATTAAAAAATCCTGACATAAATTATATTGGAATAGAAAAATTTGATAGTGTAATGGTAAGAGCGGTAGAAAAATTAGAAGATATGGAAATAAAAAATTTAAAACTAATAAAAATAGATGCAGAAGAAATAGATGAAATATTTGATAAAGAAGTAAGTACAGTATACCTTAATTTTTCAGACCCATGGCCTAAAAAAAGACATATAAAAAGAAGGCTTTCTAGTGATAATTTCTTAAAAAAATATGATGGTCTATTTAAACGTGAAAAAAGAATTGTAATGAAAACAGATAATAGAAAATTATTTGAGTATTCAATTAAATCATTTACAGATTATGGATATAAAATAGAAGAATTGTCACTAGATTTATATAATGATGATATTATAGACAATGTTCAAACAGAATACGAATCAAAATTTGTTTCACTAGGACAAAGAATTTATATGATAAAAGTTTATAAAGAAGTGTAATTATTAAATTACAACTTTTTTTAGTATTAACTAGAAAAAAATATATATTAATGTTATAATTAATATGGTGATAATATGGAAATCTATGAATTATCAAACATATATAACGATTTTAACAAAAGAATATTAGAACTATGGAGGTTACTTTGACGTAGATTCTAAAACTAAACAAATACATGATTTAGAATCAAAAATGTTACTTCCTAATTTTTGGGATTCAAAAAAAGATAGCGAAGCTACTATTTCACAATTAAATGATTTAAAAAATAAAATAGAAAAAACAAAAAACTTGAAAAATAAAATAGAAAGTAACTTAGAATTTCTAGATTCCATAAAAACTGATATGGATTTAGAAATAAAAAAATTACTAGAAGAAGATGTTGAAGTAATAAAAAAACAATTAGAATTACTTGAAATAGAAACTCTTTTAAATAAACCATATGATTCATGTAATGCAATTTTAGAAATACATTCTGGTGCAGGTGGAACAGAAGCTTGTGACTGGGCAGAAATGCTTTATAGAATGTATCAAAGATGGTGTGAAAAAAAAGGATATAAGATAGAAGTAACAGATATGCAACAAGGTGATGAGGCTGGTATAAAAAGTTTGACAGCCATTGTAAAAGGAATAAATGCATATGGATATTTAAAAAATGAAAAAGGAATACATAGACTAGTAAGAATTTCTCCTTTTGATTCAAATTCGAGGAGACATACGTCATTTGCAGGAATTGATGTAACACCATTATTTGATAATGAAAAAATAGATATAGAAATAAAACCATCAGATATAAGAGTTGATGTGTATAGAAGTAGCGGATGCGGTGGACAGGGAGTAAATACAACAGATTCTGCAGTAAGAATAACACATATTCCAACAAAAATAGTTGTAACTTGCCAAAATGAAAGAAGTCAAATTCAAAATAAAGAAAAAGCTATGGAAGTTCTTATGAGTAAATTATACAAATTAGAAATTGAGAAAAGAAATAATGAATTAAAAAATATAAAAGGTTCATTAGATGATATAAATTTTGGTTCACAAATAAGAAGTTATATAATGTGCCCTTATACACTTGTAAAAGATCATAGAACAAATGTAGAAGTTACAAATGTAAACAGTGTACTTGATGGAAATATAGATGTGTTTATAAATAGTATTTTGAAGGAAGGATAGTATGTTGTTTAAAAAAAGAAAAAATGAAAAATTAATACTTGAACAAATATATTCTAAAACAAGGTTAATTAGATATTCCCAATTTATAATAGGCTTATTATTAGTTTCAGTAGCGTTTAATGCATTTATTCTACCAAATGATATAGTGTATGGCGTAAGTGGAATAGGTGTTATTTTAAATAAGACACTTAATATATCCCCATCACTGGTAATTTTAATTGGAGGAATTGCTTTATTAATATTAAGCTTTATAGTACTAGGAAAAGAAAAAACTAAAAATTCGATAGTGGGTTCACTTCTATATCCTGTGTTTGTAGAACTTACAAGTTGGATAGTAAAATATATTGATTTAGGTTCAACAGAAACCGTAGTTGTAGTATTGTTTGGAGCTGTTATAAGTGGTGTTGGTTTTGGACTAATATTTAAATCAGGATTCACGACAGGTGGAACCGATATATTAAATCAAATAGTTTCAGAAAAAGCAAAAGTTTCTATTGGTAAATCAATGATATTTACAGATGGAGTAATAATAGTTAGTTCGCTTTTCGTATTTGGATGGCAAAAATTTATTTATTCAATTATAAATATGTATATAATAAGTGTTATGACAGATAAGGTAATACTTGGTATATCAAGCTCAAAAACTTTCTATATAATTACAGAAAAAGAAGACGAAGTAAAAAAATTTATACTAGATTATTTAAGCCATGGAATTACTGTGTTAGAAGCAAGAGGTGGGTATACAAATTCAAAACAAAAAGTTATAATGTGTACAATACCTACAAAAGAATATTTCAAAGCAAAAGAAGGTATTCATGCTATAGATAAAGAAGCTTTTTTCATAGTTACTGATGCGTATGAAGTTTATGGAGGTGCATAAAATGGATTTAATTAGATTTAAAAATGTAACTAAAAAATATAAAAACGGTGTAACTGCCGTTAATGATATTAGCCTTTCAATACAAAAAGGTGATTTTGTATTTATAATAGGATCAACAGGTTGTGGTAAATCATCACTTATAAAGATGCTTTATAGAGAAGAAAAACCAACATCTGGTAAAATCTTGTTGGGTGGAATAGATGTAGCTAAATTAAAAAACTGGAGAGTTTATAAAATAAGAAGAAAAATAGGCGTTGTATTTCAGGACTTTAAATTACTTCAAAAGCTTACTGTATATGAAAATGTGGCTTTTGCACTAGAAATATTTGGACTTCCAAAATCAGAAATATTTAAAAGAGTAACAAAAGTACTAGATTTAGTTGGATTAAAAAGTAAAGCAAAACAATATCCTACACAATTATCAGGTGGAGAACAACAAAGAGTTGCAATCGCACGTGCTATTATAAATGAACCAAAACTACTTATTTGTGATGAACCAACGGGAAACCTAGATGAAACAACTAGTATGGAAATAATGGAAGTATTAAATGAGGTTAATAAGCTTGGAACTACAATAATTATGGTTACACATGATACTGAAATTGTAGATAAAATGAAGAAAAGAGTTATTTTACTTGATTCAGGTAGAATTTTAAAAGATTATGAGAAAGGAACTTATGTACATGAAAGCAATTAGAATTTTTGGAAGAAATATAAGGGATGCATTTAAAAGTGTTTTTAGAAACTTTTCGCTTTCATTTGCTTCAATCTCATGTATAACAATAACTCTTTTAGTAGTATCAATTGCAGTAATACTTTCATATAACGTAAATAACTTTACAAAACTAGTTGAACAAGATGTAACAATTGTTACATTTATGGATAAAGAGACAACAAAAGAAAAAGCAGAAGAATATGTAGAAAAAGTAAAACATTTAGATGGTGTTGAAACTGTTGAATATCAATCAAAAGTACAAATTGCAGAAGAAATGATGGAATCATCTGATGTTTATAATAACATAATGAATGAATGGAAAGTAGATGGAAAATGGGTAGAAAAAGAAATACCATTACAACCAACTTTACTTGTTAAAGCAACATCATTAAAGAAAATAGATGGTGTGGCAAAAGAAATACAAAATCTAGATCCAGATAAAACAACAATTAAATTAGTTAAATATGGTGAAGATATGGTTAAACAATTAATTTCTTTATTTGATATAGTTAGAAAAATAGGCGTTGGAGTAGTGGTAGCTTTAATAGTAGTTACAGCATTCTTAATTTCAAATACAATCAAAATAACTATATTCTCAAGAAAAAAAGAAATAGAGATAATGAGATTAGTTGGAGCTTCAAATATAAATATAAAAATACCATTTATATTTGAAGGATTGTTTTTAGGAATACTTGGTTCAATAATACCAATAATTGCAACTACATATGGTTATGTTGCAATATTCAAAAACTTTAATGGTCAATTATTCTCACCATTTATAAGATTAATAACACCAGAACCATTTATCTATTTAGTTTCAGGTATATTATTATTAATAGGTATGTTAGTAGGTATGTTTGGAAGTTATTTAGCTGTAAGAAAACATTTAAAAATATAAAAAAAGTACTTCATTTTGAAGTACTATTTTTTTATTACATCTTTATTTTTTTGACTTAGTGTCATAATATATCCAATTAATGAAATAATAGAATATATAATTAGAACTAATCCTATTGAAGAGAATACTAAGTTAGATTTAAGTATTACATATAATCCTATTAATATAAGAATAATTGAAACAACTAATAAACTAATCCAAATTTTAGATTCAATTTTCTTTAAATTAAGAGATATTACTAATTTATTAATACCACTTATTAATATCCATGCTCCAATAAAAATTCTAAATACTAGTTCAATTATTGAACTACATATTATTAATATAAATCCAATTACTACACATATTATACCAAAGGTTAAAACAGAATCGTGATTAATATCATCTTTTGCCTTAACTGCTTCAATTATTTTTACAACTCCAATTGTTATCATAATTATACCAAATATGTATGATATAAAAGCAACAATTCCATTTGGATTTAAGAATAATATAAGACCAACAATCAAAAATAGTAAAGAACTAATTAAATTAGATGGCTGTTTCATTATTTTTGACATATATTCACCTCAAGCATAATTCTACACCTAAATATCAAAAATTACAACTTATTCTAAAACACAATAAAAACCTTTTTCAGTTAAATTATTATTTAAATAATCTATTGACACATTTTTATCAACATTTAATTTAGAAAGGCTATCATTGGTATCAGACATAGTTATATTTATATTACAAAGAATATCCTTTTCATTTCTTGTTAAAACATAATTTGAACCTTTAATTGAATCTATTACAATCTTTTTTTCTTTTTCAAAATAAGAATATAAATCATCCATATACTTTAACATATCACTATCAAATATAATTTTTTTAGTAGTAGAATAGTTGATAAGTTTTTTTTTATTAAAAATATAAATTTCGTTATCTATTTCTTTTCCATAAATAGTTGAATAATTAGTTTTAGAACATTTTAAAGTTTCATTAGAACACCCACAAATAAAAAATATTAAAAATAAACTTATAAATTTCTTCACTTAACATCACTACTTTATTAATATGTGTTATAATTAAATAGGTGAATGTCATGGAAAAAATAATATTAGTAGACGGAAATAACTTACTTTTTAGAAGTTACTATGCAACTGCATATAATGGTAATTTTATGAAAAATAGTAAAGGTTTTCCAACAAATGCATTATTTGGGTTTTCAAATATGATAAATAAAATAATTTTAGAAGAAAAACCAACATATATTTTAGTTGCATTCGATAAAGGAAAAACATTTAGGCATGAAAAATATAGTGAATATAAAGCTGGTAGAATAGAAATGCCAGATGAATTAAGACTCCAGTTTCCTATAGCAAAAAAATTACTGGAATTAATGGGAATTAAATATTATGAAATAGAAAATTATGAAGCTGATGATATAATTGGTACATTTTCAAAGTTTTGCGATAATACAAAATATACAGGAACTATTATAAGTAGCGACAAAGATTTATTACAATTAATAACGGATAGTGTTGATATCAAATTACTTAAATCAAAAGATTATATAAGATATAATCCAGAAAGTTTTTATGAAGAATATAAGATAAAACCAATAAATATAATAGATTTAAAATCACTTATGGGAGATAGTTCAGATAATATAAAAGGTGTTAAAGGGATTGGTGAAAAAACTGCTTTAAAACTACTTCAAGAATATAAGACTTTAAACGGTATATATGAAAATATAGATAAAATTAGTGGTAAAACAAAAGAAAAATTAATAGATGGAAAAAATGATGCATATATAAGCTATGAACTTGCTACAATTGTTACAAACGTACCAATAGAAATAAGTATAGATGATATAAAATATAAGGGAAATCAAGCTGGACTTAATGATTTATATGAAGAACTAGAATTTTATTCATTTTTAAAAAAAGATAAAGTAGAAAAGGAAATTACAAAACCTTTTGATGTAAAAATAATTAAAAATATAGACGAAATAAACGTAGAAGGAGATTGCGCAGTTTATCTAGAAATTCTTGGAACTAATTACCACAATTCAAAAATACTGGGTATGGGAGTATATAATGAAAATAGTAGTATTTATATACCATTAGAAATTTTAAAACAACAACCTGATTTCTTGCTAAAGAATAATAAATATACATATGATATAAAAAAAACTTATGTTTCATTTAAATGGAACAATATAAATATAGATAATATAAATTATGATGCAATGATAGCAGGTTATTTACTTGATTATAATGTAAAAGATGATATTGCATATTTAGCTAATCAATTTGATTATGATATTCCTTTCTATGAAAATATATATGGAAAAAATAATAAACTTAGTGAACCAAACAACGTTGATATAATTGCTTATAATTCAGTATTAAAAGCAAAATTTATATATGAAACTTATAATATATTTAATGAAAAATTAAATAATGAAAATATGATTGAGTTATTTAATGATATTGAAATACCACTTTCTTATACGTTAGGTGATATGGAATATAATGGAGTATATGTAGATAAAGAAATATTAAATCAAATGGGTATTGAAATAAAAAATAAGATATTTGAAGTAGAAAAAAATATATATGAAATCGTTGGACATGAATTCAACATTTCTTCACCACAACAATTAGGAACAGTTTTGTTTGAAGAATTAAATTTACCATCTAAGAAAAAAGGAAAAACAGGGTATTCTACCGCAGCAGACGTTTTAAATAAATTGGTTGATAAACATCCTATTATAAATATGATAATAGAATATAGAATGCTTACAAAATTATATAATACATATATAGAAGGATTAATTTCATCAATACATCCAGATGGAAAAGTGCATACAATTTATACACAAACTTTAACTCGCACAGGTAGACTATCTTCAATAGAGCCAAACTTACAAAATATTCCAATTAGATATGAATATGGTAAATTAATACGTAAAGCTTTTTTACCTTCGCCAAATTCACTTATTTTAAGTTCTGACTATTCACAAATAGAACTTAGGGTACTTGCGCATATGGCAAATGTAGAAGCTTTGATAGATGCATTTAATAATGATATTGATATTCATACAAAAACAGCAAGTGATATATTTAATGTACCAATTAATGAAGTTACAAAAAGTATGAGAAGAATTGCAAAAGCTGTAAACTTTGGAATTATTTATGGAATTAGTGGGTATGGTCTTTCTGAAAATTTAGGAATAAGTACTAAAGAAGCTTCAAACTTCATAGAACAATATCTAGATACATATCCAGGAATAAAAACATATATGGATGAAACTATAAAAAAAGCACATGAAGATAAATATGTAAAAACATTATTCAATAGAAAAAGAAATATTCCAGAAATTGATAATAAGAATTATATGATAAGAAGTGGAGCAGAAAGAATAGCTTTAAATACACCAATACAAGGTACAAGTGCTGATATAATTAAAATAGCAATGGTTGAAGCCTCAAAAAAATTAAAAGAAAGTAATATGAAAACAAAAATGATTTTACAAGTACATGACGAATTAATATTTGACGTTTTTAAAGACGAATTAGATAAAGTTAAAGAAATAGTTAAAGAAACTATGGAAGGCGTTTGTAAAATGAGTGTACCTTTAAAGGTTGATATTGAAGTGGGAACAGATTGGTATGAAGCAAAATAATGTTTACAAACCATTAAATATAATGTATAATTTATTTAGAATTGAGGTAAAACTATGAAAAAAAATAAAACATTCATATTTATTATTCCATTCATATTTATTTCTTTTTTATGCTTTGTAAATAATGTCGAAGCAAAAAAGGTGTGTGATCTTGGTGGTGGAGAACCTGATGAAAAGGGAAAATGTTCTGTAGAAATTCCAGATGCTTATCATTTTCTTAATAGTATGGGGACTCCTTATTGTGAAGATGATAAAATACCTGATAAATATAAAAAGTATATTGATTCAAAGGAAAGAAATTCATACGCTGGTGCAGACGCAAACTCAAAAAAATGTTATTTTGTATATGATGCGGTAGAAAAAAAAGAATCAGTATCGCAAACCAGCACTTCTAATACTTCAAGTACTACAAAGACAACCACAAGTTCAGATGATGTTAAACTTTATAGAACAGTAAGATGTGGTAATACTGAATTGCCAGAAAATTTAGTAAAATTGATATCTATTGCTATAACAGCAATTCAAGTAGTAACACCACTTATATTAATAGTTACTGGAATGCTTGATTTCTTAAAAGCAACAACATCATCAAACGAAGATGGAATAAAAAAAGCTCAACAAACTTTTGTAAGAAGATTAATAGCAGGTGCAGCAGTATTCTTAATAATTCTAGTTGTTAAAATAGTAGTTGGACTTGTAAATACCAAGGATAGTGGCAATGCAATTAAATGTATTGATAGTATTCTTAATTTTAAATCGTATGATGATCAAAGAGATGAAGCAATTGAAAATACAGCTTCAAGTTGTATAGAATTATATAAAAATGGAAAAGATTATAATAATTGTATATGTGGACTTGCGGTTACAATCTATAACACTGAAGGTGGAAAAATTCCAGACAGTATTAAAAAATATGATGAATTAAATAAATTAGTACAATCATATGAAGGAATAAATAATTTGTCTGAATGTCCAAAATAAAAAAATTGATGATAGAGAAAAGTAATAAATATATTATTTAATAGAAAGCTAATGGTTGATGGAAATTAGTAATAAGTATTTATGAATCTACTCTTGAAAGACTTGAAAACAAGTCCGGTCGTCTAAAAGATCGTTATAAAAATTAAGATAAAAAGAGGATGGTACCGTGCTATAAGATAAAAGCACTCCTTACACATGCTTTTTTTCTATATATAGGAGGAAAATATGATAGATATAAAATATATAAGAGAAGATAAAGAAAAAGTAAAAGAGAATATAAGAAAAAAATTTCAAGATGAAAAACTAGAAATAGTAGATGAAATAGAAAAATTGGATAAAGAATATAGAGATATAAAAAAACAAGGTGATGATTTAAGAGCTTTAAAAAATTCCAAAAGTTCACTTATTGGAACTCTTATGAGAGAACAAAAAAAAGACGAGGCAGAAAAAATAAAATTAGAAATATCTGAGTATGGAAAAAAGATAGAAGAATTAACACAAAAAGAAGAGGAATTATCTAAAGTAATAAAAGAAAAAATGATGATTATACCTAATTTCATTGATGAAAGCGTACCTATTGGAAAAGATGATAGCCAAAATGTAGAAATAGAAAAATTTGGAGAACCAATAGTACCAAACTATGAAATACCATATCATGCAGATATTTGTGAGAAACTTAGTGGATTAGATAAAGCATCAGCGGGTAGAACAAGTGGTAATGGTTTTTATTATTTAACTGGAAATATTGCAAGACTTCATTCTGCAATGCTATCATATGCAAGAGATTTTATGATTAATAAAGGATTTACATATTGTATACCTCCATTTATGATAAGAGGAGACGTAGTTGATGGTGTAATGTCTTTTAAAGAAATGGATGAAATGATGTATAAAATAGAAAATGAAGATTTATATTTAATAGGTACATCAGAACATTCCATGATAGGAAGATTTAAAGGACAAATAATAAAAGAAGAACAATTACCTTTAACTTTAACTTCATATTCACCATGCTTTAGAAAAGAAGTAGGATCACATGGGATAGAAGAAAGAGGCCTTTATAGAGTTCATCAATTTGAAAAACAAGAAATGATTGTTATATGTAAATTAGAAGAATCAATGGATTGGTATAATAAAATGTGGCAATTTACAGTTGAATTTTTTAGAAGTCTAGATGTTCCTGTTAGAACACTTGAGTGTTGTAGTGGAGACCTAGCTGATTTAAAAGTAAAATCTTGTGATGTTGAAGCATGGAGCCCAAGACAAAAGAAGTATTTTGAAGTTGGATCTTGTTCAACATTAGGTGATGCACAAGCAAGAAGATTGAGTATAAGAGCAAAAGGAGAAAATGGTAATTACTTAGTTGCAACATTAAATAATACTGTACTTGCAACACCAAGAGGTTTAATTGCTGTACTTGAAAATAATTATCAGAAGGATGGAAGCATAAAGATACCAAAAGCCTTACAACAATATATGGGAGGATTAGAAGTTATAAAATAAGCAAGATTTTGCTTATTTTTTGTGTAATTAGTGTAAAATCTTTAAAATTGATAATTTATTATTTAAAAATAGTGTAATATTTAATTTAAATATGCTATAATTATAAAGGATAGATATGGAATTCTTAAAAGTTATACAAAGAATTTATATCCAAAAATGCTAAAAAGAAAGAGGTAGAATTATGGGATTTATTAAAGCATTTACAGGCTCATTAAGTAGTACTTTTGCTGATCAATGGAAAGATTTTTATGTACCAGTACAAGGTGTTCCAGCAACAGCAGCAGTATTTAGAGCAGTACCACAATCACAAAACAATGGACGTGGTGAAAATTATAAGGGTAATGAAAATATCATTACAAATGGTAGTAAAATAGTTGTTCCTGAAGGAACTGCATTAATAACTATGCAAGATGGTCAAATTACAGGTATGATCGCAGAACCAGGTGGATTTGAGTTTAGATCTGATGATATTAATTCTCAATCAATTTTTGCAGGAAATGGTATTTTAGGACCTACTATTAAATCATCATGGGAAAAATTTAAATTTGGTGGACAACCTGGAAGCCAACAATTAGCTTTCTATGTTAATTTAAAAGAAATACCAAACAATAAGTTTGGAACTCAATCAGAAATTTATTGGGATGACGCTTTTTTTGGAACACAAGTAGGAGCAGTTACAAGAGGTACATATACAATGAGAATTGTGGATCCTCTACTATTTGTTAAAAATTTTGTTCCAACTCAATATTTACAACCAAATGCACCAATATTTGATTTTGCAGATATGGATAATGATGCAGCTTCTCAATTATTTAATGAAGTTGTTGGTAGTTTATCAGCTGCTTTCTCAAATTATACAAATGATCCAAGCAAAGGAAATCGTATGTCAAGAATCCAAGGGGATCAAATGGGATTCGCACAAAGTCTTTCATTGGCAGTAGAAGATGGATATAGATGGAAAACTGATAGAGGTTTAGAAATTGTTAAAACTGCAATTCTTTCTATTGAATATGATGAAGATACTAAAGAATTAATGAAAGATGTAAAAAAAGCAGATGCATTATCTGGCGCAAGAGGAAATTCATTTATGCAACAATCAGTTGCAAGAGGTATTCAAGCAGCTGGTGAAAATGGCGGAGGAACTGCAATGGCATTTATGGGAATGGGAATGAATGCAGCAGGTGGAATGATGCAAGGTGTTCAACAACAACCAACTCAAAGTTCATACCAACCACCATTTGCTCAAACTCAAACTCCAGTTCAACAAGCTGAACCTACACAAACTCAATCAATGCAATCAGATCCTTATGAAGAAATAAAAAAAGCAAAAGAATTATTAGATGCTGGTATTATTTCTCAAGAAGACTTTGATGCTAAAAAGAAAAGTTTATTAGGAATTTAGTTTATGCAAGGAAGTAATTTAGAAAATATTACTCCTAATTTAAGCAACACAAATAGTTCATCAGATGCACCTACAATTGTTCAGACAGATGTAGGTGCTAAAGATGGACAAAATAAGTGTCCAAAATGTGGCGCAACGGATATTTCATTAAATGTAAATACAGGAAAATTAAGATGTAATTTTTGCCGTCATGAATTTGAACCAATCAAAGTAGAAGGTTTACAAACAGATATATCAAAACTTGAAGGACAGATTATTGGATCAGGTGCACAAGATATTGTTGCGGATACTAATGATGTTGTTACATTCAAATGTAGTAGTTGTGGTGCTGAGGTTGTAATAGATACTGCTTCATCTACACAAGCAAGATGTCACTGGTGTAGAAATACACTATCTATAAATCAACAAATTCCAAATGGAAGTGTACCAGATGTTGTATTACCTTTCCAAATGAAAAAAGATGTTGCTAAAAAACAGATAGAGAATTTTGTAGGGAAAAGGAAATTTTTTGCACACCCTAAATTTAGACAAGAATTTACAACTCAAAATATAATGGGAGTTTATTTTCCATATATGGTTGTAGATGTTAATTCACATTCTAGATTAGTTGGACAAGGTGAGCATTTAACTAGGAGATATTCCGTAAAAGTTGGAGATAGAACTGAAAGTCGTTATGATGCAGATTTATACAATGTATCAAGAGAATTTGATTTAGCTATTAATGGATTAACAATTGAATCTAATTTAGATAGACTAGATACTGCATCATCAAACAAAACAAACAATGTAATTAATTCTATAATGCCTTTTGATATTGAAAATTGTGTAAGATATGATTCAAATTATTTAAAAGGTTATACTTCTGAAAGAAGAGATACGAATATAGAACAATTAAAAAATTTAGTTGAAACTCAATCAAAAGATGTGGCTAGATTTGCTGCAAATGAAACACTAAAGCTATATGACAGAGGTGTTGCTTGGTCTAGTGAACAATTTGATATAAAAGGTCAACAATGGAAAGCTGCATATTTACCAGTATGGTTATATAGTTATCAACAGGTTAAAGGTGATAAAAAATTATTACACTATGTTGCAGTTAATGCAAGAACTGGTGAAACTATGGGAAGTGTTCCTATACATATGCCTAAATTATTTTTAATATCAGCTCTTGTTGAAATACTTGGAATTTTAGCTATGGTATTTATTGATTTTGACTATAATTGGATTTTTTTAACACTTGGAATTATTTATTTTCTTGTTATGTATGCAAGATATCGTAATTCTGGTGCAAGACATAATCATGAAACAGAAACAAAATCAAATATGTCTAATTTGATAAAATCTGATGTATATATTACACAAAGGAAAGGTCTTAAAAACTCAAGAATGGATGGAGCTAATAACACAGTTGTTAATGGTCAAAATGCTAAAAAAGGGTTTTTAGATTCTGTTACTGAAAATAACTCAATAGTTAACACAATAAATAAAACTATAGATAAAAAATAAAAATTAGTACATAAAGAACAAAATTAAGGAAGAGATAAAATGAGTAAAATTAGAAATACAATAATAATAGGTGTAATTGGATTAGTATTAACCTTTTTGGGAATTATACTTCCATATTTCACAATATCAGTTTTTGGATATGGTACAAGTATAAGTTTATTTGGTTATTGGGAAGGAAAGGTAATATTAGTACTACTTTTGGCTAGCTTACTATTTATTTGTAAGGATTACATAGAAAAATTCTTACCACAACTATTTGATTCAGGGTTAGGTTCAAAGATTAAAGATGCAAATCCTAAGTTTGTTTTAATTCCAACTATACTTATGGCAGTTTTTGCTATTTGGTTATTTTTTTCAATTGAAATAGATATGACATATATAAAATATGGAATAGGCTTTTGGCTATTATGGATAGGTATAATATGTTTATTAGTTCATTCATTTATATATAAAAAACCTATTGCAGAAAATAACAGTTATTACCAACCACAACAAACTGCAAATATGATGAATAATCAATATGTGCAACCAACACAAACTGTAGTACCAAATCAAAATGCAAATATGATGAATAATCAATTTGCACAACCAACACAAACTGCAGTGCCAAATCAAAATGCAAATATGATGAATAATCAGTTTGTACAACCAACACAAACTGCAATGCCAAATCAAAATACAAACATGATGAATAATGATTTGAATGCTAATGTTAAGATTTGTCCAAATTGTGGTAGCAAATGTAATATAAATGCAGACAGATGTTTTATGTGTGGTAAAGAATTATAATAAAAAGAAATAGATAACAATCTTAGTTATCTATTTTTAGAAAATAGGATGTGATATATATGAAAAATAATTTATTTATAAAAATATTATGCAGTATACCAGTAATTTTACTATTTTTATATTTTATACCGTTTTTAGGTGTATGTTTAATTTTATTTAGATATTTTATATATGATAATAAAAAAAGAATAGAAACACCAATTTATTTAATAGTTTGTGGAGTGATAATTTTAATTCCTAAATTAATATTAAGCATATCATCTGCAATGAAATATGAAATACCGTATTTTAATGATATCTTTAATTCAGAACTATATTCTATAAATTTTATAAAATATAGTAAACTATTAATAACTGTAGGAGTTATATTTCTAATACTTTCATTTATATTTAATTCTTTATTTAATAAAATTAAAAACTATTTACATACATCAATTAGTTCATATGAACAAAGAACTGCTAAAATACAAGAAAAAAATGATTTAATTATGAAAGAAAAACAAATGCAAGCTAAAAATACACATGTAGTAATTTGTTCACATTGTGGGGCAAGTAATATGCTAACCTCAACAACCGGAAAATGTAAATATTGTAGAAATATAATACAATAAATTGTTGCAAATTTGTAACAATTTTTTTTGCTATAAAATAGTATTATTTTGATTAAATATAAGCATTTTATGTTAAAATATTGATAGACATAAGGTGATAAAATGAAAAATTATAATGGTTTAACACAAACAGAGGTTTTAGATAGAGTAGAAAAAGGATTAGTTAATTATGATACAACTTTACCAACAAAATCAATAAAAAGAATTATCTTCGAAAATGTTGTAACATTATTCAATATAATAAATTTATTACTTGGACTATGTATTTTTTTGACTGGTTCATATAAAAATATGCTTTTTCTAGGTGTAATTATATGTAATACTTTAATTAGTACAATACAAGAAATAAGATCTAAAAAAATAATTGATAAATTATCACTATTAGTTGAATCAAAAGCAAGAGTAATAAGAAATAATAAAGAAAAAGAAATAAATATAAACGAAATAGTAAAAGATGATTTAATATTATTTAAAATTGGAAATCAAATAATGGTAGATTCAATTATAATAGATGGAAGTGTTGAAGTAAATGAGTCCTGTATAACAGGAGAAGCTGATTTAGTATATAAAAAAAAGGGAGATATGTTATTATCAGGTAGTTTTATAGCAAGTGGTAAATGTATGGCAAAAGTAGAACATGTAGGCCTTGAAAACTATTCATCAAAAATTACAAATGGCGCTAAATATGTAAAAAAAATTAATTCAGAAATAATGAATTCACTTAATAAAATAATCAAAATAGTTTCAATATCAATTATTCCAATAGCTATATTACTATTCTTAAATCAGTATTATTTAACAAATAACAACTTAAATAATTCAATAATAAATACTGTTGCTGCACTTATATCTATGATACCAGAAGGACTTGTATTACTTACAAGTACAGTTCTTGCTGTAAGTGTTGTAAAATTGTCTAAATATAATGTTTTAGTACAAGAATTATTCTGTATAGAAACACTTGCAAGAGTTGACGTTATATGTTTTGATAAAACAGGAACTTTAACTGATGGTAAAATGGAGGTTATAGATTATATAAAATTATCTTCTACAGATGAAAAAAAATATATAAAAGAATTTTGTAACCTATTAAATGATAACATTACAATGAATGCAATAACAGACAAGTATGGTATAAGTGATAATTTAATATCAAAAGAAATTATTCCATTTTCATCAGAAAAAAAATGGTCTGGTGTTACATTTAAAGATGATTTTACATATATAATTGGAGCACCCGATTTTATATTAAAAGATACAAAAAAAATTGATTCATATTTAAAAAAATATTCAAGTAGATATAGGGTATTATTATTCGCACATTCTAAAAAAGCTTTTAAAAATAAAGATTTGCCAGATGATATAGAAATAGATGGTTTATTATTACTACAAGATAAAGTAAGAAAAGAGTCAGCTAAAACTATAAATTATTTTAAAGAGCAAGGTGTTGATGTAAAAATAATATCTGGAGATAATCCCAATACAGTAAAATGTGTTGCAGAACAAATAGGTGTTAATTTAGAAAATATTGTTGATATGAGTAAAGTAGAAACTAAAGATATAAAAAAATATTTAAATTGTTCTATATTTGGAAGAGTGACGCCAAACCAAAAACATGAAATAATAAAAGAATTAAAAAAAGAACACACAGTTGCTTATGTTGGAGATGGAGTAAATGATGTCCTTGCTTTAAAAGAATCAGATTGTAGTATAGCTCCTATTAATGGTAGTGATGCTGCAAAAAATGTATCACAAATAGTTTTAATGGATTCAAATTTTGATTCAATGCCTACAATTGTAAATGAAGGAAGAAAAGCAATAAACAATATTGAAAGATCAGCAAGTTTATTTATAGTAAAAACAATATATGCATCCCTTTTAGCTTTGTTATTCATTTTTATTGATTTAAAATATCCATTTATACCAATTCAATTAACACTAACAAGTGCTCTTACAATAGGAATACCTTCATTTATACTTGCTTTAGAGCCAAACTATGAAAAGGTAAAAGGAAACTTTTTCATAAATATATTTAGTAAGGCATTTCCAACAGCTTTAACTATAGTAATAAATATATTAATAGTTGTAATCTTAGGTAATATATTAAAATTAAGTGAGGAACAAGTATCAACACTTTCAGTTATATTAACTGGTTTTATTGGATTCATGCATATATATATAATTAGTAAACCATTAACTCCACTTAGAATGATTTTACTTAGCACACTTATAACAGTATTTGTTATAGGAATAGTAGGGTTAAGAACATTATTTTCACTTGCTTTTATGACACCTTACTTACTTTTGTTAACACTCATACTTATGGCAAATACCCTTATAATATTTATATTAATGACAAATTTATTTCATAAGTATATATATAAATTTATTAAAAGGATAAGTGAAAAATAATGAAATTTGTAATTGATGATAAAGAATATGAAGTTGTTATACAAAAGAAAAACAATAAAAATACTTATATAAGAGTAAAAGAAGATTTAAAAATTTATGTTACAACATCATATTTTGCTAGTAAGTTATATATATATAATTTGTTAGAACAAAATAAAGAATATTTAAAAAAAGCATTAACTAAACAAGAAATAAAAAATGAAAATACATCATTTAAATATTTAGGAAAAAACTATGATGTAATTATTTGTAATATTGTAAATAAAGTAGAATTTAATGAAAATAAAATATATACACCAAACGAAAAAGAATTAAATAAATATATTAAAAAAAATATATTAGAATTGTTTAAAGAAAGATTGGACTATAATTACAATTTATTTTTAGAAAATATACCTTATCCTAAACTAAAAATAAGAACTATGAAAACAAGATGGGGTGTTTGTAATAAGAGGGATAATTCTGTTACACTAAATTCAAAATTAATAGAATATAATATAGAGGCATTAGATTATGTAATAATACATGAGTTATCACATTTTGTACATTTTAATCACTCAAAAGAATTTTGGATGTTAGTATCAAAATACAAACCAAACTATAAACAAATAAAAAAATATTTGAAAGAGGAGTAGTTTTATGGAATTTTTAGATATAGTAGATGAAAATAATAACTTAACTGGTGAAATTGAAGAAAGAAATTATGTTCATGAACTTGGTTTATGGCATAGACATTCATCTTGTTGGATAATGAATAATAATGGAGAAATTCTTTTACAAAAACGAGCATCAACTAAAAAAAGAAATCCTAGTAAGTGGTCAAAAACAGGAGGACATGTTGAAACTGGTGAAACACCAATTAAAGCATTAAAAAGAGAAGTGCTAGAAGAAATTGGCATAAAATTAAGAGATGATCAGATTGAATTTATAAAAGAATTTAAAAATAACACAGAATCAAATAAAAGTTTTAATTATAATTATTTTGTTAGGGTAAATTATAGGATAGAAGAATATATAATTCAAAAAGAAGAATTAAGTGAAGTAAGATATTTTACTATAGAAGAAATAGAACAAACAAAACTTGAAAATGATCAATCATTTGCATTTACAAATTGGCCTGACAATGATTTTTATAAAGAAATTGAGTATTTAAAGCGTAAAAGAGAAGAAATTAAAGATTGAATTTTTCAATCTTTTTTCATATTTTAAAATATTTAACATAAAATTAGTTGGGTGATTATATGGATTTTGAAATAGGAAGTTTAGTTACACGAAATTCACATGGTAATGATTTGATTTTTACTATAACAGATATAATTGATGATGTTTATTATTTAAAAGGTTTAAACATTAGGTTAGTTGCAGATGCTAAAAAAGATGATTTAAAAAAATATGAAGATGGCGATATAGAAGATGAGAAAGAGTTTTTAGACAGAATAAAACCTGTAAATGATTTAGATAGAGATGATTACTTTTATTTACCTGGTAAAATTCTTCATATAGATGGTGATAAAGAATATTTAGATAGATGTTTGGATTATTATGAAAAAGCTAATATTTGGGCTATGGGAATAAATGAAAAAGAAGAAGATATTCCGTTTAAAATAAGAGATTTATTAGAAGAATATAAACCAAACATTGTTATAATTACAGGTCATGATGCTTATTATAATGAAAAAAATAAAGAATATAAAAATAGTATGAATTTTGTAAATGCAGTAAAAGAAGCAAGAAAATATGAAAAAGAACATGATAAATTAATAATAATAGCAGGCGCTTGTCAATCTAATTATGAAGAATTAATAAAAGCAGGTGCAAATTTTGCTTCTAGCCCAAAACGAATAAATATACATGCATTAGATCCAGCCATAATTGCTACTAAAATTAGTCTAACTGATGTAAATAAACAAATAGATGTTAAATCAATACTTAAAGAAACAAAGTATGGAGAATCGGGGATAGGTGGAATTATTACAAAGGGAACAATGTATGTTGGTTATCCAAGATAGGAGAGAAAATGAAATTAGATGAAATTAAAACAAAGCTTAATAACTATGTAGGAAAAAGTGTTTTAATAAAATATAATTTAGGTAGAAATAAATATGAAGAATATGAAGTAAAAATAAAAGAATTATATAACAATGTTTTTTTAGTTGAACTTGAAAATAATATAAATAAAGAAATAAAATCATTTTCATATAATGATGTAATTACCAAGACAATAAAAATCAACTTTTAGCGTAAAAACAATGTAAATCTTTAATTAAAATATTGATTTTTTAAAAATCGTATTATATAATCAAGTTGTAACATATGTAATAATATCAAGGTAATCATGATATTAAATGTTAAAAAAAGCTGAAGGGAGAGATTTGCTTGAAAATTACATCTGTAAACGTACGTAAAGTAGAAAAAGAAGATTCAAGAATGAAAGGAATTGCATCTGTATTAATAGATGATTGTTTCGCAGTTCATGATATCAGAATTATAGAAGGAGATAACGGATTATTTATCGCAATGCCTAGTCGTAAGACAGCAACAGGCGGATATAGAGATATAGCTCATCCAATTAATCAAGAAGTAAGAACACTTTTTGAACAAGAAATATTAAAAGCATATAATGAAGCTGAATAAAACTCGTTTGAGTTTTTTTTCATATATATGATTTTTTTTCATATAATTTTTTAGGAGGAATTATATGGACAAGGAGAATATATCATTAAATCATAGTGTAGTACTTAATGAAAGAAAAAACATAAATATAACAGGCGTGAAAAAAATAGAAAATTTTGATAATGAAGAATTTTTGATGGAAACTAATATGGGATATATTGTTATAAAAGGTGAAGAATTAGAAATAGTTAAATTAGATACTTATCAAGGTAATGTAATGATAAAAGGAAAAGTAAATAGCTTAACATATGCTGATAGTGCAAATAAAAAAAATAAGGAAGATGGATTATTTAATAAATTGTTCAAATGATGGATATTAATACACAAATAATAACAATTTTTGTTTCTTTTATTTTTGGTATAATATTTTCACTTCAATTATCTTTAACATATAAATATTTATACTCAAATAAAAAAATATTTAAAGTTATTTTTTCCTTCTTAATAGTACTTGTAAATACATTATTTTATTTTATCTTATTAAAGAAGTTTAATGATGGAATTTTACACGTATATGGAATCATATTTATAATTATAGGATTTATTGTAGAAATATTTGTTAAGAGTTTTATTGTAAAAAAAATGCATAAGTGATATAATCTAACTTAAAGGTAGGTGTATCATGAAGCGTAAAAAAATTTCTAGAACTTCAAAACGTAGATTAGCTTTTTTTGGAACACTATCTTTAATAGTAATAGGTTATACAGTATTTTCATTTGTATATTATAGTGTTAACTTATTAAAAGCTAAAAATGAAAATATAAATTTAGAAAATAAATTAAAAACGTTACAAAATGATGAAGAAAATTTAAAAATTGAAATTCAAAAATTAAAAGATCCAGAATATATAGCTCGTTATGCAAGAGAGAATTATTCATATTCAAAAGATGGTGAATATATAATAAAATTAGATTCATCAAACAAGAATGAAAAACAAGAAAAAAAACAAAACAATAATTATATATATTATGTAGTTATTGGCTGTTGTTTCATTATTATAGTAATTGTTTTATTAAATAAAAAAAAGGAACCTGTAAAATAATACAGGTTTTTATATTCTAAAATCGTTTGTTATTTCATCATCCATATTTTTTCCATCATAGTAAAACTTTTTCTTATATCTAAATATTAAAGCAACTAAAATTGAAGGAAAACTATGAGTAGCTTTATTATAATCAGTAATTACATCATTATAATATTTTCTAAGAGCAGACATTTCTACTTCAGATTCACGTATAGATAAATCAATTTTCATAAATTCATCATTGTCTCTTAAATTAGAATAATGTTCTTTATAACCATTGAATTCATTTATACAATCATATAATTTTCTATCAAAATCAAAATTACTTAGTTTTTTACTTCTTAAATTTGAAATATTATTTAAAACTTCTGTTTCTTTTGTATTTTCTTTAATTATATTTATAGATCTATTTAATAAATCATATCTTTTTCTTAATGTTGAATCAATATTTGCTTCAGCAGCATTTGCTCGAATAATTAATTCTTGAAACTTATTGTAACATGTACATCCCCATAAAAGTACAACTCCTATAATAATTAAAATTATTAAAATTACTGTAAAGATACCCATACTATCACCTTAAGTAATTATAACAAACTAGCTATAAAAAATCAATTATTTGGAACGAATTCTTGACTATAGTTTATTTTTTCCTCAAAAGTAATAAAATCAACATATATCATTAAAAGTAAGTACCAAACTCCTGTATTTGGGTCACTTAAAATTATATGATCTCTACCAGATTGTTCAATTATACCTACGAATTCTCTATCTCTAAATTCATTAGAATCAGGAAATGTCATATGTACAGTAACTTTCTTTCCTTTATTTAATCTTAAAATATTTTCTATATAAGATTGTTCTAATGGTAAATCAGTATAATTTATAGACTGATTTGGTGTTGGTATATTTCCAGAATATATAGGTGTACCAGGAAATACATTTTTATAAGCATTATTCATATTATCATCCTTTCATTAAAATATATTATTAATGTATTAATTTATGATATAATTTTTAAGGAGTGTGAAAATATGAAAGTAAAAGTAGGAGTGTCTAATAGACATGTACATTTAAGTGAAAAAGATTTAAAAACATTGTTTGGTGAAGATTATAAATTGACAATACTAAAAAATTTAACACAACCAGGTCAATATGCTTGCACTGAAACTGTTACAATTGAAACAGAAAAAAACTCTATACAAAAAGTTAGAGTATTAGGCCCAGTTAGAAATTATACACAAGTAGAAATATCTAAAACCGATTCATATACGTTAGGATTAAATCCACCAGTTAGAGATTCAGGGGATTTAGAAAATAGTTGTGGGATTACACTAATAGGACCTAAAGGTAAAGTTAAGTTAGAAAAAGGATGTATTATAGCAAATAGACATATACATGCTACAAAAGAAGATTTAAAGAAATACAATTTAAACGAATCTGAATTATATGATGTTATTATACCTGGTGAAAAAGGTGGAATAATAAGCAATGTGAAAATAAAAGTAGATGATTCATATTCATTTGAATTACATATTGATACAGATGATGCTAATGCACATTTAATAAAAAATGGGGATATATTAGAAATAAAAAATTAATTTGTTTTTACAGTAGGAATTGAGTCATCAAAAGAAGATTGCTTTTGAGTTGGTTCAGTTCCTTTTATATAATAAAATATTTTTTTGTTTTTTGTTTTTTCAGTAGCAAGTTTTCCACTAATAGGATCAACTAAAACACCAACAACATTAGAAGGAATTTCATACCAGGAATCTTCCTTATCTTTTAAACAACCTTCTATTGTTTCAAACCAAATATTTTGAGATATTTTCCTATCTTCTGAAGGTGTTTCTTTATTATCATCATATCCAGTCCATACACCAACAACTAAATCTTTATTGTATCCAAATATTAATCTATCACTATCAGTAGTTCCTGTTTTAATAGCGTATTTTTTTGTAATTTTATCCTTATAACTTATCATTGTAGGATAATTATAGTCATTAAAGCTTGTAGAATATGTACCTGTTAATAATTCATTAATTATAAAAACCAAACTCTTATTTAAAACATTTGTTTTTTCTTCTTCATGTTGATATAAAACATTTCCTTCTAAATCAGTTACTTTTTCTATAAAATATCCATCTACTTTATAACCTTCATTTGCAAATGTAGAATATGCTTCAGTCATATCTACTAGATTTATTTCTTGTGAACCTAAAGCAAGTGATGGGATGGGTTCTAATTTTTCATTAATACCAATTCTTGATGTTAAATTAACTAGAGTATCTTCTCCTAAAAATAAGTGAGTTTTTACAGCATATATATTATCTGAATATGCAATTGCTGCAGCCATTGTAATTGGTTTTTGGGCATATATATCACCATAGTTTTTAGGACTATAAGTTTTATCATATGAAAAAGTAAAAGTTGTTTTTTCACTTGTAAAAGTTGTACTTGAAGTAAAGCCATTTTCTAGTGCCGCATAATATAAAAATGGTTTAATAGTAGAACCAACTTGCCTTTTAGAATCTGTTGCTCTATTATATTGACTTTTTGCGTAATTTCTTCCTCCAACTAAAGCTAAAATTTTACCATTATTTGGATCCATTACAACACTTGCAACTTGAATATCCTCATTATTACTTGTGTTTTTTTTGACACTTTCTTCTAAAGTTTTTTGATAATCAAGATTTATATTAGTGTATATTTTTAAACCACCAGTTTGTAAAAAAGAAGATGGAATAGTTTTAATTTTTTTTAGTTCTTCTATAACTGCATCTTGATAGTACATTAAAGAAGAAATATTATTAGATGGATTTTCACCATAAAAAACTAGTTGTTCATTATATGCCTCATCCATTTGTTCTTTTGAAATATATTTATTTTCCACCATAGCACTTAAAATATCTTTTTGTCTACTTTTTGCGTTATCATAATTTGAAATAGGGTTATAGTAGGTAGGTGATTTTGGAATACCTGCAAGTATGGAAGCTTCAGCTAAACTTAAATCTTTACTACTTTTATTAAAGTAATATAATGAAGCATTTTCGATTCCAAAGATACCACCATAATTTATTGTGTTTAAGTATCCCTCTAAAATTTCATTTTTAGAATAATGTGATTCTAATCTAATTGTAAGCCAAGCTTCTTGTATTTTTCTTTCCCAAGTTTTATCAAAGGTTAAAAATAAATTTTTCGCATATTGTTGAGTAATTGTAGATGCACCTTGAACATTCGCACCACGTTTAAAGTTTATATATAAAGATTTTAAAATTCTTAAATAATCAAAACCAATATGATTGTAAAAATGTTTATCTTCAATAGAAATTGTCGCGTTAATTAAGTTATCAGATATATCATTTAAACTTATCCAATTTTCATTATTTCCGTTGTATAAATTTTCATTAATGTCATAAAAATAATAATTATTTGCTGAATTTATAGAAAGTTTTGGAGTTATTTTTGCGTATAAATATAATCCCATATAAGAAAATAATAGAATACCAATTATTATCATAAAAACAATAGTTATTTTTTTTAAAACCTTCATATTATCACGCACCATTCTATAGTTATTATTAATAAAAAAAAATATTTTATAAGTTTTTGTTTAATAAATTGTTTTTTAAAATAAAAAAATTTAAAATATTAGTTGCAATTATCTTTATGTATGCTATAATGAATGCGGTGTAGTTTAGTTAAAGAAAAGTAGGTAAAATATGTCTAAAATCAATTTAAGAGTTTCACTTACATGTAATGAAAATATAATATATAATGAACAAGAATTTGTAGGAATTTATAATTCAGATACAATTTCATATAAAGAAAATGATATATTAGTTACACTTAAACTAAAACCAAATAAAGAAATTAAAATGAAAAGAAAACATAATAATTATAATATTGAATTAATATTCATAGAAAATAAGGAAACAAATGGTTTATATGAACTTAAAAAATATGGTAATATTCCTTTAACTGTATTTACTAAAAAACTTATTTGTGATAATCATATTTATATAGAATATTATTTAAATAAACAAGATGAACTTTATAAATTAAATCTGTTTTATGAGGTGAAATAATGAATATAAAACAACATTTAAAAGAAGATGTATATAATGTATTAAAAGATTATATAAAAAAAGAAGATATAGTAATAGAAAAACCCAAAATGAGAGAAATGGGAGATTACGCACTACCATGCTTTACGTATTCAAAAGTTTTAAAAAAATCTCCTAATGATATTGCTAATACGATAAAAGAAAAATTATGTAATTATGAAATTAATGTAGTAAATGGTTATGCCAATGTATTTATCAATAAAAAAGAATTTTCTAAAAATATATTAGATAAAATAGCTTTAGAAAAAGAAGAATTTGGCTCATCTAAAATTGGACAGTCAAAAACAGTAGTAATAGAATATTCATCTCCTAACATTGCAAAGCCTTTTGGAGTTGGACATTTAAGAAGTACAGTAATAGGTGAAGCACTTAAAAATATATGTATTAAAACTGGATATAACGTTTATACTATAAATTATCTAGGGGATTATGGAACACAATTTGGAAAACTAATATATGCCTATAAAACATGGGGTAATGCTGAAGCAATCAAAGAAAATCCAATTCAAGAACTAAAACGAGTATACGTTAAATTTCATGAAGAAGCAGAAAAAAATAAAGGATTAGAAGATGAAGGAAGAAAATGGTTTAAAAAACTTTGTGAAAACGATAAAGAAGCATTAGAATTATGGAACTGGTTTAAAGAAGAATCATTAAAAGACTTCCAAAAAACTTATGATTTATTAGGAATAAATAAATTTGATTCATATACAGGTGAATCATATTATAAAGATCTTGCAAATGATGTTGTTGAAGAAATAGAAAAAAAAGGTATTTCAAAAATAAGTGAAGGTGCGACTATAGTAGATTTAGGAGAAAATAAAACTCCAGCACTTATTAAAAAAAGTGATGGAACAACTCTTTATATTACACGTGATATAGCAGCTTTAATAGATAGAAAAAACAAATATAATTTTGATGAAATATTATATGTTGTAGGTTCAGAACAAACACTTCATTTTGAACAAATAAAAGAAGTGCTACAAAAAATGGGATATGATTACTTTGATAGTATTCATCATATTGGATTTGGAATGGTTTTACAAGATGGCAAAAAGATGTCAACTAGAGGAGGTAGAACTGCATCATTAAATGTTTTATTAGATAATTCAATAGAACTTGCAAAAAAAATAATTGAAGAAAAAAATCCTAATTTACCTAATAAAGATGAAGTAATAAAACAAGTAGGAGTAGGTGCAGTAATATTTAATGATTTAAAAAATTATAGAATAAATGACATAGAATTTAAATTAGAGGATATATTAAAATTTGAAGGCGAAACTGGCCCTTATATTCAATATACATGTGCTAGAGCAAATTCGCTTATTAAAAAATTAAAAAATAATAGTGTTGACTATGAAAATTTAGAAATAAATGAATATGAATGGAATGTTATTTTTAGATTAAATGAATTTGAAGAAACAATATTGAAATCTAAAGATAATTATGATCCAAGTTTAATTGCTAAATATATAATTGATTTAGCGCAAGATTTCAATAAGCTTTATGCAAATTATAAATTTATAGATGAAAATGAAAATCTAACAGAATTTAGATTACAAATTGCTTATGCAACAAAAATAGTTCTTAAAGAAGGAATGCGTTTACTTGGAATAAATGCACCAGATGAAATGTAGGAGGAAAAAATATGAATTTAAAAGATATGACTAAAGAAGAGATAGAAGCTCTTTCTTATACCGATTTAACTTGTATTTTATTAACTGAAAATAAAAAACCAATGTCAACAGCAGAAATATTTAAAAAAATATGTGAAATTTTAGGATATTCAGATGCAGAGTATTCAGAAAAAATAGGAGATTATTATACGTCACTTACTATTGATAAGAGATTTGTATTATTAGATGATGCAAAGTGGGATTTAAGAAAAAATCATGCAGTTGAACTTAAAGTAGAAGATGATGAAGAGGAAGAAACTGAAGAAGAGATAGAAAACAACGAAGAGGAAGAAGAAACTGATGAAGATATAGAAGCTGCAATAGATGATGAAGATATTGATACAGATGATGACTTAGATGATTTATCAGTTTTATCAGATGATGATATAGAAGAAGAAAATTAAGATCAAACGATCTTTTTTTTGATAATAATATTGTAAATTCTTGCTTATTACATATATTTATAGTATAATTTTCATGTTTATGGAGGAAAAAATATGTTAGAAAGATTAGAGGCTATTGAAAAAAGATATAATGAGCTTTCAGAAGAAATGATGAATCCAGACGTAGTTTCAAATATAAAGAAAACATTAGAATTAACAAAAGAACAAGCTGGTTTAAAAGATGCTTATGAAATATATCAAGTATATAAAAATGTTTTAGATGATATAAATGCGGCAAAAGAAATGTGCAAAGAACCAGATATGAGTGAATTTGCTAAAGAAGAATTAAGTAGTTTAGAAGAAAAAAAAATAGATTTAGAAAAACAAATAGAAATATTATTATTACCGAAAGATCCAAATGATGGAAAAAATGTAATTGTTGAAATTAGAGGTGCAGCAGGTGGAGATGAAGGAAATATATTTGCTGGTGACCTATTTGATATGTATAAAAAGTATTGTGAGAATCAAGGTTGGAAAATAGAAATACTTGAAGAAGAAAAATCTGATGCTGGTGGATATTCTTTAATTAGTTTTTTAGTAAAAGGTGATAATGTTTATTCAAAACTAAAATACGAAAGTGGAGCACACAGAGTTCAAAGAGTACCAGTTACAGAAACACAAGGAAGAGTTCATACATCTACATCAACAGTGCTTGTAATGCCAGAAGCAGAAGAAATAGATTTTGATCTTGATATGAATGAAGTAAGAATAGACATTACAAGAAGTAGTGGATGTGGGGGTCAGGGAGTAAATACAACAGATTCAGCAGTAAGACTTACTCATATACCAACAGGGCTAGTTGTTTACTCTCAAACTGAAAGAAGTCAAATTAAAAATAAAGAGAAAGCTATTAAAATATTAAAAACACGTTTATATGATTTAAAAACTCAAGAAAGAGAAAAAGAGTTAGGTGCGGAAAGAAAAAGCAAAATTGGTACAGGTGATCGTTCTGAAAAAATAAGAACTTATAATTATCCACAAAACAGAGTTACTGATCACAGAATTGGTTTTACTTTAAATACGCTTGATAGAGTTATGAATGGTGATATTGGTAAAGTAATAGATGCTTTAATAGTTGAAGATCAAAATAGAAAATTAAGAGGAGATAATATAGTTTAAGCTATATTTTTTCTTTATATTTTTGTATAATAAAATTGGTGAAAAAAATGAATGAAATAGAATATTTAAAAAAATACTTGCCAAGTGATAAATTAGAGGACGGAATTAAAAGGTTAAATAATGGAGAACCAGTTCAATATATAGTTGGAAATGTTGATTTTTATGGTTATAAAATTAATGTTAACAAAAATGTGTTAATACCAAGATTTGAAACTGAAGAATTGGTATTTAAAACAATAAATTTGATAAAAAAAATTTTCAATGAAAATATTAAAATTTTAGATATAGGAACAGGTAGTGGATGTATTTCTATAGCATTAAAAAAAGAAATTCCAGGTTTAGATATAACAGCTGTTGATATATCTGAAGATGCATTAGTGGTAGCAAAAAATAATGCTTTAGAAAATAATTGTGAAATAAATTTTATAAAAAGTGATTTATTTAATAATATAGATGATAAATACGATTTAATTATAAGTAATCCACCATATATAAGTTATGATGAGCAGATAATGGATATAGTTAAAAAAAATGAACCTCATCTAGCTCTTTACGCAAAAAATAATGGACTTTATTTTTATGAAGAAATAATTAAAAATTCTAGTAACTATTTAAATGATAAAAATATTATTGCTTTTGAGATAGGATATTTACAGGCAAATGAAATAAAAAAAATGGCCCATAAATATTATCCGAACGCAAACATAATAATTGAAAAAGATATGCAAGAAAAAGATAGATTTGTATTTATTATTAATTTGTAAACTATATGTAATATATAATTATTGTTTATTGACAATAAAATGTATATATAGGATAATGACTATAGTAAAGGAAAATTGAAAATGAATGAAATTCAAAACGGAGTAAAAAATAAAAAAGGAAATACAGTAAAAGTAGTATTAATAATCGTTTTATTGATTTTATTAATAGATAGTAT
>URCH01000005.1 GCA_900546275.1 uncultured Mycoplasmatota bacterium
ATTAGGAGGATTGATTGGAGAAGCCAAAGAGATAACAATAACAAATAGTGGAGTAAAAGGAAAAGTAGAATATACAGGAAGCTCTACATATGCATACTATGGAGGATTGTTAGGTCATGGAACAACAGTAACAATAAAAAATAGTTATGCAAGTGGAAGCATAACAGGAAAACAGTATGTAGGAGGCCTAGTAGGATATATAGAAACAAAAGGAACAATAGAAGGAAGCTATGCAAGTGGAAGCGTAACAGGAAATCAGTATGTAGGTGGTCTAATAGGACAAGCATACACAACAGAAATAACAAGAAGTTATGCAAGTGGAAACGTAACAGGTTCAAGTTCATATGTAGGAGGCCTAATAGGAAATGCAAGTACAATAAAAGTAACAAAAAGTTATGCAAGTGGAAACGTAACAGGAAGACAGTATGTAGGAGGCTTAATAGGATCAAAATCAAATACATCATCATCAGTAACGGATAGTTATGCATTAGGAAATGTGTCAGGTTCATCATATTATGCAGGTTTAGTAGGATATAACTATGGATCAGTAACAAATGGATATACGATAGGACAAGTATCTCCATTAACAAGTGGAGACCAATTGATTGATTCAAACTCAGGAACAATAACAAATTTATATTTTATAGCAGATACAAGTGGAAGATATGAATCAAACTATGGAACAAAGATAGATACAATATATGAGGGAACACTAAGTAAAAATTATACAGGATTTGATTTTAATACAGTATGGTCAGTAGAAGAAAATGAAACAACCCCATACTTACAAGGAATGATGATAGATAATAAAAACTATATAGTAAATGCAACAACAACAGAAAGAAAAGGAAAAGGAACCGCAGAAGATCCATATTTAATATATACAGCAGAGGATTTAAATAATGTAAGATATAGTTTATATGCACATTTTAAACTAATGAGTAATATAGACATGACAACAAGTGATTACGCAAGTTCATTTATAACTATAAATGATTTTAACGGAACACTAGATGGAAATGGATATAAAATTAAAGGATTAAAAATAAGTACGAGTGGAATGTTCGCAACAACAACAAATGCCACAATAAAGAATTTAACATTAGAAAGTCCAAGTATAAGTAGTACAAGTAACTCATATGTAGGATTATTGATAGGAACAGCAAAAGGTACAACAAGAATAGAGAATATAAAAATTGTAGGAACAGTAAAAGTTCAAGGAGTAGATTATGTAGGAGGCTTAGTAGGAATTTCAGATACACAAATAGTCTTTGATAAAGTAACGATACCAAGTACAATGACAGTAACATCAACAGGAGGATCATTAGGAGGATTGATTGGAGAAGCCAAAGAGATAACAATAACAAATAGTGGAGTAAAAGGAAAAGTAGAATATACAGGAAGCTCTACATATGCATACTATGGAGGATTGTTAGGTCATGGAACAACAGTAACAATAAAAAATAGTTATGCAAGTGGAAGCATAACAGGAAAACAGTATGTAGGAGGCCTAGTAGGATATATAGAAACAAAAGGAACAATAGAAGGAAGCTATGCAAGTGGAAGCGTAACAGGAAATCAGTATGTAGGTGGTCTAATAGGACAAGCATACACAACAGAAATAACAAGAAGTTATGCAAGTGGAAACGTAACAGGTTCAAGTTCATATGTAGGAGGCCTAATAGGAAATGCAAGTACAATAAAAGTAACAAAAAGTTATGCAAGTGGAAACGTAACAGGAAGACAGTATGTAGGAGGCTTAATAGGATCAAAATCAAATACATCATCATCAGTAACGGATAGTTATGCATTAGGAAATGTGTCAGGTTCATCATATTATGCAGGTTTAGTAGGATATAACTATGGATCAGTAACAAATGGATATACGATAGGACAAGTATCTCCATTAACAAGTGGAGACCAATTGATTGATTCAAACTCAGGAACAATAACAAATTTATATTTTATAGCAGATACAAGTGGAAGATATGAATCAAACTATGGAACAAAGATAGATACAATATATGAGGGAACACTAAGTAAAAATTATACAGGATTTGATTTTAATACAGTATGGTCAGTAGAAGAAAATGAAACAACCCCATACTTACAAGGAATGATGATAGATAATAAAAACTATATAGTTAATATTCAAAAAAATAATTGAAAGGAGTAAAAAATGAAAAAGAAATTATCAATTTTATTAGTTTCTGTTTTAGTTTTTGCAGCCACAGGTTGTGGCTGTGAAAACAAAACAAAGGCGACTGAAACTGAAAATAATGATGGAGAACAAACAATACAAGAACAAGTAAAAAATGAAACAAAAGAAGATCAAGAAGATATGAAAGTTACTGATATTCAAATAAATGAATATGGTGCAAGTAATGTTGTAACAGGTAAAGTAAAAAATAATAAATCAAATACAAGAAATATTGAATTAACATTAAAAATGTATAATAGTGAAAGTAAGAGATTACTTGGAAAGGTAAAAACTGAACTAAAAGATTTAAAAGGAAAAGAAGAAAGAACTTTTGAAATTTCAATTATGGGAGATTATACTACTGTTGATAAATTTGAAGTTGAAGTAAAGGATATATAGGAGGAGTAAAAATGAAAAAAGTTTTAACAATAACATTAGTGTCATTAATGACATTGTCATTAGTTGGATGTGGGTGTAGCAAAAAAAATGAAATAGATAATTCAAATGTAAATATTAATGAATTTCCTGATATAAAGGGAAATGAAAATGTTACAGTTTCAGACGATGGAACAAAAGTTAATAATAGTTCCGATTTTTCCACAACAAAAAAATATAATTCTTATGAAATAACAAACGCAAAAATCTCAACCTCTACTGAAGGAAGAACAACATTTACAGCAACTGTAAAAAATACTAGTTCAGAAGAAATAGCAGGAACTTTAGTAAATATTATATTAGTTGATAAAAAAGGAAATAAAGTTTCTAAATTAGCTACATATATAAAAGCATTAAAGTCAGGTGAAACAATGGATTTAAATGCTGGAATTGATAAAGATTTATCAAATGCATATAATTATTATTTTGATGTATATGAACAATAAAAAATAATTTAACTTATTAATAAAGGTATTCGAAAAATTGTCGAATACTTTTTATTATAAAAAAAAATAAACCTAATAGTATTTATTAGGAGGAATACTATGAATACTAATGGTCTAACTACAAAAGAAGTAATCGAAAGTAAAAAGAAATATGGAACAAATATAATAGCTGCAAAAAAAAATAATAGTTTTATAAAATTATTATTGGAAAGTTTAGGAGATCCTATAATAAAAATATTAATAATTGCTTTAGGAATAAAAATAGTGTTTTTATTAAAAGATTTTGATTGGTATGAAACAATAGGTATTGTAATAGCTATTTTTATTGCTTCTTTTATATCGTCTATATCTGAGTATGGAAGTGAAAAAGCATTTATAAAACTACAAGAAGAGTCATCAAAAATTAAATGTAGAGTTAAAAGAAATGGAAAAATTGAGGAAATATTTATAGAGGATGTAGTAGTAGGAGATATAGTAATTCTTGAAGCCGGAGATAAAATACCAGCTGATGGAATAATAATAGAAGGAGATATATATGTAGATGAATCATCATTAAATGGTGAAGCAAAAGAAATACATAAAAAACCTTCTATAATAAATGAAACTAAAGAAAGTTTAGTATATAGAGGAACAGTAGTTTATTCTAAACAGGCTATTATGAAAGTAGAAAAAATAGGAGACAATACATATTATGGTATACTTGCAAAAGAACTTCAAGAAAAACAACCAGATAGCCCATTAAAAATTAGATTAAGACATTTAGCTACCATAATAAGCAGAATTGGATATATTGGAGCTATTTTAGTATCATTTTCATATCTTTTCTCAAAAATAATAATAGATAATAATTTTAATATAGATCTAATAATTAAAACAGTTACAAACATAAGTATTATGTTTAAATATATATTAAATGCTTTAACACTTTCAGTTACAATTATAGTTGTTGCAGTTCCAGAAGGTTTACCAATGATGATAACATTAGTATTATCATCCAATATGAAAAGAATGTTAAAAAACAATGTAATGGTAAGAAAAATGATGGGAATTGAAACTGCAGGTAGTATAAATATATTATTTACAGATAAAACAGGAACTCTAACAAAAGGTAAATTAGAAGTTACAAGTATAACATCAAGCAATTTAAATGAATATACATCCGAATCACAATTATTAAAATATCCAAAATTTCATGAATTAATTAAAACCTCTAGTATATATAACAATGCCAGTACATTTGATGATAAAAAACAGATTGCTATTGGTGGAAATATAACAGATAGAGCATTATTAGAATTTATAAAAACAAATAAAGAAAAAAAATATAAGATTTTATCAACTGTACCATTTGATAGTAAAAATAAATATTCAATGGTAAAAATATATAATGATAAGTCAATTATATTAGTTAAGGGTGCTCCTGAAAAAATAATTCCAAATTGTATAAATTCATATGATGAAACTGGAAATATTAAAACTATTAATAAAAAACAAATAGAAGATATAATAGATAAAAAAACAGAGTCAGGGATGAGAGTTATTGCACTTGCAACAAGTAGAACAGAACGTTTAGAAAATTTGACATTTATTGGACTAGTATCAATAAAAGATGAAGTTAGAAAAGAAGCAATAGAAGGTGTAAAGTTAGTAAAAAACGCAGGAATTAAAACTATAATGATAACAGGAGATAATAAAAAAACGGCTGTTTCAATTGGTAAAGAGGTAAAATTATTGCAAAATAACAATGATTTAGTATTTACAAGTAAAGAACTTGAACAAAAAAGTGACACAGAGTTAAAAAGTTTATTACCTAATATAAAAATAATAGCACGTGCACTTCCACAAGATAAAAGTAGGTTAGTTAGAATATCACAAGAAATGGGATTAGTAGTGGGGATGACAGGTGATGGAGTAAATGATGCTCCTGCCTTAAAAAAAGCTGATGTGGGATTTGCTATGGGTAGTGGAACCGAAGTAGCTAAGGAAGCAAGTGACATAGTAATACTAGATGATAATTTTTTATCTATATCAAAAGCAATATTATATGGTAGGACTATTTTCAAAAGTATTAGAAAATTTATAATATTTCAATTAACAGTAAATATTTGTGCCGTAGGTTTATCAATAATAGGCCCTTTTATAGGTGTAGATACACCTGTAACAGTTATACAAATGTTGTGGATAAATATGGTTATGGATACGTTAGCTGGTTTAGCTTTTTCATTTGAACCTCCATTAATAGAATATATGGAAGAAAAACCAAAGAAAAAAGATGAATCAATAATAAATAAATATATGTTTCATGAAATATTTTTTACAGGACTTTATTCATTTTTAATATGTATTTTATTTTTAAAATTACCCTTGTTTAAAAAATTATATGGTTATAATATACCTGATATTATGAGTGCTTTCTTTGGGTTATTTATATTTATAGGTATTTTTAATTGCTTTAATGCTAGAACACATAGATTAAATTTATTTAGTAATTTATATAAAAATAAAGTATTTATAACAATAATTTTATTAATTATTATTGTTCAAATAATATTAATATATTATGGTGGAATTTTATTTAGAACAGTTCCACTCAATTTCAAAGAATTAATTATTATGATTTTATTATCAATTACTGTTATTCCTATAGACTGGTTAAGAAAGATTTTCTTGAGAAAAAAAGGAATAATAGGTGGGGTATAAAGAGAGATTGTAATGCTTTTAAATTACAATTTTTTTTTAATTTTTATTGTTATAATTGGCAATTTATGGTAAAATTTACAATAGCAAAGTGCGAACGTAAGGAGTGATTTTTGGTGTTGGATTTTGTTGTTTGCGATGATAATGAGGGGTTAAGAAGAAGTGTAAGTAATATTATTGATTCTTTTATGATGAAAAATAATTATGCATACAAAATAAAATTGTATTCAGATTATAATGAGAAATTTATGAAAGAAATAGATAGTTTTAATAGACAAAAGATATATATATTGGATATAGAAGCACCAACAAAATCTGGTATAGATATTGCAAGAATCATTAGACAAAAAGATAAAGAAAGTGCAATTATATTTTTAACAGCTCATGATGAATGTGGATATACAGTCTTAAAAAGTTGTATAAATTTCTTAACTTTTATTTCTAAATTCGATGATTATGAAAAAAGATTAGGAATTGCTATAAAGGAAGCATTTAAATTCTTAAACGTTAAAAAAACATTAACATTTGTAGAACATAATGTTACTTATAATATAACTGTAAGTAACATTTTATATATAACAAAAGATACTGTTAATAGAAAATCTGTTATTGTTACTGATAATAATACACATAAAACTTATATGACAATATCGGAATTATTAAAAAAACTTTCCCCAATGTTTGTACAATCTCATAGATCATGTATTGTTAACAAAGAAAGAATAGAGAAGATAAATAAAAACAAAAATACAATTATTTTCGACAATGGAATGAAAATAGATTTATTATCTGATAGTTATAAGAAAGGATTGATGAAGTGTGCATGATATTTTAGTAGGTTTTCTCTGTGGAGTTATAATGGCAGTTACTAATGTTTATATGTGGAATAAGCTACATGATGAGAAAATTGATTTCAAAAATTATAAAGTATATCTAGTGGGAATAGTATTATCAATTTTTCTTATTTTGAATTTTAGTTTCATTAATAGTTACCTTAGAATTTTGACGTTGGTAATTGTTATGATTTTATGTAATTATTTTTTATTCACTAAAGATAAAAATGCAAATATGGTTATACCTATTATCGCCGAACTTATTTTAATTATAGCTGAAGTAATTATTAGTATATTATTTGTTACTTTATTAAAACTTGAGGGGAATGCTATATTTATTAAATATTCAGGAACTATAATTATCAATTTGTTCGTTGGGGTGATTAGTATTTTATTAGTAAATTTAAAACTTTTTAAAAATATAACAAATAAAGTAATAGACATAATTGATAATATAAATAAAAATGTATTAATAATAGTTTTAGGCGTTTTAATTATAATAATTAATTTTTTATTGATGGTACCATATTATAGAATAAGAACATCATATATTGTGATTTTTAATGCAATAACTATTGTAGTTTACTCTTTTATAGTGTTCAAAATGTTTGAAGAAAAAAGTAGATATATCAAAATTAATAATAAATATAATATGACAAATACAACATTGAAAGAACTGGAACAAAATGTTACAAGGTTAAAAATTACTAATCATGAAAATAAGAATCAATTATTAACTATTAGAAATATGATTAAAAAAGGTGAAGATGGCAAAAGTCTTATAAAGCATATTGAAAACATAGTTAATACAAAAATTAAAGATGATGAAACTCTAATGTTTCAAACTTCTACAATTACAAATAATATGATAAGTTCTATAGTTTATTCTAAAATGCTTACTATGAAAGAAAACGATGTAGATGTAGATTTAATTATAAGTAGAGATATTAAAGATTTATATTTGTCAGATATATCAGATGAACTTGCAGTTGAAGTTTGTAAAATAATAGGAGTATATTTAGATAATGCTTTAGAAGAAGTTTCAAAATATGATGAAAAAATAATCAATATAGAATTTTATGCAGAGAAGAAAACTTTATGTATAGCTATTTCAAATAATTTTGAAGGTGAAATTGATTTTGAAAAAATGGATAATCCTGGATATACAACAAAAGAAAATGGACATGGATATGGATTGTCATTAGTTCGTGAGATAATTGAAAATAATGATAGATTATCAAGTGAAAGAGAAATTAAAGATAATATATTTAAACAAATATTAAAAATAAAAATGTAAGAAAATTTAATCTTACATTTTTTCTAATTAAATAACTTATTTAATTAAACTTTTTGGACATTCAGGTTCATCTAAAACTACACATAAACATGCTTGACTTCCAAAAGAAGCGGCCTTAAATCCAAAGAATGACAATATAGCTGAAAACATATTATTCCTCCCTTTCTATTCTTTTATGTTTAAATTTCTTTAAACCTCACTTAACAAATAATTTTTATAATTGTTATATGGCATGTTAAATAATTTATATATCAATGGCGAAATTATAAAACATTGTAATAATATTGAAAAACATAAACAATTTGCTAAAAAATTATTATTTATAAATACTGATACAAAACTATATAAAATTGTAATTAATATAGATAATAATTTATATATTTCTCTTCTTCTTTTATTAATAATAGGCCTTTTAACTGTATCTGCTGGACTAAATAAATACATAAAGATGATACCTAATATTCCTATTATGGATTTTAATAAAAGTGATAAATTTATAAATTTTATTAAAAACGGAATACATATAAAAATGATAGACGACATTACCAAACATATCCAACTTTTAGGAGCATGAAATCCAAAAGATGGTAGTCTAATAATGTTATAAAAAATCATAAATATAACAGTTTCTTTTAGTATCCCTAAAATAAAACATAGAGCAAAAATTATTACTAATTTAGTTATTAATAAGTATATAGAAACTAATCCATATTCTAATATTTCTAATTCTTCATTAGAATAACTTCTATTTTCTTGAACTTTCTTTAAACACCAATTAATAATTTTTTTTTTCATATCCCTTACTCCTGCGATGAGTATACAATTTTAAAAGTCGAAAAATGTAAAAAAAGCTTTAGAGTATAAAGCTTATGAATTAAATTTTTTTTTAATTATGAAAATTTATTTTTTTACCAATTCATTCATATATAATAGGGTTTAATGCAAAAAAAGATATAAATTAAATTTGGATAGTACAATGTGATTTATACGTTTTATCAATCAAATAATTACGCAAAATTTGTCGAATTTTTGGGATTTGTTTTAATTGAATTTGGAGTATGTAGATTGTATATTAGTATTGTAAGCAATTTTACTAGAAGGGAGATTTAAGAATGAAAGGAAAAGTAAAATGGTTTAATAATGAAAAGGGGTTTGGATTTATAGAATATAAAGAAGGCGAGGATATATTTGTTCATTATTCTGCGATACTTTCAGAAGGGTATAAAACTTTAGTTGAAGGACAATATGTTGAATTTGATTTAGTTCAAACAGATAAAGGACTTCAAGCAAAAAACGTTGTTGAAATTAAAGCAACTTTAGTATAAAAAATAATATCATAAGGTATTATTTTTTTTTATAATTTCTTCAATTATTTTTTTATTATTAATTAATCTTTTATCATTAGGATTAATATTTAAAGCCATGTTTATATATATTAAAGATTCTTCAATATAACCAAGTTTAAAAGAACTAATAGTTAATAAATCATATATAGTTTCATTCCAACTAAATGTTTCATTAATGTAATTTTTTTCATGTTTCTTTATTAAAAATGCTTTTTTACATAAATCATATACCTTCTTAAAATCATTAAGGTCATAGCACATCAATGCATATTCAATATAGGGATCCCTTAAATATGACGCTTCTAATATTGCTTTTTCATACCATAATTTTGCTTCATCAAATCTATTAAGATTTTTATAACATCTACCAATAAATCTCATAGATGCACATCTTTCATCTTTCCATTTTGCTGTTTTTAAACTTAAATGCTTAATTAAAGTATCAATTGCTTCATTCCATTTACTATGGAACATATATTCCCTACCTAAATAATGCATATTTCTATCATCATTAGGACATTCTTCAACAGAAAGTTCTAAAAGATTAAGATAGGAACTTCTGGTTTTAGTGCGATCTGGATAATGATTTAAAACAATATCATCAGTTGTTATAATATTTTCATGTGCTTCTTTATAAGTTAATACTTCGTGTACTGGATGCATCCAAGAATATCCATGTCTTTTATGTATTTTATCAGTATAAAAACTTATAGCAGGAATTCCGTTTTCATCAAAACTCCAATTATAATGATAGTGTAATCTATCAGTATTCTTTTTCCACAGCTTTTCTAATTTATTTCTCCACCCTTTTTCTAGTACTTCATCTAAATCAGTACACACACATATATCTATATCATCAGGTACCATTTCAAGTGACCTATTTCTGGCAACATCAAATCTCCAAGGATTTATAATTTCTTCTTTTACAATAATGTTATGTTTTTTTAACTTTTCCACAGTATTATCGTTTGAACCAGTATCAAGAACATATATACTATCAGCTTCTTTCATTGATTCTGCCCATCTATCTACGAATTTTTCTTCGTTTTTACATATTGCATATACACATATTTTTAATTTTTTCATAATTCGCTCCTTTATTACAAGATATGCAAAAAAGAATTTAAGTATTTAATAAATATTCAGGCAACTATAATTTCATATAATTAAAGTTTTCATATAATAAATTTGAAAGGAGAAAGAATATTACGGATAGCTATTCAAAGGCCTTTGAAAAAATAAAATATGATCAAAAATGTAAACCCAGTTGTTGTGTTGGCCTAACAGGGCCAAGAGGAATGATGAGACCAATTGGGAAGACAGGCCCGACTGGGCCAATAGGTCCAACAGGACCTGCTGGAACAAGTCTTCTAAGAACTGCATATTTAGTTACTTATAATGATGGAACACATCAAAATGGAAGACCGATTGTAAGTGAAGCGAGATTACCAATAGATCGTAATGAACTTGACCCAACTTCGTTAATTACATTAGACACAGAAAATGAAACAATCAGTTTCAATGTAATAGGTCATTATAAGATATCTGTTATAGTATCTGCGTATTCGTTGAAAATAGATACACAATTTAATCCAGCAACTGATTTTGTATCTATAGGATTTAGAACGGTAGGAACAGATAATATATACGTTGGAGCGAGCGAATGGTCTTATGATGAAAAAGCAAAGCAGTTATATATGCATGGAATGTTATCTATTCCAGATACTAGTGAATTATATGAACTTGTAAATATAGGAAGTCAAACTATATATTTGGCTACCCCAGACTTAAAAAAAATTAAATCAAAATCATATTTTACAAATTCTCTAGTAACAATAATTATAGAATATTTGGGTAAACAAAGAGAATAATATAAAGATGAAATTTTTGTGTTAATTCACATCTCTTAATGACAAAAAAATAAATACATGTTATAATCATAGTAGGAGGGATATAAATGAAAACAAATATTCATGGAAACAAATTAGAAATAACAGAATCAATAAAAAGTTATATTATTGAAAAACTAGGAAAGTTAGATAAGTATTTTGAGAACCCTGAAGAATTGACGGCAACAATATCTCTAAAAGTAAGAGGAAAAGAGCAAATAGTAGAGATTACTATACCTATTAAAAAAGCAATTTTAAGATGCGAAGAATCAAATGATGATTTATATGCATCAATAGATTTTGCAGTAGATAAATTAGAAAGACAAATAAGAAAAAATAAAACAAAAATGAAAAAAAATAAAGAAAAATATATTGAGATAAAAGAACTTGATATATCTTTAGATGAAGAAGAATCATCAAATATAGTAAAAAGAAAACAATTAGAAGTAAAACCAATGAGTGAAGAGGAAGCCATGCTTCAAATGGATTTGTTGGGTCATACGTTTTTCGTATTTAAAGCAGTAGAAGATGGTTTTACAAAAGTAGTTTACAAAAGAAAAGATGGAAATTACGGAATAATTGAAATAAAATAATTATGAAAACTGTTTAAAAACAGTTTTTTTTGTTTATTTTTTTTGCTATTTTTGATAAAATGATATAGAGACATATAGAAGGAGATACAAACATGAATTTATTAAAAAAACTATTTGATCATGAATATAAAGAATTAAATAAATTTGATGCATTAGCTGACCAGGTAATTGAACTTGACGAAGAAATGCAAAAACTAAGTGATGAAGAATTAAAAAATAAAACACAAGAATTTAAAGACAGACTAAAAAACGGTGAAACACTAGAAGACATAAAAGTCGAAGCTTTTGCAGTAGTGAGAGAGGCTGCATATCGTGTAATAAAAGAAAAACCATTTAAAGTTCAGATAATTGGTGGTTTTGCTATTCATTATGGTAACATTGCAGAAATGAAAACAGGTGAAGGAAAAACATTAACTTCAACAATGCCTGCATATTTAAATGCACTAACAGGTGAAGGGGTTCATATAATTACTGTAAACGAATACCTTGCTGGAAGAGATGCAGAATGGATGGGTTCTATATATAGATTTTTAGGTCTTACAGTTGGGGTTAACTATAGAGAACTTACTTCAGAAGAAAAAAAGAACGCATATAATTGTGATATAATGTATTCCACAAATAATGAAATTGGATTTGATTATCTAAGAGATAACATGGTTGTAAAAGCTCAAGATAGAGTTGCACGCCCATTTAACTTTGCGATTGTCGATGAAGTAGACTCAGTTCTTATAGATGAAGCAAGAACACCACTTATTATTTCAGGTGGAAGCATGAATTCTGCTAATTTATATATTCAAGCCGATAAATTTGCTAAAACATTAAAGGAAAATAAAGGATATATATATGATGAACAAACAAAAGCAGTAAGTTTAGATAAAGAGGGTATAGATAAAGCAGAAAAGAAGTTTGGAGTTTCTAATTTATATGATATTAACAATTCAACTTTAGTACATTTTATTAATCAAGCCCTAAAAGCTAATTTTGCTATGAAAAGAGATTTTGATTATGTTGTAGAAGATGGAGAAGTTGTAATAGTAGATCCATTTACTGGACGTTTAATGAAAGGAAGAAATTACTCTGATGGATTACATCAAGCAATAGAAGCAAAAGAAGGAGTAAAGATTCAAGAAGAAACAAAAACTTTAGCAACTATTACATTCCAAAATTTATTTAGAATGTATAAAAAACTTTCTGGTATGACAGGTACAGCAAAGACAGAAGAAGAAGAATTTAGGGATATTTATAATATGTATGTTATATGTATTCCAACAAATAAACCAGTAATAAGAGAAGATTTTAAAGATTTGATATTCGCAACTAAACAAGGTAAATATAAAGCAATAATAAATGAAATAAAAGAAAGACATGCTAAAGGACAACCAGTTTTAGTTGGTACAATAGCTGTAGAAACAAGTGAATTAATAAGTTCAATGTTAAAAAAAGAACATATTCCACATGAAGTTTTAAATGCGAAAAATAACGCAAGAGAAGCAGAAATAATTGCCAAAGCTGGTAATAAAGGTGCGGTTACAATCGCAACTAATATGGCTGGACGTGGAACCGATATAAAATTAACAGATGAAGTAAAAGAACTTGGTGGTTTATGTGTAATCGGTACAGAACGTCATGAGTCAAGAAGAATTGATAACCAATTAAGAGGTAGATCAGGTAGACAAGGCGACCCAGGATTTTCACAATTCTGTGTATCTTTTGAAGATGATTTAATGGTTAGGTTTGGTACTGATAGAGCCAAAGCTATGCTTGAAAGAGTAGGATTTTCAGGAGACCTTTCAATTAGAAATGGCATGTTATCTAAATCTGTTGAAAGCGCACAAAAACGTATAGAAGGTAATAACTATGATATACGTAAAACATTACTTCAATATGATGATGTAATTAATCAACAAAGAGAAATTATATACGAAAGAAGAAATGAAATTTTAGATAATGAAAATATTCATGAAATGATACTTGATACCATAAAAAATTACTGTGAACTTCAAGTTGAATCTCATTTGAATGATGAAAATAAATTAGCTTCTAACGAATTAAGTGAGTTATTAGAGTCAGTAAACGAACTTTTGAGAAATAAAATAGAGTTTAAAGATATTGAAAATAAGTCAATTGATGAAATAAATTCATTTATTTATGATAAGTTTGTAACTGAATATGAAAATAAAATAAAAGATATTCCAGCTCATATTCATCAAGAATTTGAACGTGCAATTACTTTAAGAGTTATTGATACTCACTGGATGGAACACATTAATACTATGTCTGTTCTTAGAGAGGGAATTCATTTAAGGGGATATGCACAAGAAGATCCATTAAGAGCTTATACAACAGAAGGATACGAATTATTTGATAATTTATTAGATGTAATTGATAAAGAGGTTGTAACTTTCTTAATGAAAGCTGAAGTTAGACAAAATACTGAGAGAAAAGAAGTTGTCAAGGGTAATGCTGCTGAAGATAATTCAAAAGTTAAAAAGCAGACTCCAAAGAAAACAGAAAAAATTGGTAGAAATGAACCTTGTCCATGTGGATCAGGAAAAAAATACAAACAATGCTGTGGTAAATAGCTTGTTTTATAAGGGTTTGTGAGTTTGACAATAGTCAAAAAAAGGCAAAAAATTGTGCACATGATACCAAAAATTATGTGCACAAATTAAAAAAATCCCCATATTATAAGGGAAAAATATATGTGCACATTAATAGAAACTAGCGTTAAGCTAGTTTTTATGTAAGAAATATAAACAGTGTTGAGGTAAATAAACTTGCAAACTCGTATAAAATTCCTTGGAGTTTCTGCTTTATTAATAAGCATTTTGACTAACAAGAGTGCAAAAGATAATTTTTTAACATTTGTATAGAATATTTTTCCAAGTGAGATGATGTTCTATAATTACGATTTGTTACTTTTATAGTGACATTTTTTGCTTTTTATGGTGTATAATATATTTGAAAGACTCGTACAGCAAATTTTAAAGGTAATGTGAATCTTAATACGTTGGGTCACGCGTATATTTGAGTCTTGTGTAGCCACTTATAAAAATTAAAGTGACCTTTGTGGCTTAACATCTTATTTTAAATAAGGAGAAATCTTATGAATTTATTAGATGGAATAAAAAAGAATAACACCAGTGTTAGTATTAACGGTTCAAAATACTATGAGACATCATATAATAGTAATCTAGATGTTTTTACAATGGTTACAAGATTTAATTATGAACCTAATGTAATTAAACTGTTTAACAATGCATTAGTAGAAAATGAAGAATTAGCACTTGCTAATTTATTATATATATTAGATATAAGAGAAGGAAAAGGTGAAAGACGTCTTTTCAAAATAATTTATAAATTTATATGCAATGAATATCCTAATCAAGCATTACGCATTCTTCCATTTATAAGTGAACTTGGTCGTTATGATTATCTTCTTGTTGGAATAAATACAAAGATAGAAAATGAAACAATTGAAGTAATTAAAAATCAATTAAATAATGATAAAACTAGTGATACACCATCACTATTAGCTAAATGGCTACCTTCAATTCGTACTCATAAAAAAAATAATTCACTTGCAAAAAAATTAGTTAAGCTACTAAATATAAGTGAAAAAGAATATAGGAAACTTTTAGCGCAACTTAGATCAAAATTAAATATAATAGAAAAAAATTTAACAAATAAAGAATATGACAAAATTGAATTTTATAAAATTCCGGCAAAAGCTTTACTTAAGTATAATCAAGCTTATATAAAGAATATTAATGAAAGATATAGTAAGTATAAAGATGATGTTAAAAACAAAAAATCAAATATTAACACATCTGGATTATTTTCATATGAAATAGTAAAAAAAATATTATCAGAAAAAGATTATGATAATGAGATATATGATTTAATGTGGAAAAATCAAAAAGAAATACTTAAAAATAATAGTGAAAACTTGATAGTTGTAGCTGATACATCAGAATCGATGTTTCAGTACGATTGTATTCCCTATTGTACATCTATAGGACTTGCTATATATATTTCAGAAAGAAATAAGGGCTTTTTTCAAAATAATTTTATATCATTTTCAAGAAAACCAATATTACAACAAATTAAAGGTAATACTTTAGTGGAAAAAATACAGAATATTGAAACTATTAATGCTACAACTACCGATATTGATAAAGTATTTGAATTGATTTTAACAATAGCACAAGAAAATAAACTAAAACAATCAGATTTACCAACAAAAATTTTAATAATTACAGACATGAATTTTAACAAAGGTGTGTATTCTAAAAATAGTACAAATTTTGAAGGTTGGAAGCAAGCCTTTAAAGAAAATGGTTATAAATTACCAACAATCATATTTTGGAATGCTGGATGTGAGACAAAAGGTGTTCCTGTAACAAATTTAGATGATAATGTTATAATAGTTAGTGGATTTTCAACTAATATATTAGACAATCTTTTAACTATAGAAAAATATACACCGGAATATGCAATGTTAGATAAATTATCTAAATATTTAAAAATACTTAATTAAAAAGAGGTTTTATAAAAAATGCAACAAAAATTAAAAATAAATGAATATATATTTGAAATAAAACAGAATGATATTCGTAATGCATATTTAGAATATTCATTTGAGAAAATACAATGTAGTAATTTTAAAGATGGTAAGAAGATAAACACAAATCTTATAGATTCAATTAATTTTCAAATAAGTGGAATAGATGAAAATAATAAGGAAGCATATTTATCCTTTTTAATAAAAACTAATTTAAAAGAATTAAATAAATATACCAATAAACCTATTGATATTACAAATTATTTAGTAGAAGGTGAGTTAATTGTAAAAGAACCACCAGAAGATTTATTTGACTTTTTGGACTTTTATAGGTCTAAAAATACAATAGATGATATGTATAATCACATCTCTAATTTATATGTTTTTAAAATCTGTGAAAACAATTTTATATTTAAGTTATCAATTCCAAATGAAATTTTTCTTTGGTTTAAAGTTAAATTCTAAACTACTAATTGAAGTAGTTTTTTTGATATATATGTTATAATTATAATGATAAAGTTATTTAAAATTTAATTATTAAATAGAAATATAGAGGAGTACAAAATGATTTTAAATGTAAGTGGAAGAACAGATATAGTCGCACTTTATTCAAAGTGGTTCATGAATAGATATAAAGAAGGATTTGTTGATGTGAGAAATCCTTTTAATGAAAAATTAGTAAGTAGAATATACTTTAAAGATGTAGATTTAATAATGTTTTGTACAAAAAATCCTATTCCCATTTTAAATGAAATAGAAAAAATAGACAAAAAAATATTGTTTCATGTAACATTAACTCCTTATAAAAATGATATAGAACCTAACATACTTCCAAAAGGAAAAATAATAGAAGCAATAAAAAAATTATCAAGCATAATTGGAATAGATAATTTACAAGTTAGATATGATCCAATATTTATAAGTGAAAAATATAATTTAGAATATCATATAAAGGCATTTGATAATCTTTGTACATTATTAAAAGGATATGTAAATAAAATAATAGTTTCTTTTTTAGATGATTATAAAAATGTAAGAAAAAATATGAAAATAATTAATTATAAACCTCTAACAGAATATGATTATGAAATGATAGGAAAAAACTTTAGTAAGAGTGCTAAAAAAAACGGAATGATAGTACAAACATGTTTTGAAGATAGAAATTTAGTAGAATATGGATTTACTAAAGGTGAATGTATTTCACATGAACTTGCATATAAATTAACAGGAAAAACTTATAAAAATTGGACTGCTAGAAAAGAAAAAAAATGTAATTGTGTAAAAATGGTTGATATTGGTGCATATAACACCTGCAAACATTTTTGTAAATATTGTTATGCAAATTATGATGAAAATCAAGTTATAGAAAATTATAAGTTACATGATCCTAATTCATCTTTATTGGTTGGAAATTTAAAAAAAGATGATATAATTAAAATAAGAATAGTTTGAGAGGTCGTATTTATGAAAAAAATTTTATTATTAACATTATTAATGTTACCACTTCAAGTTTTTGCAAGCACAGGTTCTGTATCTGAAGCAATAATGATTCAGTTATTCACTACAATACATATGTCAATATTTGTTTTATTCCCACTTGCTAATATGCTAAGTGAAGAAGGTGAATTAAAAAGTTTATTTATTAAATTATTTGTAACTAGAGCAGTAATATTATTAGTTTTTGATTTATTTATACCTGACGTTATGTTGTCAATTGATTTTTTTGCAATCTTTATTGGTGCATTTATCGTTGTGCCTATATGTGCAGTAATAACAAAAAAATCCCCATTTAAATTAAAAACTAAACCTGTTCAAAACTCTATTAATGTAATTAAAAAATGTCAAAATTGTGGAGCTACATTAAATACAGATGATAAGTTTTGTGCAAGTTGTGGAACAAAAATAGAAGAAGTTTTAATTCAAAGTGTTAAAACACAATATGATAGTGTCTTTGATTTAAATGAAACTGCCATGGTAGAAGAATTTATTGATAGAGAATTAAAAAAAGCAGATATAGATAGAAATACAAAATTAATTCCAAGAGAAGTATTAAAAAAGAAAAAAATTTTAAATGTTATATTTTCTATATTATTGTTTATTTATATTTCACTAATATTCTTTCATTTAACAATGGCTATATATGTAATAGGGGCAATTATATTATTTATATTTTTTAAAGTTTCAAGAAAATATAATTTGATGACATATTTAAAAAAACAACTAAAATCAAGACCTAGTGAAAAAGTATCAAATATAGTTATGAATACTAAATCTCAATTAGTAGAAAACAATACTAAATATATTACACTTTCAGTCATGTTTTTAGCTCTTATAATTCCACTTATTATTTTCATGAATCCAAGAGTATTTTATGAAAAAATTGACAATGGATATGCAGTAAGATTTTATACTTTTGGATTAACTAATTTTAAAACCGTTACTATACCAAGTACATATAAGGGTGAAAATGTTGTAGCATTAAGAGGAAATACATTTTCAAATATGCCATTTTTAGAAGAAGTAACACTTCCTGATACAATTACAGAAATAAGAGGTCGAGCATTCAAAAATGATAAAAAATTAACTAAAATTAATATTCCAAAAAACTTAGAATATTTAGGTGGAGGAGCATTCTATAATTGTACTTCACTAAAAACTATAGAATTACCAAACTCTTTAACATATATGGGAGGAGAAACTTTTTATAATGCAACATCATTAGAAAGCATTAAATTATCAAATAATTTAACTGAAATAAGAGGAAACACATTTGAAGAATGTAGTTCATTAGAATCAATAACAATTCCAGATAGTGTTACTAGAATTGGTGGTCATGCATTTTATGGAAATACATCACTTAAAACTGTTACTTTAACAGAAAATAGTAAGTTAAAAGAAATAGGATCTTCTGCATTTAGAATGTGTTCAAATTTGGATGAAATAACACTTCCTAAAGAAACTTCTGTAAATAGTCGAGCATTTAAAGAAAGCCCTACTGTAGTAAGGAGGTTTGGAGAAAATACTTTAACCAATACATCAAATAATAAATATAAATATGATACATATAGATATATAAAGTTAAATCAAGAAATTACAATAGACCCCTATCAATCAGATTCCAAATCATCTAGTTTTAGTATAGAACTTGCTAATGTTTTAGAACAAGGAAATTCAAATTCTTTTAATTTAATATATAAAGACGCTGATGGAACTGTTAATTTTATGTTAACAAAAGATGCACCTTATCAAGAAATTAATAAAAATGTAGCCGTTGAAATACCTTCAAGTTATATTTTTAATAGAACAGATAGTGTTTCTTTAAATGTATATTATAATTAGAGGTTAAACATGGAAAATAAGTATATACATTTATTATATGTTCCAACAATGGCTTGTAATATGGGGTGCAAATACTGTTATTTAGAAGAGAATACCAAAGATGAAAAAACAAAATATAAGCCACTTGAAACTTTAGAATATGCAATAGAAAAATTTAGACAAAATAATGTTATTCCTTTTAATATTTCACTTCATGGTGGAGAAGTAACAACCCTTTCAAAAAAAGATTTTCATGATATTATAGAGTATATTAGTAATTACTATAATAAAAATAGAGAAATTATAACAAACGCAGGATTTAAAGTTGGAACACCACACATAAAAACAAATCTATATGATTTAGAAAAACATATAGACACAATAAAAGAATTTAACGTATCTATATCAGGAAGTTTAGATTTACCACTCTTTCTTCATGATAAATATAGAGTCACAAAAGGTAATAAAAAAACACTAGATAAAATATTTAAAAACATAGAACTAATGAAAAATATTCCAAATAAGAAAAAAGTTTCTTCTACTATTTTTAAGGAACATTATAATCATATTGAAGAAATAATAAAAGATATCAAATATTTAAATGAAAATACATGTTTAGATATGAATGATTTCAATTTTATGATAGGATTTGATTATAATTCAAATGGAATATTACATCATATAACAGAAGAAGAACAAGTTGATTTTTATAAAAGAATGCATAAAGAATTTGATGGAACCGATTTAACAGTTGGAGTAAATGGCCCATGGTTTGATGAATTTGGGCCAGGCTACTGTACTAATTGTGATAATTGCGGAGAAAAATTTTTCTTACTTGAAAAAAATGGGGATATATATTCATGTGTAAGAGGTCAAAAAAATAAAGATTACTATTATGGGAATATATATGAAAATAGTGTAGAAGAAATATTAAATACTGCCCAAAAGAAAATATTTTTAAACCATAATAAAATGCCATTAGCAGAAGAATGCACAAAATGTGGATATTTGTACCTATGTAAAACTGGTTGTCCATTTGTAAAAAATACATACAATACAAATAAAAGTTATACTTGTAAATTACAACAACAATTATATAAGGATAGAAACTATAATATAGATGAATACAATGATGAATTTGTATACCAATATTTGATTAAAATGAGAGCACAAGATAATAGTAAATATATACCTAAAAGAAATAATGATTATAATCAATTAGAAGAAATTATTAAACAAGATAAAAAATTAAAATATATATACGATGACAATGTATTTATTTTAAAAGTAGATGATATAGAATACAAGCTATCATCACAAATAATAAAAAAAGTAAGAGACTTTATATATATAACACCAGAAAGCAAAATTAAAATATATATGAAAAAACATATGATTAATGAAGAATGTGATTATCCGGAAAATAACTCATTATATATAATGTTATTAAGTGGTGATTTAGTAACATATGGAGATGAACAAAGAACAAAACAAAGGCATGTATTTACTCATCAAGTATATAAAGGTGTTTTAGATAATACAAAAACAGATAAAGAAGATTATTATGAATATGATATAACTTCATTAATAAATGAATATAAACATTCTTTAACATTTGATATGCCTAACAACATATTTTTTACAACATCTTCATTAAGAGATTACCATTATATAAAACAAAAAAATAATGCGTATTATCACATTCAAGCAATAAATTTGCCATTCCAAAATATAGAATTTTATTATATTGATAAGGAGGAAATAAAAAAATGAACAAAGAACCAGACACATATGAAGAAATAATCAGAAAAAAAAGATGCATAGATTTAGCTAAATATTATTCTTTAACTGATGATAATTTAGAGAAAGTTTATTCCTTTTTAGAACAAAATCCAAAAGGAAGAGTAATAGGTGGAAAAAACAATATAACTTTAAAAATAGGATTAAAAGTACTAGAAGTTATTCCATCATATATTACCAATTCTGCAATAGATGGGTTAGTTATGAGCAATGATTTTTTTAGGACAATTGATCATTATGTACCATCATCTAGTTCTTATTCAAGCGGAGGATCTTCATCTAATAATAACAACAATAACAATAATAATAACAATAATAATTAATAGGAGAAAAATATGTCATTGATATCTGATAACTTTCATAACAAAAAATTAAAAGATTATGGAATAAATATAAAAACAAAATACATAGTAGGAAATAAAATATTAGAACGCAACACAGATAATTCTATAAATGATGATATTATAAATGGTATAAGATGTGAAAAACAATATTATTTAAAAAATAAATTAATTCATAAAGAAAATCTATTTGACTCAAGAATAGAATATACATTTATTTCTAAAGAACTTGAAACTACAAATTACAAATGTAAAAACTGTGGATTTGAATCAAACATAAAAGAGTTTGAAAATGGATGTCCATATTGTAGAACTTATTATAATATTGATTATATAGATAAAGATTTAGGAAGTAAATATCATTATGATAAAGTTTTAAGAAGCAATATTTATAGAATAGTAACTGGAATAGTTGATTTAATAATAAGTATTATTATTAGTTACATATATATAAAAACAACATCTAGAACATTTAATAATTATGATATATCAAAAATAGTTGTATCTAGTTTAATAATCTCCTTAGTTTTATACTATCTTTTTTACATTATAGATGCATATATCATTTTAACTCCAATAAAAATATATAAAAATAAACAAAATGAAAAGCAAATTAAATTTTGGAATAAAACAAAAATAGATAAAAAGAAATTTTTTAATAACTTAAATTATGAAGTAAGAAAGTATTATTATAGTAAAAGTAATATAATTGATTATGACATCTTAGATTATGTTAATTTTAAAGATTACATTAAAAATAATCTAAACTATATAGAAGTATGTGCAGATGTAAGAATTATATATTTTGAAAACAATAAAATAAAATCTAAAATTGTTAAAGATAACTATATTATGAGGCATAATGAAAATGGAGTTTTAGAATTAAATAACAAAGTTAATATGATAAAATGTCAAAACTGTGGAGCCTCTATAAATGCAATAGATAAAGTTTGTAAATATTGTCATACAGAAATAAAATATTTACAAGAATGGATATTAGAACGTTAAAATAAACTTAAAAAGTTTGTTTTTTCTTTACACTTTTTTATAATTAAAATATTTATAAAAATCAATAAAGTATTGATTTTAAAATAAAAAAGGTAATACTTTTAAAAAATAATGAATAATTTAGCATTTAAAACTTTACATTAGTCTTATTTACTAAAATTATATATTATAAATAAAAAATATTATTAATTAAAAAGTCAAGTGCAACAAACGAATAATTAAATGGTATTCACAACTTCTTGTAATTTATAAATTTTATTAATAATAGATTTATCATTAAACTCTTCTAGAACAGCTTCTAGAGGAGTTTTATAATTTAAACTTTTTCTAGGATAATTATTCATCCAATTAGCGATGTTATTTATATCTTCGCAGGAATAGTTTTCTATTAAAGTTTTTTTAGGAATAAAATATCTAATCATACTATTTTGTTTTTCGTTAGTTCCTTTTTCTCCAGAACAATAAGGATGACAAAAATATATTTGTGTTTTTGAATCTTTTATTATTCCTAAAAAGTCAGAAAATTCTGAACCATTGTCTGTAGAAAATGATTTAAATATTTTATTGTAATGTTTTTTCATGAATGATTTAATTTGGTTAATTTTATTAACTACATTTTCAGAAGTTTTAGAAGAAATTTTAAAAATAATTTCAAATTTTGTTTTTCTTTCTGTAATGGTTAGAAGACATTCATGCTTGCCACGGCTAGTACCAATTACAGTATCGATTTCAAAGTGACCAAAAGTGGAACGATTATTAATTTCTTCAGGCCTATTTTCGATACTATAAGGTATTTTACTAATAGGAAGAGAATTTTTATCTTTATATTTATATTCAGGTTTATATTTCATTCTTCTTGTATCCTCAAGTTTAACGTTTATAATACCATATCTAATAGCGTTATAAATAGTAGGAACAGTAATTTCACAGAAACCATCTTTTTTAAAATAATTATGAACTTGCATATAACCAACAATTACATCAGGAGCCCATTTATCCATTTTAATTTTATCTTCAATATATTTAGCCATTTTAGTATATTTACGTAGCTTATATTCACCTTTAGATAAACCACGTTTAAATAAATAATTTATAAGGTTTTTCGATAGTTCTACCAGATCTAACCATAAATCGATAAGATTTTCTGTTCTTAAGTTCTCTAGAAATAGTAGAACGATGAACGCCAAGATAGTTAGCTATATAAGTATTATTAAATAAACGTTTACCATTTCCGTCCTTTTGTTCTATTAAAGCTTGAATAGTAGCTCTATCTTTTTCTGTTAAATGATGGTATTGATTTTCTTTCTTTTTTAGTGTATTATTTGTGTCAGACATATGAATTTTCCTTTCTGTTTGTTGCGAATAGATATTATAGATTATTCATATGTCTTTTTCAATGCAACTTTGTTGCACTTCAAATTTAAAATAACATTTATAAAAAATCTATCTAATAATTTTTATTTGTGATATAATTAAATTCAAGGTAGGTAATGTTGTATGAAAGAAAAAAATAATTCAAAATTAATTAAAAATTGTATAGTTTCAGGTGTAATAATAATAGTTATTGTTTTATCAATATTTTTAATATTTTCACTTAAGAAAAAAACAATAAGTAATTCAGAACAATTAACCAAATCACTTAAAGATATGGGAGTTCAATTCTATGAGGATTTTTATTACAATCAAATAGGGAAAAACGAAACTGAGAGAAAAGCATTTTTAGAAAAATACAAAGATATTGGAATAAAAGTTAGTTTAGATAATATACTTCGTTCTAAAAAAACAGAAACTACGGATGAAAATAACACTTTTATTAATAAAGAAACTAACGAAGAATGTAATAAAAATACTTCAATGGTAGTAATTTATCCAAAAGAACCATATGGAAAAACAGATTATAGCATTGATGCAATATTAGATTGTGGTTTTGAAAGTGAAAAATAGGTACTTGAAAAAGTACTTTTTTTTTAAATATATCTATTGCATGATGACAAAATTTAAAAAATATTATATAATTATTAAGATAGTAAGATGGACGATGATAGTATGGTAGAAACTAAAAAAATTGAAAAAGAATTTACTATAAAGTTTATATTAGCGTTTGCGTTAATATTCTTTTTTGCATGTCCATTTATGATAACTAAAGCAAATGCTGCAGGTCCAACATATGAATTTGAATATAGTGGAGATTATCAAACATTTGTTGTACCACGAAGCGGTATATATAAATTAGAAACATGGGGAGCACAAGGAGGCGACCGTGGAGCTAATAATGGTGGAAAAGGTGGATATACAACTGGTGAAGTATATTTAAAACGTGGAGATATTTTATATATATATGTTGGTGGTTCAGGAAAAACACATGGAGGATATAATGGTGGAGGAGCTCAACCTACTTTAAAAACGTATGGTGGAGGAGCTACAGACATTAGATTTGTAAATGGTGCTTGGGATAATGAAGCTAGTTTAAAATCAAGATTAATAGTGGCCGGTGGAGGTGGAACCGTAGGTGCTAGCAATAAAGTTGGTGGTGCTGGTGGATTAACTGGTGGTTCTTCTTCTGGATATGGAACTGGTGGTGTAGGTGCAACATTGTCTGGCGCTGGTTCTCTTCGTGCGGGATTTGGTTTTGGTGGAAGTGGAACTTCAGGTTCAGGAGGCCATGCTGGTGCCGGTGGAGGTGGCTGGTATGGTGGAGGTGGATCTACCCCAGATGGCTCTGCTGATGATGACCGTGGAGGTGGAGGTGGTTCAAGTTTTACTTGGAACACTCAAACTAAACAATATGTTCCAACTGGTTATTCAGTTTCTACTGATTATTATATGACAAATGTTAATTATTCAACCGGTTCAAGAGCAGGAGATGGATATGCCAAAATAACTGCCCTAAAACTTGATGGAATAACTAATTTTGAAATTAATCGTGGAAATGTACCAATTGATTATAAATACAATTTATATGAATACAATTTAACAATAGATAATGATGTTGAAAATATTAGATTTAACATTTTAACAGAAGATGGTTATACTTTAACACAATCAAATAGAAGTACTGATATGACTAATAATTTATCAGTAACAAACACAATAACTTTAACCGATGAAGAAACAGGAATTGTTCAAGTTTATACTGTAAATGTAAAAAAACAGAATGCGTATTTAGAAAACCTTGGAGTAGTATCTTATGGATATTCTTATACTGGAAATTATGAAAAATTTTATGTTCCAGCAACTGGTATTTATACCTTAGAAACATGGGGAGCGCAAGGTGGACATCGTGGGAATAATAACGGTGGAAAAGGTGGATACGCTAAAGCAGAAATGTATCTAGTAAAAGGTGAAGTTCTTTACGTATACGTTGGTGGAAGTGGATCTACCCTTTCACAAGATGGAAAAACAAAAGGATGGAATGGTGGTGGACACACTAACGGATACTATTCAGCTGGTGGTGTATGGAGTGAAACTACTAACATGTATGGTGGAGGAGCTACAGACATCCGTTATGGTGGAAATTCACTTTATAATAGAGTATTAGTGGCCGGTGGAGGCGGTTCAGTAGGCGCTAGCAATAAAGCTGGTGCTGCTGCAGGGTTAAGTGCTGATAGCGGCTGTGGTACTGGAGGTACTGCTGGTGCAATTAATGCTGCAGGTTCTTATAGAGCTGGCTTTGGGTACGGTGGAAATGGTACTTTTGGAAACGGTGGCTATGGCGGCGCCGGTGGAGGCGGCTGGTATGGCGGTGGAGGAGCTAATCCAGATGGCTCTGCTGATGATGATAAAGGTGGAGGTGGAGGATCCAACTTTGCCTTTACTAGTCAAAATAGTAAATATGTACCAGAAGGTTATCTAGTAACAGATAAAAATTATTTAACTAATGCTACTTTATCAAATGGTAATGTAAGTTTTAAAAATCCAAGTGGAGTAACAGAAACAGGACATACAGGAAATGGGTATGTTAGAATCAGCCCAAAATTAATCAATGGTGTAAGTGATATAACTATTAATGATGGTGAAATTCCAATAGATTTTGATTATACAATATATGAATATCATATTTCAGTTTTAGATAGTGTAAAAGCAATAAATGTTAATTTACAACTAAATGAAGGTTATTCAATGGTTGAAAGTTACACTGGAAGTTATGATATTACAAATGAAAAACAATATGTTTATAGTGTAGATGTAAAAAATGATATTACAGGTTTGACAGTTAATTATAAAATAACATTTCATAAACAAAGTGATTATTTAATGAGTGGAACAACAGGTTCATATGGTTATACATACAATGGACTTCCACAAAAATTTGTTGCCCCAGCAGCAGGTATTTATACATTGGAAGCATGGGGAGCACAAGGTGGAGACCGTGGAAATAATAACGGTGGAAAAGGTGGATATTCTACAGGACAAATATTTTTAAATAAAGGACAAATACTTTATGTATATGTTGGAAGCTCTGGTAATGCTGGAGGATGGAATGGCGGCGGTAAAGCTGGGTACGGAACTATCTATGGTGGAGGAGCATCTGATATACGTATAGGTGGTCAATCTTTATATAACCGTTTAATAGTCGCTGGTGGCGGTGGTTCAGTAGGATCAACAAATAATGCTGGTGGAGTCGGTGGAGGCTCAACTGGTGGTGCTGGAGCTGGAAGCTATGGATCAGGAGCTGAAGGCGCATCGCAAATAAAAGCTGGAAATAATTACGGAACATTTGGACAAGGTGGCTCAGGTATAGCCGCAAATGGAGGCTACGGCGGCGGAGGCGGCGGTGGCTGGTACGGCGGTGGAGGAGCTGGTGTAGATGGCTCTGGTGATGATGATCGTGCCGGTGGTGGTGGTTCAGGATTTGTTTGGACTAGTGCTAGTTCTACAACCGTTCCAAGTGAATACTTATTGTCATCTAGCCAATATTTAATGGAAGCTTCAACAAAAGCCGGAAATACTTCATTCCCAAATACAACAGGTGGAACAGAAACAGGACATGAAGGAAATGGATTTGTAAAAATATCTTTCTCGTTATCATATGATTTTGATATTATCGTTAGTGACAATGTTACTTTGGATAAAGAATTTGACTATGATGTAAAAGATTACACTGGTACATTAGATAGTAACGATTCATCTTTAGTAACTTTTAAAGTTACAGATAGTGATTCAATTTTAAGTGTAGATGGTGATGGAACTAGAGAAATTCATGTTGGTGATAACACATTTAATATAACAATTACATATATAAATGGTGCTGTTGAAGTATTTAGTTATCATATCTATCGTGAAGCAAATGATATAGATTATTTAAATAATATATATTTTGATGAGCATTCTATATCTGAATTTTCAGATGTTTCATTTGATAAGAACACGTATACATATAATGTTAATTTACCGTACTATATGGACGAATATGATTTAACTGTTGACAAAGGTTCATCAGATCAAATCATCACAAATATTGGACATATATCTAATAAAAGTAATTCTTACAGTATACCTATTTCAGTAACAAATGAAACAGGTACAAGTACAAAAATTTATACATTAAATATTAACTTACCTCATTCTAGTAAAATAAAAAAACTAACATTTAATAGTAGTGGTGGTTCAGTAATAGATTTTCCAATAACTGATGATAAAACAGAATTTGATATTGAATTTGAAAGTCATATAGCTTCAATTGATACACTAGTTGAACTTTACGATGGAGAAGCAAAAGCTACTGTATCTGGTGATGGATATATTCAATCAGATAAATTCGATATCATTATTACAGTAACAGAACCACATGTTGAACCTACAACTTATACTTTACATGCAAAAAGAGTTACTGTAAGTGGATATGAAAAAAATCTAGGATATAATGGTAACGTTCAAACAATAATAATTCCATATGACCATGAATATTTATTAGAAGTATGGGGAGCTCAAGGAGGAGCTGGAGGTGGCCGTGGAGGTTACTCATATGGAACAATATATTTAGAAAAAGGAACAATTCTTTATGCTTACGCTGGTGGTAGTGGAGCAAATGGAGGATTTAATGGTGGTGGTTCTTCACGTGTAGGAAAAGGTGGAGGAGCATCCGATATACGTATTGGAACTGATTCATTATATAGTCGTGTAATTGTAGCCGGAGGTGGTGGCGGTCATGGTTCAGATGGCTGTGCTGCTGGAGCTGTTGGAGGAGGACTTAATGGTGGAGGTTCAAGTGCAAGTGGATCTTGTGGAACTCAAGCTGGTGGAGGTACTCAAACAGACGGTGGAACATACGGAAAATATAATAAAGCAATTGGTACAATAGGAAAATTTGGTATAGGCGCAAATGCACCAACTAGTGGCGGAAACTACTTTGGAGGTGGAGGCGGCGGCGGCTGGTACGGCGGTGGCTCTGGAGCAACAAGTGGTTGGTCAAATGGTGGTGGAGGTGGATCAGGATTTATATATACTTCTGAAACTGCCTATGTAATTGAAAACGCAAAAGAATGGTTACTTGATAGCAAGTATTATTTAACAAATGCTAATACAGTTAGTGGTTCAAATTATTTTAAATCACCAACTGGTACAATGGAAACAGGACATTCTGGAAATGGTTATGTTAAAGTAACTATTCCATATCAACAAAGTGAAAATAATTTCTTAGACGGAATTATATCTAATAAAGGTGTTATGACACCAGAATGGGATTATAATGTCGACACATATTATTTAAAATTAAATTCAGATGATGTTGAAATTAATATTGAAGGTGTTCCTGCTGATAGTAAAGCAAGTGTTGTAGGAAATGGAAATTATACAATAGAAAGTGGAACAACAGAAATTCCTTTAGTAGTAACAGCAGAAAATGGATATACAAAGACATATAAAGTTATTGTTACAAGAGATGCAGATACAAATGCGACTCCAAAAAATATTTTCATAAACGGATTAATAGAAGAGTATTGTGCAACTTTAGATGGTGCATGTGATTATAAATTTGATCCTGAAATTAATACATATAATGTTAAAGTTCCATATACAATTAGAGAAATTGTTATGGTTGTTGATAAAGCTCACTATTTTCAAACTGTAAATGGTGATGGTTTGTATGAATTGTCTGGTGGAAATAATAAATTCCAAGTAGATGTTACAAGTGAAGATAAAAATCATACAACATCATGGAATTATAATATTTATCGTGATATGGATGGAAATGCGGATTTAAAAGTTTTAAGAATGATTTCACCAGAATATGAAATAAACTATTCATATAATATAACTGATTATTATGTAACTGTTCCAAATGAAACAGAGCGTGTAGAGTTAGAAGCAATTGCAGATGATGAAAATGCAACTGTAAAAATAGATTCATCTGATTTACAGTATGGTGAAAATACAATTACAATAACTGTAACTGCTGCAAATGGAAATCAAAAACAATATAATGTTCATGTTAACAGATTAGAAAGTAATAACGCTTTCTTAAAAGAACTTACAATAAATGACATTACAGATTCAGAAAATATTAAAGAACTAGAAATTACTCCAACATTTAATAAGATGAACTTGAAATATAACATGGTAGTTGAAAATTCAGTTTCAAAAATATCATTGTCAGGTGTTTTGGAAGATTCATTACTTGCAACAGTAACTGGATTAGACGAATATAACTTAAATGTAGGTGCTAATACAATTAATGTAGTTGTAACCGCACAAGATGGAAGTACATTAACTTATACTTTTATAATAAATAGAAAAGCAAATGCAAATACATTATTATCTAGTTTAACTGTAGATGAAGCAAATTTAACAGAACCTTTTGAATCAACAAAATTTGTATATTACATGTATATAACAGGTGAAACTGAAAAATTAACAATCAATGCAGTTCCAGAAGCTGATACATCAAAATATACAATAATTGGAAATTATAATAATTTACAAGCTGGAAAAAATGAAATTATAATCCGTGTAACAGCAGAAGATGGTTCAACTTGTGATTATAAAATTATAGTAAATCGTGCAGGATATACAGATAATTATTTACAATCATTATTAGTAACAAATGGAAGCGAAATTTATAAATTGACTCCAAATTTCGATCCATTATACGACAATTACACATTAACTATTCCAAATGAAGTTACAAATGTATTACTAACAGCAACAGCGGATGGAAACAAACGTGCTAAAATAGGAAATAGTAGTGTATATGTTAAAAATATAAATTTATTGACAGAAAATCCTTCTAACAATGTTATAACTGTAACCGCAGAGGATGGTACTGTTAGAACGTATACTCTTACTATAACTAGAGAAAAATCTGATGATAATTCTCTTAGTACACTAATTGTAAAAGACAATAACCTAATACCAAGTTTTAATTCTGATACACTAGATTATAGTTTTACAACAAACGATCGTACTCTTGATATAACTGCAATTCCAACAAACAAATATGCAAAAGTTGAAATAAGTGAAAATGCTAAATCACTTGTAGCTGGTTTAAATGTAGTAACAATAAAAGTAACAAGTGAAACAGGAAATGAAAGAATATATACATTAAATGTAACAAGAGAATTAAGCAATGATAACACATTAAAAACATTAGAAGTAAAAAATAATACTTTAACACCAAGTTTTGATCCAGAACAATTAGAATATAATTTAGATACATTTGATAAAAAAATTGATATAACTGCAATTGCTAATAATAAATATGCAACTGTAAAAATAGAGGGAGACCTTAATTTAAAAGAAGGAATAAATGATATCAAAATTTTGGTTACTAGTGAATCTGGTGATACTAGAGAATATATAATTCATGCTAATCGTGTTTTAGATGATAATAATTATTTAGCTAGTTTAACAACAAATGTAGGATTTAATGAAACTTTTGATAAAGAAACATTAGAATATACAAAAACTACAGAAGATAAGCAAATTTCTATAAATGCAACATTAGAAAGTAAAAATGCAGTTTATAGCATTACTGATGTAGATGGAAATATTATTACTAGTTTTCCACAGAATCTTAAACTAGGAGAAAATATTTTCTTCATTAATGTAACTGCCCAAAATGGTAATGTTAGAACATACAAAATAACTATTACAAATAATAAAAATAGTGATTCGAAATTATCTAATTTAACAACAAGTGAAGGAATTAATGAAACTTTTTCACCAGACAGTTATCAATATACTTTAAGTACTAAAGAACATAAGATTACTATTACACCAATTCTAAGAAGTAAATATTCTTCATATAAAATTTATGATATAAATGGTGATGTAGTATCAAATGAGGTTGAACTTACAACTGGACAAAATATATATATGATAATAGTAGAAGCAGAAAATGGTACAACTACAACATACAATCTTGTGGTTGATAGAAGTGCTAAAGATATTGCTACTATTGATAGTTTAGGTATAGATGTAACTCCGACATTTAATAAAAATAATTTTGATTATACAATTACAACAGATGAAACAAGTTTGAATTTAGAAAATATAGTTTTAACTGATTCATATTCAACTTATACAATTTCTGGTAATAGTAATTTTAGTAATGATAGTACATCAACAGTGACAATAAAGGTAACAAGTGAAGATTTAAAAGTTACAAATACATATACAATTGTTGTAACAAAAATAGTTTCTACTGATCCTAGATTAAGTACATTCGAATTAAATAACTATGATTTTAATCCTGTTTTTGATAAAGATAAAACAGAATATGAAGTATTTGTTCCAAATGGTTTACAACAAGCTAGTTTAAAATTAAAAACATTAAAAAATACTTCAAAAATCAAAAGTATTATGATAAATAATTCAGAACAAGTTGTTAGTGAAATAAATAGTTTTGAAAATAATGTTTCAATTCCTGATGTTTCTTCTAGTCCAACTATTACAGTTATAGTAGAAGCAGAAAATGGAGATGAAAAAACTTACACTTTAACTATTAGCAGTGAAGATCTAATAAACAATTATCTATCAACTTTAAATGTAAGTTGTGGTAATTTAGAACCTGCATTTGATAGAACAATAAATGAGTATATTGTATTTACAGATAGTTCAACTACTTCATGCAATGTTCTATCAACACCAGAAGTTTCTATATCTACAGTTGAAGGAAATGGTGATTATAATTTTGATGCAAATGCAAAATATTTACTTGTTCCTATAACTGTTACATCTAGTAGAGGAGAAAAAAGAGTTTATAATGTAAAAATCAGGAAACCATTGTCTAATGAATCAAGATTATCAAGTTTAGATTTGATTGGAAATACATTAACTCCTTTATTTGATAGTGATACGTTTGAATATTCAGTAACAGTTTCAAATAATATTAGCAAACTTAATAAAGAGTCATTTACTTATACAACTATTGATCCAGATAGTGTAGTAACATTCCCAGAAATTAATTTAAAATCAGGAAATGTAACACAGTATGTAATAACTTCTAAATCAGAAGATGGAACAACTGAATCAAAATATACATTAAATGTAACAAGAGAAAAATCAAGTAATACTATCATCACAGAAGTAAATATTGATACTTTAGGAAATACATATAAATGTGTTATGGATCAAACAACGAAATCATGTAATGTAACGCTTCCTAGTAATACATCAAACTTTACTTTGAATGCTACATTACCAGAAGGTGCAACTGTAAATCCTTCTAACCCTTCTAGTCATATTTTTGATGAAGAAGATAATAGCAAGACAATATCATTAGTAGTAACAGCTGAAGATGATACTGAAGATACATATACTGTAAATGTAAATAGAGCTGAATCATCAAATAATGATTTATTGGATCTAAAAGTTAATTATGTTTCATTACCAAATTTTTCATCACAAGTTTTAGAATATGATAAAACTGTGTTAGGTACAATGAGTCAAGTAATGATTTCAGCTACACTTGCAGATAAGAAAGCTACTATTGTAACTGATTTAAGTCAACCATTTAATTTGGAATATGGTATTAATAAGATAGATGTTGTAGTTAGAGCACAAAATAAAGAAGAAAAAACTTATACTATAAATATTACTCGTAGTGATAGTGCAGATGCTACATTAAGTTCTTTAAGTGTAAAGAATTATCCATTTGAAGAAACTTATGATCCAGAAGAAACTGACTATACAATTCGTGTTCCAAGAACAAAGAAGACATTAACAAGAGAAGAAATTTTATATACTTTATCTGATAAAAATGCAATTATTTCGCTAGATAACAAGTTAGATATTGACTTTACAAAACCAAACAATATTTACACAATAACAGTAACAGCTGGTGATGGTGTAGTTCAAAAATACTACCACATATCAGTATTACCTGAATTATCTACAAATAATAATGTTGAAAGTGTAGTTGTAAATCAAACTGAGCTTAAACATAAAGATAATGTATTTACATATGATATCTTTGATACAGATGCAAGTGCAATATTAGAGAGTATTACTTTGAGTAATGAATATGCTACCCATAATGTAATATTGCCACAAAAAATTTCTTATGATAATCCATATAAATTTATTGTAACAGCAGAAAATGGGGATGTTGCTTTATACACAGTTCAATTAGCTCGTACAAAAACACGTGAATTAAAATTATCAAATATAGAAGTTAAGTTTAATGAAGATGATGATTGTACAGATATTTGTACACTAGATAAAGTATTTAATGAAGATGCAACAGATTATGAAATATATATTCCAAATGAATTAACTAGTTTAGAAAATATTATTGTTACACCAAAAAATGATCTTCAAAACTATGAAATAATAGGAAATGAAGATTTAAAAGTTGGTGAAAATAAAATAATAATTAGGGTTAAAAATTCATTGGATGAAATATTTGATTATACTTTAACAGTATATAGAGAAGCAAATTCTGATCCTAATATAGCAGGAATTTCATTTAAAACACCAGAATATGATATAACTGAATTTGATGAAAATTTATATGAATACAATGTTGAATTCAATGCTATAGAAAGTGGTAAATATGAATTAGAATTTGAGAAGAAAAATGAAAATCAAAATATCACAATAAAAGGTGCAAAAGTATTATACTTTGGAAGAAACGATATAATTGTTCATACAGAATCAGAAAGTTGTTCAAGTACAGTTAAAACAAGAAAAGGATGTAATGAAAGAGATTATATTATACATGCATATAGAAATGAGGCTTATAGTAATTTACTTGCAAGCTTAACAGTTTCATCAGGGGATACAGCAGATTTATTACAAGTATTTAATAAATATAAATTTGACTATGTCTTAGAAGTAGATAGTGAAATCAGTAAAATCAAAATTGAGGGAACAGCATTTGATACAACTCATACTACAGTAACTGGAAATGGAGAGTTTGACCTTGAACAAGGGTTGAATACATTTAATATAATTGTTACTCCAGAAACTGGTGATTCTGCAACTTATACTTTAAGTATTATAAGAAAACAAAGCGATAATGTTAATCTTGCAAATTTAAAAGTTAAAGGTTATGAATTAACTCCAAGTTTCTCAAAAAATGTTTTAGATTATTATATTGAAATTGATAGCACGGTTAATTCATTAGATATTATTTATGAAAAAGAATCTCCAGAACAAACTGTATATATATCAGGAAATTCTAACTTCGTAACAGGTGAAAATATAGTCAAAGTAGTAGTATTATCAGGTGATAAAACGCGTGGTAAAACATATAATATTCATGCTACTAGAAAACCAAGTGAAAATAATTTATTAAATGGAATAACTGTAAAATCTACAAAAAATGGAGTAGAAACAATTCATGCTTTAACACCATCATTTGATAGTTTAGTAAATAATTATACAGTTAATGTTTCATCAACAATAAGTGAAGTTACTATATCAACAATAAAAGGACAAGTAATGCAAAATATTACAGGTAACGGAAGTTATATATTAGAGTATGGTGAAAATATAATACCTATAATTGTTACAAGTGAAAATGGAAGTATTAATACTTATCAAGTAACTATTAATCGAGAGTTCGATTTCGAATTATTAGATTTAACTGTTAGTCATGATGGTACGATTTATCCAATCACTCCAAATTATAGTAATGATGTATTTGAATATAATGTTTCTGTTGGAAATGAAGTAAAAGATGTGTTAATTAACGCAACTTTAAAAGAAACATTAAATGATATTTCTGGGTTAGGAGAATATGAACTTAATACTGGAAACAATGATATAACTCTTACGGTAAGTTATTTAGATAAAGGAAGTATTAATTATGTAATACATATAAATAGAGAAAAATCTTCTGATAATTTACTTAAAAACTTACAAGTTGCTGAAGGAGTAATAACGCCAATATTTGATCCAGACACTTTAGAATATAGTGTAAATATTCCTTTTGAATATGAAAGTGCAACAATAATTTATGAAACAAATTCTAAGGAAGCAACTGTAGAAATAAAAAATAATACTAACCTTGAGGTTGAAGTAACAAAGGATATAGAAGTAATAGTTACAGCAGAAAATGGGGATAAGAAAACTTATATTATTCATGCAACAAGAATGCAAAAGCCTGTTGCAAGTAATCGTTTAACAGATATGTATATAGATGAGGGAACATTAGATCCAATATTTAATATAGGAATGATGAATTATACAACTGAAGTAGGAAAAGATGTAAAAAGAATAAACCTTCATTTGAAGGCTGAAGAACCTTTATATACCAAAGTAGAAGTTTACAAGTTAGGTTCTACATCAACAACAACAGTTGATATGACTGTGAGTGATCCTAAAATAATGTTAAACGTAGATTCTGGTAAAAATCCATTTGTTATTAGAGTAACAAATTATGAAGGAAATATTAGAAATTATCAATTAGATGTTTATAAAGCTGGTCCAAATGAAGCAAGAATTAAGTCATTATCATTTGATTATGGAACACTTTCACCAACATTTGATAAAAATAAAAATGCATATACAATGGAAGTTGATAGTAAAGTAACATCTATTAATGAGTCTGTTGTTATGATGGATGAAAAAGCAACATATACAATTACAGGTAATAAAAACTTAAAAATAGGTGAAAATACTGTAACAATAACTACAGTTGCTCAAGATGGAAAAACAAGTTTAGAGTATACAATAATTGTTACAAAAAAAGCTTCCAGCAATGCTTATTTAAGTGATATTGTAACATTCCCAGAAAAAGATTTTGAATTTGATAAAGATAAATATAATTATATTTATCACGTAGAAAACAATGTTAATACAATACAAATTATTGGTGTTAGAGAAGATACAACAGCCAAAATTACAGGAAATGGAATTTATAAACTTACCGACAATGATTTAACTGTTAAACTTACTGTAACAGCAGAAGATGGGACAACAAAAGTTTATACTGTTGTTGTAACTAAGAAAAAAGATAGTAACGCTAACTTACAAAGTTTAACAATAAATAATGGTGAGTTGGTACCATCATTTGATAAAGATACTACTTCATATACAGTAGAAGTTGAAAATTATGTTGATTCTATTACATTAAATGGAATAGCAGAGTCAGAAAAGGCTACTGTTAGTGGAAATCAAACTTATGATTTAGTTGAAGGTACAAATAAATTATCAATTACTGTAACAGCAGAAGATGGAACAATAAAAACATATTTTGTAAATGTTACTAGAAAAGAAAATGAATTACAACAAACTTTATTAGAAGACTTAACTGTTTTAGAAGGTGAATTAAATCCAAAATTCAGTCCTAATACATTTAATTATGTTGTAAACATACCAAATGAATATGAAAGTGCAACTATTAATTATGTTAAACATAATAAAGATGCCATAGTTGATATATATGGAAACGATAATTTAGAAGTAGGACACAATATTATTACAGTAAAAGTTTCTTATAATGGTGAAGGCACTACATATACTATAGACGCAATTAGACAAGAAGCAAGTAATACATATTTGAGTGTATTATCTGTAAGCGAAAATGAAATAGTTCCAGAATTTGATAAAACAATTCAAAATTATACATTAGATGTAGGTAATGAAGTTTCTTTTGTTAATTTAAAAGCGACACCTGAACTTTCTACCAGCACGGTATATATAAAATCTGATTCTTCTTATGTTGAATATAAAGACATAACACAAATTAATTTAAAACCAGGAATAAATGACATATATATTAAAGTTATTAGTTCAACAAAATCAGAAAGAGTATATAAACTTACAATTACACGTGCAAATAGTGATGAAAATAAATTGTTGACTTTAAATACAAGTACTGGTGAAATAAGTCCTAAGTTTGATCCTGAAGTAAATAGTTATACATTAAATGTACCAATTGGTACAAAATATGTAACTTTATCAGGAACAGTATCCGATGGGGCTACAGTAACTGGCTTAGAAACATATCAACTATCAGTAGGAAGTGTTACAAAGTTTATTAACGTTACATCACAAAGTGGATTAGTTAACACTTATGAGGTTACTATTGTAAGACAAGCAAGTAATGATGCTACAATTACTGATATAAAACCATCAGTAAGTACACTTAATCCTGAATTTTCTTCTGAAATTAGTGATTATAAAATAGAAGTTGAAGGGGATGTTAAGAATATTTCATTTGATGTTACGACAGCATCAACAGATGCAGTTGTAATAGGAGATGGAGTTACTGAATTATTCCCAGGTAAAAATATAATTACTATAACTGTTATAGCAGAAGATGGAATTACTCAACAAAGTGTTAATATAGAAGTTTATAAAAAAACAGATATTAATTCATTTGAAACCGATTTAGAAATCAATGTACCAATAGGAAATGATTATCAAATTGATATAAAATATAATCCTGAAAATACTGATTATAAAGAAATGACTTATGTACCACAAGATACATCTATATTAAGTGTTTCAAAAGATGGTTTAATTACACCAAATAAAGTAGGTGATACAACTATTAAAGTTACTTCAACTAGAAATTCCACACTTACTAAAACTATAACTGTTCATGTAATTAATCCAATGATAGAAACTGATACTTATATTATAAATCGTGATACAGAAGGTTATGAATATATTACAGGTATGGAACCACATACAACAGTGGATGAATTTTTAAATAATTTAAAGAATGAACGAAGTAATCTTCAAGTTTATGATAGTACAGAAACAGATGTAATTTCTGATGATGTTAATATTAAAACAAGATATGTAGTTAAATTATCTATTAATGGAACAGTATATGATCAACTTGTATTAGTAATTAAAGGTGATATAAGTGGTGATGGATATATTACTGTTGCAGATATAAATAAATCTAAAAATCAAATATCAGCTAAAATAGAGTTTGATGAAATAGATAAAGCTGCTGCAGATATTAATATGGATACTTATAATACTGTTGCGGATATAAATAAAATGAAAAACTATATATCAGGAAAAATTAGTTCGTTGAATACAGAATTATATGATTTCTATAATAAAAAATAAAAGGAATTTTAATTTTAAATAATTAAAATTCTTTTTTTGTTTAATTAGTGATATATATAGTTTAGATATTAATAATTTTTCACTAATGTTACTTATTATATAATTAATAATATTCATTTTTATAAATTAAATATTTAGTTTAATTTTATAATGAAAATTCTATATTTTTTTGCGAATTTTGTAGAAAAAAAACGAAAAAATTGATATACTTGTATAGAATAGTAAAGGTAGGATTGTCGTGGTATGAAAAATGATAAAAAGTATTTTAAACATATCTGTTCATTGTTTATTTTATTTATTACAATTTGTTTTACAAATGCAAAGGCAGATACAGCTCATAACTTAAATATTAAAATGATTAAGTGTGATGAATCAAAATATAATTCATTCGCAACACAAAATGATTATAAAAGTTGTTACAATGATTATGTATCAGGAAAACTTTCATCATATGTAATTAATACAGGTGATGAAGTGGATACTGGAACTGTAATTTTAACAATCTTAAATTATACACCAGGGAGTCCTCAAGTAATAACAAGTATTAATACTCGTTTAAATATTGATACCGATGTTTTAACACCAATAGTAAAAACAAATGGAAGTCTTTTATATTACCAAACTACTTATTGGCCTGAAGATTCAAATTACTCTACAAGTTTTAACTATAATTCGACTTCAGGAATAATAGGTGGTTCATTTGTTGATAGTGAAGATGTTCCTTTGACAGAAGAAACAGAACTATTATATTTTTTCTTAAAAATAAATGATTCTGCTACAGGAACAATTCCTATTGAATTTTCAAAAAAACCAGGAGATAATGATATGACTGATTTTGATGGAAATCAATATGAGTTTACAACTACTGATGCGAATGTAAAAATACCAGGAGAATCATTATCACATGATGCTTCACTTGGAACATTAACAGTAACAAATGGATCTACAACTTATCCACTTTCTCCTGAGTTTGTATCAGGAAGTGTAGATAATAAATCATATACTGCTGTAGTTCCAAATGATATAGAATATATTAACTTAAATGCAACAGCAAATCATAGCAAGGCTTCAATATTAAGTGGCATTTTAGGAAAAAATAACATTAATGTTGGAGAAAATAGTTTTACAATTACAGTAACAAGTGAGTTTGGTAACATTGAAGTTTATACATTAAACGTATATAGATTATCAAATGATGCAACACTTTCTTCAATTAATTTAACTAATGGTATAAGTTTTGGAAATTTAATTAGTGGAACTTATAGTTATTCAACAACAATACCTTATGCCATAACTTCTACATCAGTTTCTGCAACTCCTACTCATGCCAATGCTTATGTTGATAGTGGACTTGGAACATGGAATCTATCTAATTCTGGAACATTATCAAATAATAAAGTTTTAGTTGTAAAAGCAGAAAACTGTCTAAGTAAATACTCAAGTGTACCAGGTAATAGTTGTACATCTCAAAATTATAATTTAACAATTAATCGACAAGCAGCATCAGATAATAGTTATTTAAAAAGTTTAACTGTTGATGGTGTAAGCGTTAGCGATTTTAACAAAACCAAACAAGAATATGATTTAGGAACAGTAGCAAATAATAAATCATCAATGTTATTAAATGGTTTAGTTGACGATACAGGCAAAGCAAGTGTTTCAGGTCTTGGAACAGTAAATTTAAATATTGGAGAAAACAATTTCACAATTACAGTAACAGCAGAAGATAAATCAACAAGAGAATATAAAATTAAAGTATATAGATTATCAAATGAAAATAAATTATCTAGTTTAACTATAACATCTTCTCCTCAAGCTACAATGTCTCCAGCATTTACTTCAACATTTAATGGAACTTATACATATAATTATGATGCAACTGTTACAGATATTACAGTAAGTGCTACTGTACTTGATACAGGAAAAGCAAGTGTATCAATTTATGATTTAGAAAAAGGTGAGTCATCTTCTTCAGCAACACTTAATACACAATCAAAAACTTTTGGAATAGAAACTAAAAATGTTTATGTAGTAGTAACAGCAGAGGATGGAACAGTAAATACTTATACAATAGATTTAACTAGAACAAAATCATCAGATAACAGTTTAAAATCTTTAATAATAGATAATGGAACATTAACACCTTCATTTAATTCAACAACAAGAACATATACAGCAGAAGTAGAAGGTAATGTAACTTCAATTAATGTTAATGCAATACCTAATTCATTATATGGAAAAATTAAGAGTATAACTGGTAATACTAATTTGAATTTTGGTAATAATCAAATAGAAATCATAGTAGAAGCAGAAAATGGAAATACAGCATCTTATATTATTAATGTAACAAGAAAACAATATGATATTTCAACACTAGATGATATAAAAATAGATGGTGTAAGTATAGAAAACTTTAATAAAGATACTAAAGAATATGATTTAAAAACAGTAAATTTTGAAAAAGATAGTATTAACATTGAAACAACAAAAAGTAATAGTTATGCAACAGTATCAGGCGACGGATTAGTGTCACTTAAAACAGGTGATAATAAAATAGTCATTACAGTAACTGCACAAAATGGTATAGATAAATCAGAATATGTATTAAATTTATATAGAGAAAAAAATAATGATACTTCAATATCAAATTTAAAAGTTAAAGGCATAGAAGCAAAAAATACAGATGTTGGTATTTATGAAGTAACAGTACCAAACGATGTTACTATCCTTACTCCAAGCGATGTAATCTTTGATTATCCAAGTGATGCAACAATAGTAAAAAGTCAAACATTAACTCTATTAACTACTGAAGTTAATGACTATCGCTTTAAAGTTATTGCAGAAGATAGTACAGAACAAGAATATTCAATAAAAGTAACTAGAACAGCTTCAAATGATTCATCTTTAAATAAAGTTACTTTAATTATAGGAAACGATGACAGCAGATATTGCTTAATGGATAGTGATAATACTTGCCGTATTGAAGTACCTGTAGATACATTACAATTTACTTTAGAAACAGATATAGCAAGTACAGCATCTGTTGTACCATCAGATGATACTGTTCACTCAATGCCAGCAAGTGAATCATCAAAAAGTATTACTTTAACTGTAACGGCAGAAGACGGAACAACTACTGTTTATACAGTTAATGTTGAAAGACAAAAATCATCAAATGCAAATTTATCAGACTTAAAAGTTAATGGACAAACAATAGAAGGGTTTAATTCATCAAAGCAAACATATGAAATATCAGTTCCTGGAACTATAGATAAGGCTCTTATAGAAGCAACTGTTGAAGATACAGATAAAGCAGTAATAACTACAGATTTATCAAATCAATTTGATTTAGAATTTGATAAACAAAATAAAATTGAAATATCAGTTCAAGCTGAAAATAAAACAGTAAAAACTTATACAATTTATATTACCAGAAACCATAGACAAGATATTACTTTAAAAGACTTAACAATTAATGGTGTAACTATATCAGATTTTACTTCAACAAAAGATGAATACACTTTATCTGAATTACCTTATAACACACATCAACTTAACATAGTAGCAACTCCAAATGATGAATTGGCTACAAAAACAGGTGATGGACTAGTAAGAATTAATACTGGAAATAACGATATAACCATTACAGTTTATGCACATGATACAAGCATATATCATGATTATGTGATACATGTTAGTCGTAAACTTAATGATGATGCAGGAATTAAAGAAATAAGTTTATCTGGAAATAAAGCAACATATAATAGTTCAACTAAAAAATATGAAGTAACAGTACCAAACAATATAGAAGAAGTCAATGCAAGTAATTTAATCGTTAATGTAAATGATCCAATAACATCTAGTGATAAAAAAGCAACCGTAGCATTTGATACAACACCTATTTTAACTACATCAACAAATGATATAACAATTAAAGTAACAGCAGAGGATGGAACAGTTAAAGACTATATTTTGTCAGTAACAAGAACTAAATCAAATATTGCAACATTAGATAGTTTAACAGTAACAAATGGTTCATTTAATCCAAGTTTTTCAAAAGATACATTTGAATATTCAGTAACCGTACCTGTTGAAACTACTGAATTTAATGTTTCCGGAGTAACAACAGAAAGCCATGCTAATATAACATCAGGCGTTGGTCATTATACAATGACTGAAAGTAGTACAAGAGTTGAAGTAGTAGTTGTAAGTGAAGATTTATCAGTAACAAATACATATATATTAAATATTACTAGAACAAAATCAAGTGTGAATACACTTTCAGATATTACTGTAAGTGAAGGAACATTAACACCTACTTTTGCTTCTAACAAAACATCATATACTGTAAATGTAGCAGGAGATATAGATTCAATAGAAATAGGTGCTACTTTAACAGATAGTAGAGCTAAAATATTATCTGGAACAGGTACACATCAATTAAATGTAGGCAGTAATACAATTACTATAGAAGTTGAAAGTGAATCTGGAGCAAAACAAAACTATACAATAAATGTTATTAGAGCTAAAAAACTAAATAATAATTTAGCAACCTTAAAAGTAGATGGAATAAGTGTTAAAGACTTTGATAAAGATACACTTGAATATACATTAGATGATGTATTATATTCAAAAACTAGTATTGATATATCTGCCACTGCTGAAGATGAAGATGCTACAATTGAAGGTGTAGGAACAAAAGGATTAAAAACAGGTTTAAATGAATTTAATATAGTTGTAACTGCACAAAATGGTGATAAGAAAACATATACAATTAAAATAAATAGAGCTAAAAATGATAATGCTAATTTAAGTTTACTAGCGGTAAGTGGATATGTTTTAGTTCCAACATTTGATAGTGAAATTTATGACTATGAAGTAACCGTTGATGCAATAAAAGAAAAATTACTTGCATCTGAGGTAACAGCAGAACCAGAGGATAGCAATGCAACAGTAGAAAAACCAGAAGAAATTTCTTTATCAACAACTAATGATAATTATTATATAATTAAGGTAACTGCAGAAAATGGAAATGTAAAAACATATACAATTAAAGTAATTAGACCAAAATCTAGTGATGCAACTATTAAAGAAGTTAAATTAACTGGTGCTACAATATCTCCAACATTTACTCCAAATAATAAAGATTATGTATTAACTGTCCCTTATGGAAAAACAGATTTTAGGGTAGAAGCAATTGCTAATGTTAAAACAACTACTATTACAGGAAATGGAAATTATAAATTGTCTGATGGAAAAGTAATAATAACTTCACAAGCAGAAGATGGAACTGTATTGGTATATAATTTCACAATAGTAGAAGCACTAAGTAATGATGCAACGTTAAGTGATTTAAATGTTAGTGGATATCCTTTGGATAAAACATTCTATTCAACAACACTTAATTACTCAATAGGAGATTTACCTTATGGAACAACACAACTAAGAATTAATGCAACACCTAATAACGCATTGTCTACTATTGAATATTACGTAGATGGTGTAAAACAAGAAAGTAATATAGTTAATATACCTGAAATTCTAGGCTCAAAAACTATTTCAGTTAAAGTTCTAGCCAATGATAAAGTTACAACACAAACTTATAATATTAGTTATAACATTGTAGCTTCTGATAATTCATATTTAAGTAAACTAGTTTCATCAGTTGGTACAATTGACTTTATAAAGACAAATTCAAATTATAACATTACTGTTGACAATGAAATTACTAGTGTTGACTTAACTTTAGAAACTGAAGATAAAAATGCAACAATAACAGTTAATGGAGCTACATCATTTACTCCAAAAACAGTTACTATTTCAGATTTAAATATAGGAAATAATTCAATTAGTATATTAGTAACTGCTCAAAACGCAACAACAAGAACTTATAATTTAGTAATTAAAAGATTAGATAAACAAGCTTCAAATGATGCATATTTAAGTTCATTAAGTGTAGATGGTTATGAATTTGATAAGGAATTTACAATGAATCAAGAAGAATATTCAATTGGACAAATTCCGTTTGAAACAGATAAACTTACAGTAAATGCAACAGCTAATATGGGAACATCAAAAATAAGTTATTTAGTAAATGGAATTAAACAAGATAGCAATGTTGTAACAATTCCAAAAATAGAGGGTACATCAGCTATAGTTGTTCAAGTAACAGCAGAAGATGGAAAAACAGTAAAAAATTATAAAATAACTTATACAAAAACAGCTTCAACAAATGCATATTTAAGTAACATAATAGTAAGTAAAGGAAATTTATCATTCAACAAAAATACTTTTGCTTATACTGTAAATGTTGATAGAACAGTTTCTTCAATAGATGTAACTGCAATGACTGAAGATAGTACAGCTATCATGAAAATAAATGGAGTGACATATACATCTCCACATACAATAACTATTTCTCCACTTGATGCTGGTACAACTGAATTAATAATTTTGAATACAGCTCAAAATGGTACTGTACTAACATATAGAGTAACTATCATAAAAGAAGCAGATCCTGCAAGTACAATAACATCAAATGTTTTTGGTCATAAAATAGCTAATGGTTATATAAAAACTGTTAAACTTGGAATAACTGGATTAGACTTAAAAAATCAATTAGATAATGAAAATAAATATCTTGAGATTTGGTCTTCTGATGAAACAAGAAAAATAAATGACAATGATACCTTAGCTACAGGAATGATAGTTAAATTAATAATAGATAATGAAGAAAAAGATAGAAAATATATTGTAATTAAAGGTGATACATCTGGTGATGGTGAAATAGACTTATTTGATGCAGTAAAAATCTTAAATCATTATTTAGTTCGTACATTATTAGATGGTGCATATAAAGAAGCAGCATATGTAAACGATGATACAGAAATAGATTTATTTGACTCAGTAATGATTTTAAATCATTATTTAGGAAGAATATCATTACACTAGGAGGTAAAGAATGAAAAATAAAAAAAGTACAAAAATATTAATGACGTTAATTATCAGTCTTTCAACATTCTTTTATACGTCAATCGCAAAAGCTGCAACAGCTACTGTTGGATTCGATGGAAATTCAACAGTAAGTGTTGGTAGCAATATTACTATAAAAATGTATGTTACAGGAGGTAGTAATATAGATGGTGGAATAGTAAGTGTAGGTGGTAATTTAACATTTGATTCAAATTATTTAGAATATGTATCTGCAAAAGGTATTCAAACTCCATATGCATTTCAAATTAACACAAATGCAAATTACATTATAGCCGGCTTAGATACTACATTATCAAATGGAATAACTTCGAAAACACAAGTGCTTACTATAACATTTAAAGCAAAGAAAAAAGGAACAACGCAGGTAAGTCTTACTAATGCAAAACTTAGCGATGTTTCATCAAAACTTTCAACAACAGTTGTTCCAAAAACAATAACTATAAATGATTCTAGTACAATTGTAGATCCAGGTAATACTAAAAGTAGTGATGCAACATTAAAAAGTTTATCAGCAAGAGGTTATACATTAAGCCCATCATTTAATCCAAATACTACTAGTTATACTATAAAGGTACCAAATGATGTAAGTACTGTAAAATTAGATGGTAGTGTAAATAATAGTAATGCTAAAGTAAGTGGGCTTGGTAATATAAGTTTAACTGGGGATACAACAACTGCTACTATAAAAGTAACAGCAGAAGATGGAACAGTTAAAACTTATACAGTTAAAATAGAAAAAGAAAGTAAATCTACGGTTGAAAAAAGTAGTGATGCAACATTAAAAAAATTGGATGTAAGTGGATATACACTAACTCCTACATTTTCAAAAAATGTAACAACTTATTCAATGAAAGTAAAAAACAATATTACAGCACTAAATGTAACAGCTATTGCTAATGATAAAAATGCTACTGTTTCAATTTCTGGAAATAAAAATTGGAAAGAAGGAAATAACACAATTACAATTCGTGTAACTGCTGAGGATGGTAGTGTTAATACATATATTGTAAATGTAGAAAGAGAAGTATCTAGTAGTAGTACAGTTGTAGCTACTAAATCTAGTGATAATTATTTAAAAAAACTAATAATTAATTCACCATATGAATCTGATCAAGAATTTGATAAAAATATAAATAATTATAATATAACTGTACCAAATGAAGTAGAAAAATTAGATATTAAAGCTATTGCAAATAACACAAAATCAAAAGTAGAAATAACAGGAAATGAAGATTTTAAAGTTGGAAAAGTAAATGTAGTTGAAATTAAAGTAACAGCAGAAGATGGTAGTGTAAGAATTTATTCATTAAATGTAACACGTAGTATTGTAACAAGTGAAACAGATTTAAAAAATATTGAAATAGATGGTACTTCAATAAATCCTAAATTTGATCCAAATACTTTAGAATATACTACAAATGTTGATTCAAAAACAGATAAATTAGATATTAAAGCAACACCAAGTAACAGTGATAGTAAAGTAGAAATAATAGGAAACGAAAACTTAAAAGAAGGACACAATACAGTATTGATTAAAGTTACAGATAAAGAAGGTTTTGTTAAATATTATACAATTGATGTCGTAAAAGAAGCTTCTAAAACAGCAACTTCTAATTCAACATTGTTTGGATTAACTCCACTACAATTTGGATTTATGTTAGGATTATTAAGTTTAATATTACTATTAATAATTCTAATAATAGTTTTATCTCGTAAAAAGAAAGAGCAAGAATCAAAAATCGCACCAGTTATAGAAGTTAAACCAGAATTTAACTTTGGCTCTAAAAATTCAGATGATGATGTAATCCATGGTGATTATAATCAAAATAGTGATATAGATAATAAGGATACAACCCCAAAATCTATACCGGAGCCAAAAATTAATGTGTATGACGCTGATTATGAGGATAATCTTCCATATGATCCATATGATGAAATAGTTACAAAAAGAGAAGTAATTGATGCCATACATGAAGCGATGAAAACAAAAGATCCTTCAAAATTAAAGATGTTATTGCAACAAGATGCTTTGAATCAAGCAAAAAAAGAACTAAAGCAAAAAGAAGAAATGAATCAAAATAATGAATTAAATTCAGAGGAAACTAAAGAACAAATCGATGATGAATGGAGGTAAGGAATATGAAAAATATATTAAATAAAAAAATCAATTTTCTTATTCTTTCCTTCTTTCTTTTTTTGTTTCCAGTACTAACTGCTAAAGCAGATGGAACTGCAACAACAGGAATAAGTGGAAATAGTAGTGTATATGTTGGAAAAACAATAGATGTAGTATTATACGTTTCAACTAACGCACCAATAGCGGCATTTCAAGGAACTTTAAAATATGATACTTCAAAACTAGAACTTGTTAGTCAGACGTCATTGGCACCATATGAAATATCCTTAAATGGCTTTGTTATTGGAGGACTAGATTTAAGTGGAAATTCAGCAATAAATGGAAAGAAAAATTTATTAAAACTAAGATTTAAGGCTAAGACTGTTGGAAACACCACTATTACTTTTTCAGGCCCAAAACAGCCAGGAATCAATAACACCTCAGTTTCAACTTCTGGGGCAAGTAAAACCATTAGTATTACCAATCCACCTAGTACAAATAATAATTTAAGTAGTTTATCTGTAAGTAATGGAAGTATTAATTTTAATAAAAATACAACAAGTTATAATATATCTGTAGATACAAATGTTACAAGTATAAAAATATCTGCCACTGCTGAAGATAAAGGAGCTAGTGTCTCTGGAACTGGTACAAAGAATTTAGGTTATGGTAATAATAAATTTAGTATAATTGTAACAGCTCCATCTGGAGATAAAAAAACATATACAATTACGGTAAATAGAAAAGATAATCGTAGTAGCAACAATAAATTATCAAGCTTAAGTGTTGATGGCGCTGAATTAAGTCCTAAATTTAATTCAAATACAAAAAGTTATACTGTATCTGTTCCTTTTAGTATTTCAAGTTTAAAAATAAATGCAAAAGCAGATGATTCAAAATCAAAAGTAAGTATTTCTAATACAAGTATAAATGCAGAGGAAACAAAGGATATTAATATAACAGTAACAGCAGAAAATGGTAGTACAAATACCTATGTAATACGTGCTACTAGGGGTAAGGATCCAAATAAAGTTCTTTCTAAAAATAATAATTTGTCAAGTTTAAAAGTTTCTCAAGGAATATTAAGTCCGGCATTTAAAAAAGAACAAGATAAATATATTGTGTATCTTCCATATGAAGTCGATTCAATTAAAATTGATGCAACCGTAGAAGATACTAAATATGCAACTATAAAAATTGAAGGAGCAGAAAAGTTATCCACAGGAAATAATAATTACAAAATAATTGTAACAGCAGAGGATGGTTCTACTAAAACATATACTGTTGTTGTATCAAGAGGATTGAATATGACTGAAGAATCTTTAAGTAGTAATGTATATTTAAAAAGTATTACATTAAAAAAAGGTTCATTAAAAGAAAATTTTAATAAAGAAGTATTTGATTATACTTATACTGGAAGTGAAATTGAAGCTGTTCCTGAAGATGATAAAAGTACAGTTAATATAATAAATAGAAAAGACAAATCAATTATTATTGTAAAATCACAATCTGGTGATATTGGAGTTTATACGTTAACTAAATATAAATCTAATTTTATAAATATCATTATTTATATACTTTTATCTTTAACAACAATTTTAAGTGCAACAGGATGTTATTTAATGAAAAACAAATTAAAAAAAATTAACCCTGATTTGAAAAATAAAAATAAGAAAAATAAAGTAAATATTGATAATAAATAATATCAATTAGTAAGTTTAATGCTTACTAATTTTTTTGACAATTATTTAAATTATGATATAATACATAGCATTCAAAGAAGGTATACTATGAAAAATAATATAAAAGAAAGTTGGATGCATAAATATAGTTTAGCCAAAGCTTATTTTGAATATCATGGAAATTTAGAAATTTCACAAAGTTATAAAACACTTAATGGGTATGAATATTCTGAAGAAGGAATAGCATTAGGAACATGGATAACAAATCAACGCCAAGCATATAAAGGAATGGGAAATTGTAAAATAACAGAAGAACAGATAAATTTGTTAGAAGAAATAGGAATGCGCTTTGAAACTAATTATAAAGAAAAAGAATGGAATAAAAAATATGAATTAGCTAAGACTTATTTTGAGCACAACAGAAATTTAGAAATTCCGCAAAGTTATAAAACATTAAATGGATATGAATATACAGAAGGCGGAATAGCTTTAGGGACATGGCTAAATACTCAACGTCAAGCATATAAAAATCAAGGTATTTATAAAATAACCGAAGAACAAATCAAATTATTAGAAGAAATAGGAATGCACTTTGAAACACGTGATAATAATGAAGAATGGAATAAAAAATATGAACTAGCTAAGGCTTATTTTGAACATCATGGAAATTTAGAAATTCCACAAAGTTATAAAACATTAAATGGATATGAATATGCAGAAGGCGGAATAGCTTTAGGGGTGTGGGTAATAACTCAACGTCAAGCATATAAAGGACAGGGTACCAATAAAATAACAGAAATTCAAATTAAACTATTAGAAGAAATAAGAATGAAATGGTTTTTAAAAATTGGAACTGATAAAAAAAATCAGGAAGAAATAATAACAGAAAAAAATAGTAAAAGAAAACAAATAGAAATGTTAAATAGAGTAAGAACATATTTAAATACACTAGATGAAAGCGAAGTATTATCAAAAAAAGAAATTAATCAAGGAATGATGGATGTATTAAATAATAAAATAAAACGTTTAAAAATAAAAAAATAGTGAATAGCAAGCTTTTAAAGTTTGCTTTTTTAGGTTAATTAATACAATTTGACAATTAAATATGTTTTTGATAGAATACTCAAGAAAAAGAGGGGATTTTATGGATGTTTTTAATGAATTATTAGAAAATATAAAAATTGAAAGGGAAAATGAAAAACCATGTTCTAAACCATATAAATGTGGAAATAAAATACCAAAAAAAATTCAAAAAGTTTTAGAAGAAATTGATCAAAATAGAAATCATTCATGGGCTGTTGAAATGTATAACAGAAATGAAAAAAATATGAGTGCAGTAGCTTTATTTTATCGTGGAAATAAAATAACATATAAAGAAATGTTTGAAAAAGCATTTATGTATGCTAAATCATTAAAAGCACTAGGATACAAGAAAGGTGATCAAATTCCAGTTTGTATTACTAATACTCCTGAGTTTATATATATGCTTTTAGCTATTAGTTTTATAGGTGCGCAAACACATGCAGTTGGAGAATGGTTTGATAAAGATTATTTAAAAGAAATATTAAATAAAACAAATAGTGAAACTATATTTATTGATGATACATCATATGAGTCTATAAAAAATTCAATATGTGAAAGTAACATAAAAAGAATTGTTTGTTTTTCATTAACAAATTCTTTAAAACAAGGTAATGAAAAAATAAATCCATATGCCGAAATAGAAAACAAATTTCATATAATAACAGATAATTTTGAATATATAAAAAGCGATTATAATGGAATAACATTTAATGAAGAAAATTTTATAAAAATGGGAGAAAATTATAAACAACAAGTAATAGAAAATGTTGATTTAAACGATATTTCTACTATAACATATACAAGTGGAACAACATCACCAGGACGTCCTAAAGGAGTTATTCAATCAAATAGAAGTTACATTACACTATCAAGATTTAAAGAATCAGATGTTTCTGGAATGCCTACTATGAAAAATTTAACAGTACTTGCTCATATACCAACATATACACATATGGAATTATCATGTGCAATATCAGATACATTATATTGTGGATGTACAATAGCGCTAGAACCATTTTATGATAAAAACTTCTTTCCATATTCACTTGTAATAAATAAACCAAACTTTGTATGTGCAAGTACAGGTTTCTGGGGTAATTTATGTAAACTATTAAACTTTGATGAATCATGGAAACACGTTAATATGCCTTACCTAATGATTCCAACAGTAACAGGAGAAGGATGCTCAGTTGGTGAAGAAAAATTCTTTAACTTTACAGCAAGAAAGCATAAATTTGGAACAGCAAAATTACCTTTCCCACTTTCACCAGTCACTTTTTCGATAGGTGGTGGAACAACAGAAAGTAGTGGGATTTTTGTAACACTATATAAATCATTACAAGAAAAAAAATTAAATCATTTAATAAAAAAAGAACGTTTGGGATTAAGACCATATAAATTTGCAGAAATTGAAGTACTAGATGAATTTGGAAACTATTGTGATATAGAAAAACCAGGATTATTAGTTGCTAAAAACCCTTGTGAAATGACTGGGTATACAGATGAAAAATTAAATAAAAATACACACGTTGTTGATTCAAAAGGAGTTAGTTGGTTAAGTCTTGGAACATATGCATACAAAGACAAAACTGGTGGAATAAAAATGAAGGGTAGAATGGGTAGTGACTTAATTTTAAAAAACAACCATAAAATACCATATTACTATATAGAAGATACGATTTTATCAGACACAAAAAATATAATGTCTTGTTCAGTAGTTTCTAATAATGGAATTTTAATATGTCATATAGAATTTCAACCTTTTGCTCAAAAATCAAAAACAGAAATAATCAAAAGCATAATCAATAGATTAGAAGCAAAATATGAAGAAGAAGTAACACAAAAGCTATACTTTAGATTTAGGGATAATGTAGAATCATTTCCTTTAGATCCAAGTGGAAAAAGAAGTATAAGTACATTAAGTAAAATAGGTATAGACGAAAAAACATTTTCATTTGAACAATGGAAGAAAAAATATACTGTGGAAAAAGAAAAAGTAAAAATCCTAGGAAAGAAATAATCTTTCCTTTTTTTTGAATGAGTGGTAAAATCTACAATAGAGGTGTATGTTATGAGCAATTTTTTTTACTTTATATTATGTGGATTTATTTTTTCTTGTTTTTTAAATATAATATATTTTTCTAAAAAACACGTAAAAACAGGTGAAACAAAAATATTTTCTATCTTATTAATTGTGAACCTAATAAGTTTAGCAAGCGAACTTGCTTGTTCATATATAGGTTATACATTTTTAGAAAATACAATATATACACATGTAATGACAAAAATATATTTAATCTGTTTAATGACATTTTTATTATATATGACACTTTATATTTACGTTATATGTTATGTTGAAAGCAAGAGAGAAAATAAAAAACGCTATAAAAAATTAAAGTTAATATCATACATTATTTGGTTTATTTGCGCTATTATAGAAATTTTGTTACCAATAACAACAGAAAGTGGTTATGCAACAGGATTAGCTGTAAATTGGTTATATATATGTTCAACAATAGTACTTATAATTTGGGTAATACCACTTATAAAAAACTTTAAAATAATCGATAAAAGAAAAATACTTCCTATATTACTATTTGTAATATTTATGTCAGTAATTGCATTCATACAAAAACTATATCCAAATATTACAATAGTTACAGTAATGGAATTTTTAATAATTTTTATTATGTATCATACCATAGAAAATCCAGACGTAAAACTATTAGAAGAAGTAATAATGGCTAAAAACCAAGCAGAAAAAGCAAATAGAGCAAAATCAGATTTCCTATCAAGTATGAGCCATGAAATAAGAACACCATTAAATGCAATAGTAGGATTATCTGAAGATATCGCACAATATAAAAATGAAGTTCCAAAAGAAGTAGTAGAAGATTCAGATGATATAATAAATGCTTCACAAACATTACTTGAAATAGTTGGTAACATACTTGATATAAATAAAATAGAAAGTAATAAAATGGAAATTATAGAAGGAACTTATAATTTTAAAGAAACAATAACTAAAATGTGCAGAGTAACATCAACACGTATTGGAGAAAAACCAATAAGCTTTAAATTAAACATAGCAGAAGATATTCCATATGAATTAATTGGAGATAGAGGAAAAGTAAAAGAAATAATAAATAACCTACTTACAAATGCAATAAAATATACAGAACAAGGAGAAATAAATTTAAAAGTAAAATGTGTAAATGATTTAAATAAAAAAATGACAAACCTAATAATAACTTGTCAGGATACAGGAAGAGGAATAAAAGCGGAATATATAAATAAATTATTTACAAAATTTGAAAGACTAGATATAGAAAAAAATACAACTGCAGAAGGAACAGGACTTGGACTTGCAATTACAAAATCATTAATAGAAATGATGGGTGGCAAAATAAATGTTGAATCAAGATTTGGACAAGGTTCAATATTTATGGTTAATATTCCACAAAAAATAAGTAAAATATCTGCCCCTATGACAGAAAAAGAAATCATGGATACTGCAAGCAATTTATTTGGAAGAAAAGAAAATAACTTACAAGAAGAAACAAATATTTCGTTTGAAAAATATAAAGGTAAAAAAATACTTGTTGTAGATGATAATAAATTAAATATAAAGGTAGCAAGACGTGCATTACAAAACTTTGAATTTGAGATAGATGAGGCAGAGGATGGACAAGTATGTTTAGATAAAATAAATGCAGGAAATGAGTATGATCTAATACTAATGGATATAATGATGCCAAATATGAGCGGAGAAGAAACAATAAAAAAACTAAAAGAAAATAAAAACTTTAATACACCAGTTATAGCGTTAACAGCAGATGCATTATCAGGTGCTAAAGAAAAATATATGCAAGAAGGATTTGTAGATTATATAGCAAAACCTTTCTCAAGAGATCAAATAAAAGAAAAATTAGATAATATATTTAAAGATTAAAAAACTTTGTACGATTAACAATAATATGATATAATTAAATCAGTGAGTAAGGCACTATTTATAAGAAAGAGGTAGAATATGAACGAAAAGAAAAAAGGTATAATAGTATTAGCTGTTCTTCTATTATTTGTAGCTTTAGTAGTAGCATTTATAATAATAGATAACGTTAATTCAAAAAAAGAATTAGACAAATTTATGAAATATTATAATTCACAAGAAACAACATTAGTTATGCTTGGAAAAGAAGGATGTTCTTATTGCGAAGCATTCCAACCAGAACTTGATTTTATGGCAGAACAATATAATTTTAAATATGAATATATTGCAATGGATAAATTAAATTCAAACGATTACAAGAAACTACTTGATATAGTAGAAGTAAGTTCGGAAGATTTTGGAACACCATATACATTTGTTGTAGAAAATGGTAAAAAAATCGATTCATTAGCTGGTGCAGTAGAAGAATCAGAATTATTAGATTTCCTAAAAAAATATAACTTTGTAGGAGAAGACGCTAAATTATTAATAAATTATATTGATTACAATAAATATGATGAATTACTAAAAAGTTCTACTAAACAAATAATTGGAATAGGAAAAACAACATGTATATATTGTAAAATGTCTAAACCAGTATTAAATAGAATCATCAAACAATATGGAATCACTATAAATTATTTGAATTTAGATTCATTAAAAGAAGAACAATTAAATTCACTATATAATTCATTAGAATTCTTTACAACAGAAGAATGGGGAACACCAACATTCCTAATAGTTGAAAATGGAAAATTAGTTGATTATATATCAGGACTTCAAACAGATAGTAAGTTTGTATCAATATTTAAAGAATATGGTTTAATAGGAGATTAATATGGAAAGTTTAGTATATCAAAAAGTAAAAGAGTTCAAAAACAAATACCCAATGACAATATCATGGAGGTTAAAAAAACATGCAAAAGTTGTAGAAGAACACTTAAATAGCGATGAAAAGGTTTTATATGCTTTTGCTGCTCAAAAAAATGATAATCCTATAGATATAATTACAACAAATGTTATCGCAATTACTAATAAAAGAATCGTATTAGGTCAAAAAAGATTATTGTTTGGTTATTTCTTCACATCAATTACACCAGACATGTTTAATGACTTAAAAGTAAAAATGGGACTAGTATGGGGAAAAATATATATTGATACAGTAAAAGAATTTGTAACTCTATCAAATATACAAAAAGCTGCACTTAGCGAAATAGAAAGTGCAATATCAGAATATATAATAGAAGAAAAAAAGAAATATGCTAAACGAGAAGTAGAAAAAAACGTATAATATTTATACGTTTTAATTGTAAAGAGGTAAAAAATGAAAACAAAAATAAGCAAATACATAATTTCAATACTATTTATATTAATATTTATAAGAATCTCATATTTATTTTTAAGAAATAAAATAGAAAATAAATATGAATTAAAATATAACGATTATTTAATTAAAGTAGAAGAAAAATATGAAAAATCAAAAACAGATAATTTAGATGCTTATAATTATAAAATACTAGTTGATAATGCAGAATATAATTTTCAAATATTTGATAATTTATATAAACAAGAAAAGAATATAAAAAAAATATATTATTATGATAATTCAGATTATAAATGTATATATCCTATTTTTAAAAACAAAAAGCAATATATAGATATAATTTGTACAGATTCTAAAGAATATAATTATTATCACAATATAAATGATAAAAGTGAAACCTTACAAGAATTTGCTAAAAACATTAAAGAATATAATGAAAATCAATATGATAATATAAAAGAATTAGAAGAAATTGATAATGTAAAAATAACAAAAAAATTTGACACGTTCGGATTCATGTCAAATTATAAAGGATTTTATGATTTAAAAAACAAAAAAAATGTTCAATTATTTAAAAAAGATATATATAATCAAACATTAAATTATTTTCTAGATAAATATTATATAGTTGCTGATTATAATCAAACATACGAATTTGATAAATTAATTATAGTTGATATGACAACAGGAAAACAAAAAGAAATTATCTGTTATCCTAAAATATCATTTGATTCATATATACAAGGTGAAGTAAATAATGAATTATATTTATATGATAAAAAAAATAAAAAACAATATAAGATTAATCCTAGTAAACTAAGTATAGAAGAAATCGGTAACTACGAAAAAGGAATAAAAATATATAAAAATAATGAATGGACCATAGAAAAGAGTTCAAATTGTTCAAATAATGAAATATTATTTGAAAATAAATATTATACAAATATGAAAGATAATACTTATGAAAAAATAGAAAAGTTAGGTACAGAATTAGGTTATTATTATTTTTATAAATTAGAGGATGAAACATATAAAATTTATAGATCAACAATAGATAATACGGAAGATAAAATATATTTATTTGAAACAAAAACAATAAATCAAATAAAATATTATAAAGCTGAAGTATATTATATAGATAATGATGAACTAAAAAAGTATTCAGACACAAATGGAACAGAAGTAATTGCTTCATTTAAAGAATTGGAATTTAATAATACAATAAAATTCGGAGTATACAAAAAGAGCTAAAAATTATTTTTTGCTCTTTTTAAATAAATCAAATCTTAAATCAGGAAATGCTTTTACTATTCTTCTAAAAAAATAACCTTTTGACATAATTTCTGATTTTACTTTTTTTGAAACTTCATTAGTAGAATCCTTTCTTAAATTTGAAGCTGAAATTTTAATCTTTTTGATAATATTACAAGATAAAATAACATCTAAAATAAATAAAACAAATAAAGTGCAACTTATAATATTAAATAATAAAGGATTAATCTTTAATAATAAATTACTAAAAAATGGATTTATGAATTTTATTAATAAGACACCTAACATACCAAATGCAATAGAATTAATTAAACAAATTCTCCCATTTAAATTGAAAGGTTCATTAGTATAATCCCACCAACGAGCTTTAAAAATTTTTTCCATGATATAACTTGTCAAATATTCAGTTATAGAACAAATTATTATTGACATAAAAAATAAAACTAAAATATCTTCTTTATAACGTGATAACAAAAATATCATAATTAAAGAAGCAGAGCCATAAATAGGACAATAGGGACCTATTAAGAAACCTCTATTTGCAAATTTTTGTTTAAGAATAACATTAACACAAAACATTTCAATAAGCCATCCTATAAATGAATAAATAAAAAATAATGCGAAATAAAATAAAACTTCTTTCATAAATCCTCCCAATGATAAAAATTATACCACGAATAATTGAATAAGTAAACTTTTTGTGCTATATTAAAAAAGGAGGAAATATATGGAAAAAGTTGGTATTGTTTTGTCGGGTGGTGGAGCCAGAGGATCATATCAAATTGGAGTTTGGAAAGCATTAAACAAACTAAAAATTAAATATGATGTTGTTACTGGAACAAGCGTTGGAGCATTAAATGGATTATTATTTGTTCAAAAAGATTATAAAAAAGCTTATAAAATATGGAAAAATATAGGTTATGATTTTTTATTTGACGATGCTGAAAAATTGAATATAACTACTGAACATATATATAAAACATATATTAGTGAATTTTTTAAACATGGCGGTATGGAAGTAAAACAATTAGAAAAACAAATTGAAATTGCATATGATGAAAAAAAATTCTATTCTTCGCCAGTGGACTACGGAATAGTAGTATATAATCTTACTAAATTAAAACCAGAAATGTTAACAAAAAATATGTTAACAAACGAAAATATTAAAGACTATGTTTTAGCATCAGCAAGTTGTTTTCCAACATTTAAAATGAAAAATATTGAAGGAATGAATTATATAGATGGTGGATATTACGATAATATGCCAATAAACTTATGTGCTACACTAGGTGCAACAAAAATAATTGCTGTTGATATGAAAGCAATAGGAATTAAAAGAAAAACTAAAAATAAAAATTTAGATATAACAATAATAACACCTAATAATAAAATAACACCTACATTTGTTTTTGACTCAGATTTAGCTGTAAAAACAATGAAATTTGGATATAATGATACAATGAAAGTTTTTGGGAAATATGTTGGTAAAAAATTCACATATAAAAAGAAATCATTTGAAAAATATAAAAATAAAAAAACAAGTAAAAATAATATAGATAAGATACTATCATATTATCCGTTAAAACATCAAAAAACAATATATGAACTTTTAGTAAGTAGTCAATTACTTGATATAATTGAATACCTTGGGACAACTTTTTCTATAGAAGAATCTAAAATATATAGTATAAAAAAATTTAATAAACTACTTATAAAAAAGTTAAATGAAACACAAACAAAAGAATTTAATATAAAAGATAAATTTAAAACTAAGAAAAACATACAAAATAAAGAGTATGTTAAATATATTACTCAATCTATATATAATCAAGATGAAAAAGTAATAAAAAAATCAATAAATGAAACACCAAAAGAATTTATCTCAGCACTTTATTTATACACAATTTTATAACAAAAGGAGAAACATATGAAAAAAAGAATATTAACAGGAATAAGACCGACAGGAAATCTACATATAGGACATTATTTTGGAGCTGTTCAAAATTGGATAAAACTACAAGATGAATATGAAATGTTTATTGAAATAGCCGATGTCCAAGCACTTACCGATAACTTTAATAATCCAGAAAAAATAAGAAAAAGTTTAAAAGAATTAACAATAGATTTATTATCAGTAGGAATAGATCCAAGTAAAGTAACTATTTTTATACAATCAATGATACCACAAATTGCAGAATTAACAGTATTTTATTCAAACCTAGTAACTATGTCTAGATTATATAGAAACCCAACTGTTAAGACAGAAATAGCTCAAAAAAAAGAATTATTTGGAAACCAAGGTGAAAGTGTTACATATGGGTTTGTGGGTTATCCAATCAGTCAAGCAGCGGATATAACGTGCTTTAAAGGAAGATATATACCTGTTGGAGAAGATCAATTGCCTTTGATAGAACAAACACGTGAAATTGTTAGAAAATTTAATTCAATTTACAATTCTTCGTTAGTAGAACCAGAAGCATTACTTACAAAGGAAAGTAGAATAAAAGGATTAGACGGAAACGAAAAAATGGGAAAAAGCCTTGGAAATGCAATATACCTTATAGATGATGAACAAACAATAACAAAAAAAATAATGTCTGCTTTAACAGATACTCAAAAAATAAAAGCAAATGATCCAGCAAATCCAGATGTATGTATGGTTTATTATTATCACAAACTAGTAAATAAACAAAATGTTAACACAGTATGTGAGGAATGTAAAAAAGGTGCAAGAGGCTGTGTAAATTGCAAAAAAGAATTAATTCAAAAAATGAATGAGTTTTTAAATCCATTTAGGGAAAAACGAAAATATTATGAAAATAATATGAATGAAGTAGATAACATATTAAAAAATGGAACAAAAAAAGCACAAGAAGAAGCGCAACAAACAATAAAAGAAATAAAAAAAGATATGAAAATAGACTATTATGAATAAAATAAAGTAAAAAAGTATTATAAAAGTATTATAGATATTATTTAATATAATACTTTTTTATTTGTATTTAAAACTTTTGTTTTTAAAAATCAAATCTTTGTAAGTTCAAATTTTTATGAATTTTGATTTTAAAAAATCTATGATTTGTTAAGATTTGTGATAGGGAGAATATATGAAAAATATAATTATAAACTTATTAAAAGGTATAGTGATAGGAATTGGAAAGATAATTCCTGGAGTAAGTGGCGCAGTTATAGCAATTAGTTTAGGTGTATACGAAAAGGGTTTAGAAGCAATAACTAAAATTAATAAAGAAAATATAAAATTTTTGATAAATATAGGAAGTGGAATTGTAATATCAATAATATTATTTAGCAAGTTAATATTATATTTTATGAATAATTATTATCTACCAACAATGTTGCTATTTATAGGTCTTATAATAGGTGGTACTTTTGAGCTAAAAAAAAATATCAAATTTGATAGAAAAATCGATATTGTTATACTTTTAATATCAATAATTTTAATGTATTTAATTAGTATATTAAAAAATCCACAAAATAATGTAATGCTTCAAATGAATGTACATACATATATAAAATTGATATTTGCAGGTATATTAGATGCATTTGCAACAGTTTTTCCAGGGATAAGTGGGACAGCACTTCTAATGTTGTATGGATGCTATAACACAATAATGATGGCGCTTAGTAATGTACTGCAATCTAGCTTGATTGTATCTAATTTATTTGTACTAACTTCATACGGAAGTGGAATGTTAATTGGAATAATAATGTTTTCTAAAATCATAACATATTTGTTCAAAAAATATTCAAAGCAAACAAGTATTTTCATATTAGGGATAAGTGTTTCAACAATATTTATGCTTTTAAAAGACACAATTGGTATGAGTAAAAATATAATTGAGATTATATTTTCAATATTTTTACTTGTAATTGGATATTTTTTATCAAGAAAAATAATTAAATAACATATCATATATAGAGGTGACACGAATAATGGAAAAAAAGCCAAATGTATTTGTTAATAAAATAAATAAGGCGATACATAATAATGAAAATGTGTATTTTTCACAGGGAGAAAAAATAGAAAAGGAGGAGCAAAAAAATACAACTAATTTTGAACTGCCATCAAAAACAATAGAACAAAAAATTAAAGAAATCTTTGATTCTAATACTTATATATACAAAGCAGATGTAGAAATCACAACAAAAGATACTAAAATGACGAAAAGATTAATAGGAAAAAATGGTAAATATTTAATCACAATGGATAATGAGCTTATCCCAATAGAAGAAATAACAGATATAAAAAATAAAAATGATTAAAATAAAAAGCGAGGAAACCCGCTTTTTAAAATGTTTAAATGCATTCTACAAATGTATCAGATAAGCATCTTAATGCACAGCAACAGTTTAGATTCATTGTAAAGAAAGAATTAGTTGTTATGTATGGTATATTTGTTTGAGAACTATCAGGATTAGGAGCTAATACTCTAAAAGTAGCACAACATCCATCAAGTTTTTCAATTCTAAATACACTAGATGTTGTGGCAGTTTCTTCTTTTTCTATAGGCATACTCCATGGTGTACCATTACCACAACAAGTGTATAACATTACTGGTCTAGTATTGCAACTAACTGTTGAAACAGAACATCCTAGAAATCCTCTATCACAAGTATCTAAACAGCAACTTCCACAATCAGCATTTTTTTGAAGAATTAAAATTACTTTTAATATTTCATTTATGCATTGACATTCGTTAGAATTATCATTATTACACATATAATCCACCCCTCCATTTTGTTTCTAATATAACATATTCATTAAAGATAAATGAGTGTGAATTAAAAACCTATTTTTATTAATATTTTCTATTGTAAAAATAAAATTTTTGTTTTATAATTATAGCAGAATAAAAGGAGGGTATATTTGTGAATAATAATATGAATGATATCTTATTAAAGAATGAGTTAGGAGAAAGTGCGACAGCAAAGGTTTTGAAACTTTTTAAATATAATGATGAAATATATATGTTGTACACATTAAATGAAATAGATCCATCAAATTATATAAAATTATATGGAGTAAAATTGACAATGAATCCATCAACAAATCAAATATCTGCTTCTATGATAGATGATTCTGTATGGGGAAGTATTGTTTCTTTAATAAAAGAAATGGTTAAACCAGTACAGGAAAGAACAAACAATAATTTTATAGATTTGGATTCAAGAAATTTGACTTCTGTTGATTTGATTTCAAAAAGAATTTTCAAAATTAATAAAGATATGGCAGATTTGATTGTAAAAAATTCAACTTTACAACAACAAATTACTAATAATTCTAATCAACCTGTTCAAACTGTTCAATCTGAGCAAATAATAAATACTTCAAATATGGTAGCTCCATCTATGGAAACACAAACAAACTTAAATGCAACGTCAGCACAAGCTTCAACAGAGCAAATTCCAAGTAGCCAAAATAATTTGAATCAAAATCAGGTCTCACAAGAGTTAGATTATAAGGCATTATATGAAGAGCAAACAAAAAACATTGAAACCTTAATGCAAGAAATAAATAGTTTGAAAAATAAATTATCTGCTATTGAAAATATATTAAAGGGTTAACACATAAGTTTAACTCTTTTTTCATAGAATTTTATAGAGGTGAATATATGAAGAATGCAATTAGATATTACTACAACATGAATGTAGATGATATTCACCAAAATAATAAAAATTACAGATTTTATTACAATGGATACTTATATGTTTTAACATTATATGAAGATAATATAGAAAAAATAAATGAAATTTATAATATGCATGTAAGCATTTTGCAAACAGGGTTGTACTGCCATCAGATTATTTTAAATATAGAAAATATGCCATTTACTAAATTGAATGAAAAAAACTATATTTTACTGAAAGTTTTAGCAAATAGCGAACAAGTAAACAAAAAAATTGATCTAGATGATATTATTTATTTTTCCAAATCATACGTTTTTCAAAAAAATAATAATATCGCAAAAAAGAGTTGGATAGATTTGTGGGGTGCAAAGACAGACTATATTGAGTATCAAATTAATCAATTTGGAATAAAATATCCCGTAATTAGTGAGGGGGCAAGTTATTATATAGGTATGGCAGAGAATGCTATATCATATTTGGCTAATAATAAGTTAAATGAAGAATTAGCCTATTGCATTGCACATAGAAGATTAAACATAAATTCGACTTTGTATGATTTATATAATCCAATTAATTTTATTGTTGATTATTCTGTCAGAGACGTCTGTGAATATGCTAAAAATGTATTTTTTGATAATAAAGAAAAATCATATATGGTATATGATTATATAAAAAGTGCAGGTTTTAATTATGATGAGACTATATTATTGCTTGCAAGATTTTTGTATCCTACATATTATTTTGATATGATTCAAGATTGTATTTACAATAAGAAGCAAGAAAATGATTTATGGGAATGTATTAGAAAATATGTTTCGAAGGTTGATGAATATGAAGCATATTTAAAAAATATTTTTGAATACTTTAGCCAGGTTTACAACATAGAATTAGTAGAATGGATAATTACAAAAAAATAAAACATGTATTACAGTTGTTAATCCATGTTATTGATGTTTATGACTTGTTTGACTTGTGGGACCTCTTCTTTTATAGCGTCTTCGATTACGTCTTTTACAGTAAAATCGATCAAATGACAATTTGAACATGCACCCATCATTTTAATATATACTATATTGTCTTCATATTTTACAAATTCTATATCCCCACCATCATTTATTAAGAAGGGACGTATTTTGTCAATTACATCGATTATTTTTTCTTTTTCCATAATATTATCACCTTTTTCTGAAATATTTCATTCTAATTATACATCAAAATATTAAATTAGCAAAGAGTAATTATTATTTCAATTATATTATTATATGTTATTATTTTTTTTATATTTTTATAGTGTACTTGTTTTTTACTATAATTTACATATTAAATCATACGTGTTATAATTTAAACGGAGTGTGATTTTATATGAAATATAAAATTGGAAAAATAATAAAAGGAACTGTGAGTGGAATTGAAAATTATGGAATTTTTGTTTCGTTTGATCAGCTTTATAGTGGGATGATACATATTTCCGAAATATCCAACGATTTTGTTAAAAACATACATAACATAGTCAGAGTTGGTGATATTATATATGTTAAAATAATAGATATAGATGAAAAAATGAACCATTTATCTTTAAGTATAAAAGATATAAATTATAAGGATACTAGTTTTCAACGTAAGAGAAAAATAAATGAAACAAGTCTCGGATTCACTACTTTGAAGAGTAATTTGCCAGACTGGATAAAAGAAAGTTTAAAAAAATAAATAAAATATTATAATTCTATTGACAAATTATTATATAAATGGTATATTTAATTACGTCAATGTTTTTGGGCGATTAGCTCAGTTGGTTAGAGCACTTGCCTTACAAGCAAGGGGTCATAGGTTCGAGTCCTATATCGCCCACCATTAATGCCGGAATAGCTCAATTGGTAGAGCAACTGACTTGTAATCAGTAGGTTGTGGGTTCAAGTCCTATTTCCGGCACCACTTTAATGGAGGGATAGCGAAGTGGTCAAACGCGGCAGACTGTAAATCTGTTCCTTCGGGTTCAATGGTTCAAATCCATTTCCCTCCACCATTTCTTAGGTTAGATTGCCTCGTAGCCAAGCGGTAAGGCACCACACTTTGACTGTGGCATGCGCTAGTTCGAATCTAGCCGAGGCAGCCACTATATTATGTCCCGTTAGCTCAGTTGGTAGAGCATTTGACTTTTAATCAAAGGGTCACAGATTCGAGTTCTGTACGGGACACCATTTTGTAAGTTTACCTTCAATAATTAGTATTGAAGGTTCTTTTTTACTAAAAAAAGTTATTTTTTGAAAAAAATAGTAAAAAACTATTGCCAAAAGCAATAAGATGTAATATAATTAAATAGTCTTATATTTATATGTAAGAATTGAACGATGCCTGAGTGGCGGAATTGGTAGACGCACAGGACTTAAAATCCTGCGAAGGTCATACTTCATGCCGGTTCAAGTCCGGCCTTAGGCACCATTTATTTTTTTATTGAATGTTTAGGTTTTGGAGAAATACCCAAGTCTGGTTGAAGGGACCGGTCTTGAAAACCGGGAGGTCGGAAACGGCGCGGGGGTTCGAATCCCTCTTTCTCCGCCATTCATAGTTTTTATTATAATATCGCGGAGTGGAGCAGCCTGGTAGCTCGTTGGGCTCATAACCCAAAGGTCGTAAGTTCAAATCTTGCCTCCGCAACCATAATGGTTCCGTGGTGTAGCGGTTATCACGTCTGCCTGTCACGCAGAAGATCGCGAGTTCGATTCTCGTCGGAACCGCCATTTATTTGGCTTCATAGCTCAGTCGGTAGAGCAAAGGACTGAAAATCCTTGTGTCATTGGTTCGATTCCAATTGAAGCCACCATATAAGATTATATTAGGTGTGTACCCAATAGTTAAGATGCGCTCGTAGCTCAGCTGGATAGAGTATTTGGCTACGAACCAAAAGGTCAGGGGTTCGAATCCCTTCGGGCGCACCATTTTAACGGGAAATGGCTCAACTTGGTAGAGCACTTGGTTTGGGACCAAGGGGTTGCAGGTTCAAATCCTGTTTTCCCGACCACGTTGATTTTAAATTCTTATGAAAATAGGAATTTTTTTTTGATATTTTATATTAAAAAGCAATATCAGTCTATGGATATTTCTTTAAATAATTTTCCTATTTCATATTTATTAATACAAAATTTTGTTCCATGATCGTATAATTGACCAAATTTTTTGCCAGACTTATATATTCCAATTGAAAAACATACTCTAATTTTATTTTTATTTATTAATTCTAAAAAATTATTAAAACTTTTTAGTTTATAATATTTTATAGTATTATATTTAAAATATAATTTACCGTTAATAATTGTTTTTTCTGCATATATAATTGCAATTTTATTTAATTTTCTTTCTAATTTTTCTTTTAACATATTAAAGCTCCAGCTTGTTTTGTTATCAATTAAATTTAAGTTAGAATCATATACATTTAATTCAATCACATTTTCTTTATAGTTGATGTATAACTTAAAATATAAGTTATTAAATTCATTTATTTTTAATTTTGAATATACTGAGGTTTGGAATATATTATAGTTTGGAAAATCTTTATCTGAATATCCGTATTCATCGCTTATTCGCTTTATTTCATATAAAAAACTATCTGGAGTTGCATTAAAAAGTGAAATGTACTTTTCTTTGTTGCTATATTTTACTTTTAATTCTATATCTTTAAAATCAGGAATTTCGAAATTGTTAGTTTGTATATTTAATAATTTTTCAAAAGTTATTCCTCCTGCTCCATTTCCATTTCCTTGACTCAAAATCCAACCGTTATTTTTTATTTTGTTGAATTTTTTATTTAATTCAAAAAATGTTTTCAATATATCATCCTTTCTTTTGTTACTACTAATAATATACTTTGTTTTTGTATAATTTCCTTTTATTAAATTTAAAGTTAGCTAATTGAAAACAGAAGAGCTATAAAAAAATTACTTTTTAATGCAAAGTAATTTTTTGTTTCTATGCTCCAAAATCATTTTGATAACTTATTAAATTTACGCTATCAATGCCTTCGACTTCTTTGAATATATCCATAAGTTTTAAAGAATTTTTATCTGATATTTCAAAAGACAATTCAACCTTATCTTTTGTGATTGATTTGCTTTTAATTTTATGTTTTGGAATTTTTTCTATCATTTTTCCTATTTTAGCATCTATCCTAGAGTCATATCTAAGTATCATTAAGTATTGCGAATTTGCTTTAAATCCCAAAATATAACTAACATAATATAATAAACCTAAAGCAACAGAACTTATTATTGCTATTAAATATAACCCAGCCCCAGCCATTATACCAGCTGTTATTCCCCAAAACATAAATCCAGTGTCGACAGGCTCTTTAACAGCGGTTCTAAATCTAACGATTGATAAGGCACCAACCATTCCAAGTGAGAGTGCTAAATTAGAGTTAATTGTTCTAATTATAAGCGCTGTAACCATTGCAAGTAGTATTATACATAGGGAAAATGATTTTGAGTAAACAACACCACTGTAAGTTTTTTTATAAATGTAAATTATAAAAATTCCAATTATAAATGCAGTTATAAGTGACAATACTATTTTATCTATTGATATTGTTCCTGTAAATTCATTTATAACACTTTTTTTTACTAAATCAACAAAATTCATAAATCTTTAAATCTCCTTTTCAAATGTTTTATTATTTTTTAATATATCTAATATAATTATCTATTATTTTATTATATAAATCAATGATTTTTACGAATTTTAATAAATATTTATTTTATACTTCTACAAAGTGCAAATTTTGATACTGCTTGTCTATACATTGGAATTGTTTGCAAAATTATAGAAATATGTTCTGGTAAAACTTCATTAAATTTAACTTCTAAAACTACTTCATCATTATCAATAACATCGTATGTAATTCTATCCATATTAAATAAATTACAATTATATAGTCCTGATTTTATTTTTTCATCGAAAGTTATCCGTACTTCGGAAATGGGGTATGTATAAGCAAGGCGTTTATAATCAACAATTACAGAAGGCTTTAATCCAAACACTTTGATATCAGTGATAAATTCTTTCATCAAACTGTGGTTAAGTAATTCTTTATCAATATTATCAAATTGATTTGTTAATAAATTGATACAATTTTCTTTACTTATTTTTAGTTGATCCTTTGAGGTCATATTATTATGTTTCCATTTTCTTTCTAATCGTATAAAAGAGGAATCATTGTTATACATTCTTATTCTATATTTTTTTCTGTATAGGACACCATCAATTTTTTCATAATAAGCTGTTGAATTGATATCATCGAAATACAAACTTCTTATAAAGTAGGTGTTATCTAAATTTACAGAATTTTTATCGATATCCATAGCAAGCGCTAGTCTTTGTTTTAAAACCAAACTCATTTGTTTACTTATTATGAATTTTATTTCATGTCTATATTTTCTTGTATTCATATATCTAATCACCAAAATATTCTTTCATTTGTGCGTTTGACAAGCCAAATTGTGCTTTAGTTTGTGATAATAAATAATCTTCTCTTTTATCGATGTATTCTTTTAATTTATCAATATTTTCATTCCATTCCTCTATTGATGAACCCCATCTTTTCATATCTCTTTCCATTTCGGGAGCTAATTTACTGTATATTTCGTCTAACTTTTTTAATATATTTTCTTTTTTCCATGTGTTTTTCATGTTATAGCTTAGTCGTTCTAAAAAAATCTTTTTGAATTCATCATTTTTCATCATATTTCTCATAAGTGAAGTATCTAAGTTATATCCTTCTTGCATCCCGTTTGGATTTAAAATGAAGGAATAATAGTTGTTTCTGTAGTTATACCATGCATAATCTAAATCATAAAATATAAAGTGTAATTTTCCATTATCAACATCTTTGTGTGAGAAAAACCTACAATTTATTATATCATTGTTAGTTACATAAAGTTCAGCTATCCAATAATCTGCCATGTTCTCAATGTTTATTTTTTCCTTAATGTAGTCATAATTTTTTTGTAATGCCATGTTGTTATTGTTAACATAATTAAGTATGGAAGTATAGAATTTAGATGTTCCAGCAGTAATTGTATTATCAATTCTCATTATATTAGCATCTTCTTCATTTACATTATAATGATTTGATATAAAAGTTTCATCAACTTTTTCTCTTATATTATATATACCATGATATTCACCATTTATGTAAAGAATTACCGATTTGTAGGCTTGCACATCTACAGATGTATATTCATCAACCATTGAAGTACCTAGAATGTCCCGTAGAAATGTCGTTTTATAATCCTGAGAACCAGACCTTAAAACTAATGTGTCAAATGACGAAAAATCTCTGTTATCAAATACTTTATAGTTAAGTTTGGACTCTCCATATTTTTTCTTAAATTTTAAGGCATAGCTTTTTTTAGGCAATGATCTAGTTGAACCACCAAATAGTTTTATTCCACAAGGAATACTGAAACTCTTGCCATTTTCATATAGTTCTGCGTATGCGCTATATTCTATGTTCGAATTAGTATTAGCTTCTAAAGTCCTAAATTCGTTTGGATTTAGAGAAACAGACATAACGGGAAGTGTATGATTTTCATTTACTATATAACTTTTAGTAACAACATTACTTTGTATCTTTCCATCCTCCTTCGACATTATTTTTAATACACTAGTTTTTTTTATAAAAAGAGGACTTTTATATACATTCGAAGATGTTGTAGGTTTACTTCCATCTAATGTATAGTAAATAGTCCCAGGAGCATTTATGGCTATTTCTACAGAATCAACATTGTTATAAATTCCAGAAGAAATACTTACAAGAGGTGTTGCAGAAATTTCTCTAGTTCCAGTATTATTTGATTTGTTAGGAGTAGGTGAACTAATATAGTAGAATCCGTGCTGACCTCTACCATAACTATATCCGTTTGGTATGTTAGAAATCATTACAGAATCAATAATATTATTATCTTTAAACAAATATAATGATTCTGTCTTTGAAAGTTTAAAGTTAGCATGTATGTATGAATCGTTTGTAAGGTTTGAATCTCCTGATAACATTACAATATAGTATTCACCAGACTTAAGTGTTTTATCAGGTAAATTAAACATTTTTGTGTCTTTATTAGACAAGTTGTAATTTTTTAAATTTATCTCATGATTTGAATTGTTTTTTAATTCAACCCAACTATAATAGTTATTACCGTTTTGTGGCATATATGAGTAATTATTATTCATGACTTCATTAATTATTAAATCATCAGGTGTACTAATTTTCTCGTTAAATTTTTCAACCCCGTTACTATCGTTAGAATAACCCGGACTTATAACATTTGATTCTACAAATTGATTGTTAACTTTTATCATAGCTATTCCATTTTCCAAGTTTTTATATTCTTGTTTTTCGATAATTTTACCATTTTTTCCTAGTATAATAACTCCGTTTTTTGAGTTTAATTTAAAATTTGTTTCTATTATATCATTGTTCTTGTTTTTGCCAGACGTGTATAAAACTACAACTTCATTAGGCTTTAATATTTTATCAGGAAGATTATATTTAAATATAGAATTCATATTGTTAGGATCATCAGACGATGACAATGTATAATTTTTTAAATTTATTTCTTCATCACCGGTATTGGTAAGTTCAATATATCCTAAAAATTGATCATTAATTTTGAAATTCCCATTATTTTTAGGTAAAAATTCTGTTATTTTTAATATATCTTCTTCTCCATTAAGACTTTCAATGTATTTATTGTATCCTTCGATTGTATTAGCAAATCCAGGAGTAACTTGTTCAAAAGTGTGCCAAATTCCATTCAAATCTCTTCCCATAGAAGTATTTTTATCTAAATTTGCTGTTTCGACTGCATCAATTACCTTTCCACTTGCGTTTGTTAGTGCTATTGTTTCTCCACCACCACTTTTGAGTTTAAAAGGTGCATATAATCCATTTTTTTGAGTTCCACATAGATTAACAATTAAGTATTCATTGCTTTTAATTGTAACTTCAGGAAATGCCCATTTAGATTTTTTCTTTTCATCGCTTAATCCATAGTTTTTTAAATTAATATCATTAGCTGTACCATTATATAATTCTATAAAGTCACATACACTACCATCTTCGGAAGAATATACTCCATCGTTTGAGGTTACTATTTCATTAATCAATAGTTTTGAAATAGTATTCTTTCCATTTTCTTCTAAGTCTTTAGTTTCTAATTTATTATTTTTACTTATAAACAAACTTAATAGTATAAACAAAATTATAACCAAAAAGCTAATTAAAAAGAAAAGTTTATTTTTTTTAAATTCCTCTTTTTTTATATCAAACATATAACACAACCTCTTACTTTTATTAATCAAATAAATCTTATCACATAAAATTAAATATATCAATAATACAAAAATATAAAATCAAAAAAATATATATCAAAAATTTGAAATTCCTATCTGGAAAAATTTATATTTTGTATTCTACCATTTAAGTATATACATTATATATTTAAAATTATTGATAAAACAGATGAAGTAAAGTAAATGTTGGAAAATTTTAAGAGAAAATACAAGTTATATAAT